>VYGS01000125.1 GCA_009841725.1 Gammaproteobacteria bacterium
TGCTGGGACCGCTCGGCACCGGCGAGAACGGACTGACCTTCGCCGGGATCGGAATCTACCGAACCGCCCTGTTCAGAGATACCGCCTACACGTCGGCAGACCTGGGCGATCTTGTCAGATCACTTGCTGCCGAAGGAAAAGCCAGCGCCGAGGTTCACGAAGGGCTGTGGATTGACGTCGGCACCGTGGAGCGGCTCGAACAGGCCCGAATCCTGGCCGCTTCTCCGACATCAGGCTGATTGCACGACAAATCGCTCCAGAACGCGCCGCTCAAGCCTGTCGGCCGTATCCGCAACGGACACTCCCTCGACGTGATCGGCGAGCTGGGTCACCTCAAGATCCGGAATTCCACACGTATCGATGTGACCGAAAGGCGTCAAGTCCATGCGCACATTGATGCTCAGGCCGTGATAGCAATACGAAGCCGTCGTATGCAGTCCCAATGAGGCGATCTTTCTGCCCTCCACATAGACCCCGGGCGCGCCCGCCCGTCGGCTGGCAACCAGACCGTAGTCCGACAGAGCATCAATCACGAGCGATTCCAGCTGCTCGACCAGCAGCCTGGGGCCCATGCCCCGTTGCCGGATATCTAGGAGAAAATACGCGATAAGCTGTCCGGGACCGTGATAGGTCATTTCTCCGCCTCGATCGCTCTTTACCACCGGGATGTCCGGTGCGCCCTTTCCGGGCCGCCTCACGTTCCGGATTCCGGACGTGTAGACCGGTTCGTGCTCCAGGATCCATACCTCGTCGCAGGTGTCCGGGGCTCTTTCACCGGTAAACGCTTTCATCCTTTCGGCCACGGGCCTGTATTCGACGCACCCCAGGCGTCTGATGATCAACGGCCGCCGTATGGGTTTTCCGGACATCGCCTGCCCGATCAGAGCACAAACAACACCTGTTCCTGCGAACCCAGGTGTTCATAGAGCCGGTTCATCCGGACCTGGCTGACCATCCAGACCCGGCAGGTAAACGAGTGGTAGTTCCCGTTTCTGCTTTGCTTGCACGAAATCGACAGAATCTCGCTTTCCCCGAGTTTCTCCAGCAACAGGGCCCTGACCAGACTGTCCCCGTGCCCGCAAGCCTTGAGAAAGACCTTTACATCGATCAGGCAGGGGAATTCGAAGCCTCCCGAGTGCCCTGTCAGGCAACCGTTTCCGTTTTCCATGCGAGCCCCCGTCTTCCCGTTCAATCGAACAGCTCCACCGCAAATCGGATGATCCGGTCCATTATTTTTCTGTACCAGGGCCCTTCGGCATGATCGTGCAGCACGTGAAGGGGCGCGCCGTACACCTTTTTCCCGTCAAACTTGATCCGTATATGCCCTACCTCCTGCCCTTGCGGAAGAGGCGCCTCGAGGCCTTCAGGCAGTTCGAGGGCTACACTCAGCTTGTCCCGGGTCCCTTTCGGATAGGGAATGCCGAGATTCCGGGACACTCCGACTGGCGCCTCCCGTTCGCGGCCCAGCCACAACGGCACCGATGCAATCCGGGAATTGGACTTGAAAGCGATGACGCCTTCGTAGACCGAATATCCAAATCGCATCAGCGAGTGCACTTCGTTGGCACGCACCGCCCGACTCCTGGAACCCATGACGCCGGCCACCAGGCGGAAACCGTCACGATTTGCCGTACCGATCAGGCAATAGCCCGCGTTTCGCGTATATCCGGTCTTGATCCCGTCGACGGCGCTGTCTCTCGTCAACAGCACATTCCGGTTTTGCTGGGTAATTCCGTTGTAGGTGTATTCAAGTTCGGAATACAGCTTGTAGTATTCGGGGAAATCCCGGATCAGGGAGATGGCAAGCAGCGTCATGTCCCTGAGCGTGCTGTAATGGTCCGGTTCGGGAAGTCCGCTGCTGTTTTGAAACCGCGTATTCCTCATGCCGAGTTCTGCCGCCTTCCGGTTCATGCGCTCGGCAAACCCCTTCTCGGTGCCCCCGAGATGTTCGGCAAGTGCCAGCGCCGCATCGTTGCCCGATTGAATAATCAGCCCTTTCAGGAGATCGATCACGGACACCTGCGTATTGACCTCGATATACATTCGCGAGCCGACGGCCTTCCATGCGGCATGGCTGACAAAAACGGGATCATCCTCCTTCAGCCGTCCCGTTTTCAAGGCCTCGAACACCAGGTAACTGGTCATCAGTTTTGTCAGACTGGCCGGCTCCATCCTCTGGTCGATGTTCTCGCCTCCGAGGACCCAGCCTGTATTGAAGTCAGCGAGAATCCAGCTTTTGGCGCCGATTTCCGGGAGTCCCGAAGGAAACTTCATGATATCGGGCATGTCGGCGAGCTCAGCCCTGCCCACAGCGGAGCACACGAGAAGCGTCAGAACCAGTGCGATCCGGAAAGCCAGGAGATGACGCCTGCCCGGATTCGGCGCGGTTTCGGAAATCGGCAAACGGCGGATCATCATGTCACTGCCAGACAAGCATGCCCCGCTGGCCTGTCTTGTCATGGATCGATTGCAGCGCATGCTCGGCTTCCGACCTTGAAACATAGGGTCCGATCTTGACGATAAACAGCCCGTTGCGACTTGGAATATCCGAGTTTGAGGCCGGATAGACCCTGAAGCCCAAAAGCGAAAGTCTGTCACGCATGTTGACAGCGTTAAAACGTTGCGAATACGCGCCGATCTGTATGAAGTATTGCCACGATCCGCCGACTTGAGAATCACCAGGCTCTGCTCCCGTTCCCTCGGCGGGGAAAACCGCCGCGATCGTGACGCGCGATGTTCCGTGGTTGACGATGTCGAGCTTGGTTGCCGCAGCATAGGACAGATCGATGATCCGGTTTTTCAGGAACGGTCCGCGATCATTCACCTTGACCACCACGGTACGGCCGTTTGCATGGTTGTAGACCCGAACCCAGGTCGGAAGCGGCAAAGTCGGGTGCGCCGCAGTCATGGCGAACATATCGTAGGGCTCGCCGCTCGATGTCCGTTTGCCGTGAAACTTTTTTCCGTACCACGAGGCAAAACCCGTTTGCTCGAAGCCGCGCGCCGATTTCAGCGGAACATACTCCTTCCCAAAAACCTCGTACGGATTATTCCCGGTCCGTGACAGCGGTTCGTGACGAGGGACGGCATCCGGAATCCGGGCAAGGTCGACAGAGTCGCTCGGGGGGCCGTCGTCCTTGTAGTAACCGCCTCCGCCCGATTCGGCTTGCGGTGCCGGCGAGGCCTGTTGGGGCGGCATTGCGGAAGTGGTGCGACTGGTCACCAGAGGAAGGCCGGGTGCACAACCCGCAACCGCGGGCAATACGAGACAGATGAGAAGACGCGCCAATCCTGCAGAGGTCATGTCTACCGTTTCCTTTCAAGTTCCTCGGACAATTCGGTCACCGCCATCGCATAGTTGATGCTGTTGTTATACCGGGTGATCACATAAAGATTGTTGTAGACAACGATGTAGCGGATATCTCCGTTCGCCTGCTCCTGCCCGACCAGGGCGGCTTTTTCACTGGCCCGGTGTGAATTGAAAGTGATGCCTGCCTTGATCAGATCGCTGATCGCATGAGTCGGAATGGCCTTTTTCCCTGTCAATGCCGATGCATTTTCAGGAAGCTCCCCGGCAACCTTGGAATAGATGTCCTGGCCCGGCTTCCAGCCGTGCGTCTTGAGATAATTGGCGACGCTTCCGATGGCATCATCCACCTCGTTCACCAGATCCCTGACGCCGTTGTCGTTGAAATCGACGGAGTAGGCCTCGTAGCTCGATGGCATGAATTGCGGAATTCCGATCGCTCCGGCGAACGACCCCTGAACCGAGCCCGGATCAATGCTTTCGCTACGCGTCAACTTGAGAAATACCCTCAGTTCATTCTTGAAGAACTTGCTCCGCCTCGGATAGGCGGCCGTCAGCGTAACCAGGCTGTCCAGAACATTGGAGCTTCCCATCCGGGTTCCATAATGGGTTTCGACACCGATAATCGCGGCAATGACCGAAGCCGGCACTCCGTATGTGGCCTCCGCCCGTTTCAGGAGCGCTTCATGCTTGTTCCAGAAGCGTACGCCCCTGTTGATCCGGCTCTGGTTGATGAACAGCTCGCGGTACTTGTGCCACGGGAGCGCCTCCCACTGCCTGTCCATCAACTCCAGGGTTTTCCGGTTGATTTTCGACGAGGCGATCACATTCCTCAATTCTTCCTCGGGGTAGCCGTCTTCACTGACCATGGTCCGGATGAGATCCTCAAGCTCGGGATACCGGTCGATTTCCAGCGCGGAAGAGACCGGGGCCAGCGCGATCAGGAAAGCTGCAAGAAGACAACGAGTAATTCGAGTTTCCATCATCGTTCGGAGATGTCAATACGGCTTTATTCTGCGGGAAATGCCCATCAGAATACCGAATCCTATCATCAGCGTCACAATAGATGTGCCGCCGTAGCTGACGAAGGGCAATGGAACGCCGACGACAGGCAGGATTCCGGAAACCATTCCGATGTTAACAAATACGTAGATAAAGAAGGTGATCGATAATCCGCCTGCCAGCAGTTTCGAGTACGAATCGTCAATATTGAGCGCAATCCACATCCCGCGCGCAACCAGAAACAGGTAGAGAACAAGAAGCAGAATCACCCCGGCCAGGCCAAATTCCTCGCCATAGACCGAAAAAATGAAATCCGTGCTTCGTTCGGGGATGAATTCCAATTGCGATTGGGTTCCTGACAGCCAGCCCTTGCCTCGGACTCCTCCGGAACCGATCGCGATAATCGATTGCACCGTATGATATCCGGCCCCGAGGGAATCCGACCAGGGGTCGAACAAGGTGATGATGCGTTCCTTCTGGTAGTCGTGCAGGACCAGATTCCAGACCAGCGGAGCGGCGACCACTCCGGCGACACCCAAAGAAAGGATCAGCTTCCAGCTGATCCCGGCCAGAAAGATCACAACGGAACCGGATGCCGCAATCAGCAGCGACGTCCCGAGATCCGGTTGC
This sequence comes from Gammaproteobacteria bacterium, assembly GCA_009841725.1. Lineage (GTDB taxonomy): Bacteria > Pseudomonadota > Gammaproteobacteria > Arenicellales > Poriferihabitantaceae > Poriferihabitans. The sequence goes on from VYGS01000125.1 coordinate 4,940, forward strand.
AGGATGATCAGTACGCAAGGAACCGCCACGGCCAGTACTGCCAAGGAAAGGGTGAACTTGCGGGGCGGCAGGGGATGCTTCGTGAGTATCCAGGCGGTCATCATCGGGACCGTGATCTTCATGATTTCGGAGGGTTGAAAGCGGACGAATCCGAGATCGATCCAGCGCTGGGCCCCCTTTCCGATGATCCCGACGCTCAGTACCAAGACCAGCAACACGAGTCCCGCGCAGTACAAATGCAACGACAGTGTCGACAGGGTCGAAGTCGGAATCCGTGAAACGACGTACATCGCCAGGAATGCGAACCCGAGGCGCGCCGAGTGCTTGATCAGCATGTCGACGTCTTCCCCGCTCGCACTGTACAACGCAATCATCCCGATGCCGCAGATCATGAAAATGCCCGAGAGCAAGGGAAAGTCAAGACTTGAAAACATGGATTTCTGATCTGCCGCCATGTTCGGTCAGGCCTCTTTTCCGGATGAGGGCGTTTCAGGTCGCGCATACATTTTCAGGCGCTCGATCAGGTAGTAATCGATCAGCCGACGCGCAATCGGAGCCGCAACCTGGCTGCCGCTGCCACCGTGCTCGACAATCACGGCTATCGCGATTCGAGGATCCTGAAGCGGTGCAAACCCGACAAACAGCGAATGATCCCGGTGCTCCTTGGGCGTGCTTTCCTCGTCATAGGTTTCATCCTGCCCGATCCCGACCACCTGGGCGGTTCCTGTTTTTCCGGCCATGTCATAAAGGATTTCCTCCTGCAGCCTGCGGGCTGTCCCCCGATTTCCGTACACCACCCTGCGCATGCCTTCGATCACCGCGTCATACGATCGGCCATCCTTCAACTCGATCTTCTCCTTGTCCGGGACAATATGGGGTTCAAGCTGCTGGCTGACCGAATTTTCCGTCATTCTGAGAAGCCGGGGTGTCACCGATTTACCCCGGTTGGCAAGGGTTGCCGTCACGGAAGCGAGCTGCAGCGGCGTCATCAGCATGTAGCCCTGCCCTATTCCCACGTTGACCGTATCCCCCGGAAACCAGGACTGCTGGCGAGCCCTTTGCTTCCAGTCCCTCGACGGCATCAGGCCGGACCGTTCGTTCGGCAGGTCGATCCCCGTCTTCTGCCCGAAGCCGAAACGGCTCATGCCTTCATGTATCCGGTCGATCCCGATCCTTACCGCAAGGTTGTAGTAATAGACGTCACAAGACTGCTCGATCGCGGAATTCCCGTCGACATAGCCGTGTCCGGTCTTCTTCCAGCACCGATATCGGCGACTGTTGTTCGGCAGGCTGAACCAACCGGGACAGAAGACCCTTCGATCATGCGAATATCCGTTTTCGATTCCAACCAGCGACATGAAACCCTTGATCGTCGAGCCGGGCGCATACTGACCGTAGATGGAGCGATTGAACAGAGGCCTGCGCGAGGAGGTGTTCAACTCGGAGAATTTCGCTCTCGAAATGCCATTGACAAAAAGGTTGGGATCAAAGGTCGGCACACTTGCCATGGCCAGTACTTCCCCGGTCTTCGGCTCAATGGCCACAACCGCTCCTTCGTATCCTTCAAGAGCCTTCATGCTTTCTTCCTGGAGCTTGATGTCGAGACTCAGATGCAGTGCCCTTCCCGTATCGGGCAGCGTCTGGCTAAGGTGCCGGATGATCCGGCCGTGCGCATTCATCTCGACCTGCGAGCGGCCAGGCTGGCCCTTGAGCATCGATTCATAATGGGACTCGATGCCAATCTTGCCGATATGGCTGATTCCACTGTAATCGCCACGCTGGCTGACAGTCTCGCGGTCCTGCGGGCTGATTCGTCCGACATGGCCCACGACATGGGCCGTCAGATTACCGTGAGGATAGTTGCGCTGAAGATGTACATTCAATTCCACGCCGGGGAACCGGTGCTGATTGACTGAAAATATCGCTGCCTCCTCCTCGTCCAGATTGGTTTTCAGAATCTGCCGTTCAAACGAGGGGCGCGACTTGAGCGTTGTCTTGAATTGCCCGATCTCGTCGGGCGTCAGTTCCACAGCATGGCTCAACTCGTTCAGCAATGCCGACATGTCACGAATCCGGTCGGGCAACACCTCAAGATTGAAGACCCGGACATTGCGTGCCAGAACCTCGTTATGCCGATCGTATATCAACCCCCTGACCGGTTTCAGCGACACTTCGTCAATGTGATTCTCCTGAGACAGGGATTCAAACCGATCGTGCTCGGCAATCTGCAGGTAGACGACACGTGCAACCAGAAGGAAGGTCAGCCCGACGATGACAAGAAGCGCCTGCATGTAGCGCAGATGAATCACTCCACTGTCGTTTTCGAACCCGTTCAATGTCCGCATCACGCGCTCCGTTGACTTCCCCGGTACCAGATCCTGTCAAGCAATATCCGGATCAGCGGCCAGATCAGGGCGGCCATCACCGCTGATTGCCAATAAACCAGTGTAAATTCGTTCCCGTATGCGAGACGGTATACCCAAAACTGGAAACCGATGGCCAGTCCGCTCAGGGCCAGGACGATAAAGCATTGTTGCCAGAGCGAATAGGCCAGGATTTTCCGGGCGGCGGAGACGGCTATCAGTGCAACAAGGGCCTGCGTCAGGGCATGCTGCCCCAAAACGGTGAAATTGAGAATGTCGATAAAAAGCCCGACGCTCCATCCGGTAAACACCCCAACACGATCCGGGGCAACAAGACACCAGTAAAACAGCACCAAAAGCACCCAGTTCGGAATCATGTAGCGCATCGAGTCGGGATAGGTCAGCATGGTCAGCACGATCGCAATGAAAAACGAAATCATGATGACAGCATCGGAACGATGCGCGACGGGCTTGTCATTCACCACGCGCGCTCGCCTCCTGCCCGTCGCCGGGTGCCTGGCCGGCCGATCTCCACAAAAGCAGTACGTCCTTGGTGTAATTCGCCCGGGTCGAGGTTGTTACGGTAACGTTCAAGAACGGCTGGCTTGTGTCCTTCAATACCTCCGTGACCGTTCCGACGTGATAGCCCGACGGAAACCGGTTCCCCATGCCGGACGTGACCAGCAGATCATGCATGCGAAGATCGGCCTCAAGCTCGAGATAGAGCAGCCTGATCTCATCCGGCTTGCCGGTGCCGACAGCGATTGTCAACAGACCATTTCTCAATACCTGTACGGGAAGACCGTGCCCAACGTCACTCAGAAGCATCACGACGCTTCGCCTGTAACCGACTTCGGTGATCTGGCCGAGAACACCATCGGGCGACACGGCGGGCTGTCCGACGAACACACCGGATTCAAGTCCACGATCGATTACGATCTTGTGACTGAACGGTTCGATATTTGAAGTGACGATATTTGCCAGAAGGAATTCATCACTCGACTCGACAGAAGCAGAGAGAAGCCGGCCGAGCCTTTCGTTTTCGGCCTTGATGGCGTCATACCGCTGCAGGTGGGCACGGAGCACCGCCATGTCCCTCTCCAGCCTTTCGTGCTTCTCCCGCAGAACGGAGCTGTCGTAGTATTCTTCGGCTATCTGGGGAACCAGATCCTGGATACCGACTACGAGCTCGAACGGCCTTCGGACAATCGACCCGATCGTCTTGACCGGCTGGAAAAGGCTGGTCTTGTTGTCCAGGATCATCAATCCGACCGACAGGACGAACAACAGGCAAAACTGATAAAACGGGTTGATCCGGGTATTGTTCATATCGCCGTCATCCGTTTCGTCGCCGAAAAACCCAGAACCGACCGTATGGAGCGGAGCATGACGGTCGGAAGAGATTCAAGTTTGCTGTCGCAGCATGAGGCTCAATCCATAGACGCCCTGACCGTTCCACTGCCGGGCAACCCGAACGAATCAGTAGTCGGCCGCAAACACATCGCTCAGCAGATCGACCTCCTCCAAGGCCCGCCCGCATCCCCTGACCACGCAAGTCAGCGGATCCTCGGCCAGCACCACCGGCAGTCCGGTGTCTTCCATGACACGACGATCGATATCCCTGATCAGGGCGCCTCCGCCGGCGATGACAATACCGCGCTCACCGATATCGCCGCTCAATTCGGGCGGTGTCTTTTCAAGTCCGGCCCGAATTGCCCGGATGATCTCTTCGATGTGGGGATTGATCGCTTCAAACACCTCGTTACTGGTGATGATCAGGCTTCGGGACATTCCTTCGGCGATATCCCGTCCCTTCACCTCCAGCTCCTGATGCTCGGATTCGGACCATGCCGCGCCAATGCTTTTCTTGATGCGTTCTGCCGTAGCCTCTCCGACCAGAGCCCCATGGCGACGCTTGACGAACTCGATGATCGACGTGTCGAAGGAGTCGCCTGCCACCCTGAGCGAATTCGAATACACCATCGAACCCAATGACAGCACACCGATCTCGGTCGTGCCGCCGCCAATATCGACCACCATCGAGCCGGTCGGCTCAGCCACCGGGAGATTGGCCCCTATGGCCACCGCCACGGGTTCTTCGATCAGGTACGCCTCCCGGGCTCCGGCATTGATCGCGGATTCCCGAATTGCCCGTCTTTCCACCTGAGTCGATCCGCAGGGAACACAGATGATGATCCGCGGAGAGAAAAACCACCGATTGTCCTGAACGCGACGGATGAAATACTTGAGCATGTCCTCGGTGATACTGTAATTTGCAATGACGCCCTCTTTCATGGGACGGATGGCCTTGATGGTCCCCGGTGTTCGGCCCAGCATCTTCTTGGCCTCCAGGCCCACGGCAAGAATGTGCCTTCTCGAGTTGCCCGAAAAATTTTCCTTTATGGCCACCACCGAAGGCTCATCCAGGACAATTCCCTTTTTCCTGACATAGATGAGCGTGTTCGCAGTTCCGAGATCAATAGCCAAGTCGCTCGAAATAAAACTGGCCAGACCATTGGGTAACAAGCGTTTCATGATTTATGAACAGAATCCTTTTGAGGCGCCTAAAGACATGAGTGGAACTTCATCCCTTATCACTTGAACGGCGGCAATTGGTATAGATGTAGAGTAACAACCCGCAAATCGTTGTTCAACCGGCGAAGTTATGGCAAATCATGGCAATTATATCCTAAATCATCAATCCCCATCGGCTTAAAATGGAATCGGTCAGCGCGGCCCGGTTCAGAGCGAAAATCACAAACAGCATCCCCCGCGACAAACCGGCTCCTTCCCTGCGGACCCGCCTTGCGCCCTTGCATCCAACCGGACAGCCTCCGCTCTGGACTGTCTCGAAGGTACGGTTCCGCCCGACCGCCCTGATCGACAATTAGAAATTGTTCAAAATGAAAAAACCTTGCTAAATTAGAGG
>VYGS01000110.1 GCA_009841725.1 Gammaproteobacteria bacterium
TCGGCAAACTGGAAAGCACCCGGATTGACGCCGGGGAGTCCGAGAAACTGCAGCGCAACCTGATCATGTCCCATTGCTGCGGAGTGGGCGGGCCGTTGCCTGACGGTGTCGTGCGGCTGGTGATGGCGCTCAAGATCAACTCCCTGGCCAGGGGTGCCTCCGGGGTGCGGTGGCTCATCGTCCGTCAACTTCTGGACATGCTGAATGCGGGGATTCTGCCCGTGATACCGGATCAGGGGTCTGTGGGGGCGTCGGGCGACCTGGCTCCGTTGGCACACCTCGCCGCCGCCATGATGGGCGAAGGCCGGGCCAGGGTGGACGGGCGGGAAATCACGGCCCGCCGGGCCCTGCGGGAGTCCGGCCTGTCTCCCGTGAGCCTTGGGCCCAAGGAGGGGCTGGGCCTCATCAACGGAACCCAGGTGTCCACGGCTCTCGCGCTGGCGGGGGTGCTGGACGCCTGGAGCATGGCATGCTGCGCGCTGGTGACCGGGGCCATGGCCAGCGACGCGATGATGGCTTCGACGGTCCCGTTCAGACCGGAGATCCACCTCCTGCGTGGACACCGTGGGCAGATTGGCGCAGCAAAAGCCCTGCGCTCACTGCTTGAGGGTTCGCAAATCCGGGAGTTCCACCGGAAAAACGACAGCCGGGTCCAGGATCCTTACTGTCTGCGCTGCCAGCCCCAGGTCATGGGAGCCTGCATCGATCAGTTGCGCCATGCCGCCGCCACGCTGGTGATCGAGGCCAATGCGGTGACGGACAATCCTCTGGTGGTCGGAAAGGACGGCGAAATCCTGTCCGGGGGCAATTTCCATGCCGAGCCGGTGGCGTTTGCCGCGGACCAGATTGCCCTGGCGGTCTCGGAGATCGGCGCCATCACGGAGCGGCGGATCGCCTCTTTGGTGGACCCGGCCCTGAACTACGGTCTGCCGGCTTTCCTGTCGCCCGAGCCGGGACTCAATTCGGGCTTCATGGTGGCCGAGATCACGGCCGCGGCCCTGATGGCGGAAAACAGGCACAAGGCGGCACCGTGTTCGGTCGATTCGACGCCGACCAGCGCCAATCAGGAAGACCATGTCTCGATGGCCTGCCACGGCGCGAGGCGATTGTTGGACATGAACCGGAACCTGGCCCAGATTCTCGGCATCGAACTGCTGGTCGGTGCCCAGGGAATCGGGTTCCGGGCCCCGCTCAAGACCGGCAAGCTGCTGCAAAACGTGATTGCGAGGCTGCGAAACCGGATTCCGGCTCTGGTGGAGGACCGCTATCTGGCCGGTGAACTGCTGGCGGCCCGCAATCTCGTTCTCGACGGATCGGTTGCGCAGGGCATTCCGTTCCTGCCCCGGCTGGCTCCGTAGAATCCGGTGCCATGTCTGCCCGGGATGGCGGAAATGAGCCGGGTGGCGTCTAGTTGCAGGGAATGCCTGTCCCGCCCAGCCCGCAATATCCGTTCGGGTTCTTGGCCAGGTATTGCTGGTGATAGTCTTCGGCGTAGAAGAATTCCCTCTCCGGTTCGATTTCGGTCGTGATGGTTCCATACCCGGACTTCGCCAGCGTTTCCTGATAGCGGTTCAGGCTGTCCGCCGCGGCCTGCGCCTGAGCCTCGCTGGTCGTATAGATGGCCGAGCGGTACTGGGTGCCCATATCGTTCCCCTGGCGCATGCCCTGTGTGGGGTCGTGGGATTCCCAGAACACCCTGAGCAGGGATTCGAAACCGATCAATTCGGGATCGTACACCACCAGAACGACTTCCGTGTGCCCGCTCTGGCCGGAGCAGACGTCCTGATAGGAAGGGTGCCGGGTGATGCCGCCGGCATATCCGACAGCCGTCGTGTAGACGCCCTCGAGCTGCCAGAATTTCCGTTCCGCCCCCCAGAAGCATCCGAGGCCGAACAGGGCGGTCTCCATGCGGGACGGGAACGGCCCCTTGATCGGATTCCCGTTGACGAAATGCCGGTCGACAACTTCGACAGGCCGGTCCCGGTCCGGCAGCGCCTGACCCGGTTCGGGCATCCGGGCCGACTTGAGAAAGGCGAACATGGAATCGATCATGGACGGACAACCGGACGGCCTTGGGCGGTCCGGTTGTCCGGAGTGGCGTCAGAAGGGCAGGTTGTGCCCGTGGGCGACCATGCACATCAGCATCGGGATCGACAGCATGGTGTTTGTCCGCGATGCCAGCAGAGCCACATTCTTGGCCTTGGCAACTTCTTCGGGAGTCGCCTCCGCGATGCCCAGAACCTTTTTCTGGTTTGGCCAGATCAGGACCCAGACATTGAACAGCATGATGGTTCCGAGCCATGCTCCGACACCGATCGCGGTGACGCCGCCTGTCGCGAAAAAGTGGGTCGTGAACCCGCCGATGAACTCCAGCGCCGCCGCCCCCGTCAGCCAGGTGGCGACCGCTCCCCAGCGAAACCACAGCAGGGCGCGCGGGGCCACGTACTTGGAGATGCCGGCCGGCCCGGGGCCGTCCTTGTCACCGGCCGCTTCGACCAACGCCGGGACCTGAACAAAATTGAAGTAGTAGAGCAGTCCGATCCAGGTGATGCCTGCCAGCACATGCAACCAAACAACTAGCGACCATGCATTCATGATGCGATTCCTCCAGAGAATGGGTTGGTGTCGAGTTTCTGAAAAATCCTTGCCGCGTCAGAGCAGCAGGGCGATGATGATTGCGAGAATGAAGCCCGAAATGATCGTGCCGGGAATGCTTTTCAGTGGATTCATGGATTTAGTCTCCGGTTCGCAAGACGGACCCGGTCCGTCTGGTGAAATGACCGCGGCCGCACGACCGCCCATTGGTTAGAGAATAAGGCTCCGGTTCTCAAAATTCAAGATGCATTGCGAACCTGTTTCGGTCGCGACAGGAAGGCCCGGGGGGAGATGGCGCCGACCGCGCACCGGGACGGTCTGGCGCAAGGCATTTCAGTACCCCCTCGCCATGTCGGCCACGTGAGTCAACGGAAGACCGGCCCGGCAGCGCTCGATGTTGGCGAGAACGTGCCGGGCGCTGGTTTCGGGAAGCGTCATGCTGGCGACATGGGGGGTGATCGTGACCCGGGGGTGGCTCCACAACGGGTTGTCGGGCGGCAGCGGCTCTTTCTCGAAGACATCCAGTACCGCCGCGCCGAGATGGCCGCTGTCCAGCATCTCGATCAGATCGTCCTCCACCTGCAGTCCGCCGCGCCCGACGTTGATCAGCACGGCTCCCTCCGGGAGATGCCGGAGATGCTCCCTGCGCAGAATGTGACGGGTGGCGCGGGTGTAGGGGAGCAGGCAGACGAGGTAGTCACAGCGTGAGATCATGCGGTCGAGCTGGTCCGCGCCGTGGTAATGCTCCACGCCCTCCAGACGCTTCTCGGTGCGGCTCCAGCCGATGATGCTGAAGCCGAACGGCATCAGCGCCTGTGCACAGGCGGTTCCGAGTACGCCCATCCCGAGTATGCCGACGGTACGTTGGTTTGCCGGGATCTGGAGAATCTCCTCCCAGGCCCGGTCACGCTGGAACTGTTCGTATTGGGGCATGAACCGGTGGTGCCTGAGGACATGGTAGACGACGTATTCGGCCATGCCCAGTGTCAGGGCGGTTTCGACCATGCGGACAACCGGAATCCCGGGAGGCAGGATGTTCTCGCCGACAAGGTGGTCCAGCCCGGCTCCCACCGAAAAGATGATCTTGAGTCCGGGGTGCCGGTGCAGGGCGCCGGGCTCGGGATACCAGACCAGCGCATAGTCCAGGGGCTGGCCGGCTTTCAGGTCGTCCCAGTGGACGAGTTCCAGATTTCCCGGACGGAACGCCTCGGTCCATTCGTCGAAACGCTCGAAATCGGCCTTTATCGCAAGTGTTTCAGCCATGTGTCCTCGATGCGGTCGAATTCGTGATGGGTCCCGCCCATACAGGCGAGGCGGGAACGTCGGGCCGTCGGGCAAATGCCGCGACCCTGCAATTATAGGACGGATGGGCGGCCGTGTCGGAACTTTGGCGGCATGGACAGGGCGGCCATTCTCCACGGCAGCTCCCGTGCGGGCCGAGGCGCGTTTTTTGGTACAATTTCCGGTTTGCAGACGTCGAGTCTTTCATGGAGCCCCCGGTACATTTCGTCATCAGGCCGAACAGCGCGTTCAATCGCCGGCAATGGCCGTTGCTGTATGTCCTGCTGGTGGTGGTGTGCCTCGGCATCGCGCTGCGGTTCGCCGTTCTCGGGTACTGGATGATCCTGCCGTTTGCCGTGCTCGACGTGATTGCGGTCGGCCTGATCCTGTACCTGATTGCCCGCGGTACGGCCTACAAGGAGCGGGTGATCGTCACCGGCGATCAGGTGGTGGTCCGGCATGTCGAGAAAAACAACCGGCGGCGCTGGGCCTTCCCGGTCCACTGGGTGCAGGTCCGCCTCGAACCGCCGGGGCACCGATGGTATCTCCCCCGCCTTCTGCTCGGCTGCAAGGGCACATGGGTCGAGATCGGACGCTGCCTGACCGGGTGCGAAAGAGAGGCGCTCGCGACGGCGATCAGCAAGCAGATCACACGGCACGCCTCGCCAGCCGGACCGGGACAGGCCGCAGGATGACCACGGCGATACAGGCCGCGTTTCCATGGCGGGACTACCTCGACTTGTGCAAGCCGAAGGTCGTCATGCTGATCCTGTTTACCGCACTGGTCGGGATGTTCCTGTCCACTGAGGGGGCGGTTCCGTTCAGGGCATGGTTCTGGGGATTGATCGGCATCGGGCTCGCCGCTTCCGCCGGAGCGGCCCTCAACCACTGGGTGGACGAGGAAATCGACGCCCGGATGGAACGGACCCGTCAGCGGCCGCTTCCCCAGGGCCAGGTCCGAGGCAGCCAGGCCGTGATTTTCGCCCTGATCCTGGTCACTCTGTCGATGGCCGTGCTGCTGGCGTTCGTCAACGTCCTGACCGCGGTCCTCACGTTGGCCTCCATGGTCGGCTACGCGATCATCTACTCCATGTTCCTCAAGCGCACCACCCCGCAGAACATCGTTCTGGGCGGTGCCGCCGGCGCCGCGCCGCCGGTACTGGGCTGGACGGCGGTAACGGGCGAGTTGCACAGTGAAGCGCTCCTCTTGTTTCTGATCATTTTCGTCTGGACGCCTCCGCATTTCTGGGCGCTGGCGATCAAGCGGGTCGACGACTACGCGAACGCGGACGTCCCGATGCTGCCGGTCACTCATGGAGTGGCGCTCACGAAGCTGCACGTGCTGCTCTATACCGTCTTGCTGGTCGTGGTGACCCTGATCCCGTTCCTGGTGCTGATGAGCGGCACGATCTACCTGGCCGGAGCGCTTGCGCTGGGCGCCGGATTCGTCTTCTATTCGCTGAAGCTGTACACCACGGAAGGCGACGGCTACGCCATGAAGACTTTCGGCTATTCGATCTTTTATCTCAGCGCCCTGTTCGTCTTCCTGCTGCTGGACCACTACGCGCGAATCCTGATCCGCGCCTTCTTCCTGGATTCCTGATCCATCATGGATTGCCGGCAAGACGGAAATTCGAAGGAGCGGCGCTGCTGTCTCCCGGTGATGCCGACGGACGTCCTCGTTGCCAGGGCGGCCGGTCGGCGGTACACGGCATACAGGTTGTAACCGGCATTGGAATTGGCTATTATCGCGACTTCTCGGGTGTTGCCTCGGTCGTTCCCTGCGAGCCGCCGATCACCGAATAGCACAGGCAAGGTGCGGCACGCATGCCGGATTATCGGTGCGCCGGACCGGGCGGCCGATACGAAATTACTCGAACACCGGATTCAAGGCTGGATCAAATACGAATGAATACTCTTCATAGAATGCAGTGCGCCCTGTACGGGCTGTTAATTTTTGCCGTGAGCCATTCCGCCCATGCGGAATGGGAGCTGAATCTCACAGAGGGCGTAACGGAAATCAGCCGTGATGTCTATGACATGCACATGTTCGTGTTGTGGATCTGCGTATGGATCGGAGTGGTGGTGTTCGGCGCGATGATCTACAGCATGATCAAGCACCGCAAGTCGAAAGGCGTCAAGCCGGCCACGTTCAGTCACAGCACCATGGCGGAGATCGTCTGGACCGTCATCCCCTTTGCGATCCTGGTGACGATGGCGGTGCCGGCCGCCAAGACGCTGATCGAAATGGAGGACACGTCCGACTCGGACATCACGGTCAAGATCACCGGGCATCAGTGGAAGTGGGAATACGAATACCTGGATTCGGGCGTCAAGTTCATCAGCAGCCTCCATCCCGACAGCCGTGAAGCGGCAGTACTGGATTCGGGCATCGACCCGAATTCGGTCGACAACTACCTTCTGGAGGTCGACAACCCCCTTGTTCTGCCTGTCGGCAAGAAGATCCGGTTCGTCCTGACCGCGAGCGACGTGATACACGCCTGGTGGGTTCCGGAATTCGCGATAAAGAAGGATGCCATTCCGGGCTTCATCAACGAGATGTGGACAAAGATCGACGAGGAAGGCGTCTACCGGGGACAGTGTGCGGAACTCTGCGGACGGGATCACGGCTTCATGCCGATCGTGGTTCACGCCACCTCGGAGTCGGAGTACAACGACTGGATCAGCGCCCAGATGGCCGCCGCCGAGGCGGAAGCCCAGTCGGCCGACCGGGAATGGGCCATGGATGAACTGATGACACGCGGAGAGAAGGTATACGGGACGTACTGCGTCGCCTGCCACCAGCCCAACGGCCAGGGCCTTCAGGGCGTGTTCCCCTCTCTTGTGGGCACCGAGATGTCGCTGAACGATCTGGACGGGCACATCGATGTCGTTCTCAACGGGAAGGCCGGAACCGCGATGCAGGCGTTTTCCGCGCAGTTGAACGACGCCGATCTCGCGGCGGTGATCACCTACGAGCGCAATGCGTGGGGCAACGACACCGGCGACGTGATCCAGCCTTCCACGATCAAGGCGGTCCGGGTGCAATAGGCACGACGGCGGATTTCATCATATATACTTGTCAAGAACGTAACGTATACGAGACGTAGAGGCGAAAGAGGAACAATCATGAACGCATACGCAGTTGATCACAGCCACGATGACCACCATGATCATGGGCCGCCTCCGGGGCTGATGCGCTGGGTCACCACCACCAACCACAAGGATATCGGCACACTGTACCTGTGGTTTTCGCTGATCATGTTCTTTATCGGCGGCCTGATGGCGCTGGTTATCAGGACCGAGCTGTTTCAGCCAGGACTGCAGATTGTCGATCCCCATTTCTTCAACCAGATGACCACGCTGCATGCGCTGGTGATGATCTTCGGGGTCATCATGCCCGCATTCGTGGGCCTGGCGAACTGGATGCTGCCGATGATGGTTGGCGCGCCGGACATGGCCCTGCCGAGAATGAACAACTGGAGTTTCTGGATTCTTCCGTTCGGCTTCTCGATCATGCTGTCGACCCTGTTCATGGAGGGCGGCGGCCCGGCCTCCGGCTGGACGATCTATCCTCCGCTGGTCCTTCAGACCGGCGACGCCCTGCCGTACCTGATCTTCTCCATCCACATTCTCGGCGTGTCCTCCATCATGGGCGCGATCAACATCATCGCCACCATCATGAACCTGCGCGCACCGGGAATGACCTACATGAAAATGCCCCTGTTCGTGTGGACCTGGTTCATTACCGCCTACCTGCTGATCGCGGTCATGCCCGTTCTGGCCGGCGCCGTGACCATGCTGCTGACCGACAAGTTCTTCGGCACCAGTTTCTTCGATGCCGCCGGCGGTGGTGATCCGGTGATGTTCCAGCATATCTTCTGGTTCTTCGGCCATCCGGAGGTCTACATCCTGATTCTCCCGGCGTTCGGCATTGTCTCGGAGATCATCCCGACGTTCTCGCGCAAGAAGCTGTTCGGCTATACCTCCATGGTCTACGCGACCGCGTCGATCGCGTTCCTGTCGTTTATCGTCTGGGCCCACCACATGTTCACTGTCGGCATGCCCCTGGCCGGCGAGATGTTCTTCATGTTCTCCACCATGCTGATCGCGGTGCCGACCGGGGTCAAGGTGTTCAACTGGGTCTCCACGATGTGGAAGGGGGCGATGACCTTCGAGACCCCGATGCTGTTCGCGCTCGGGTTCGTGATCATGTTCACGATCGGCGGCTTCTCGGGCCTGATGCTGGCCATGACCCCGATCGACTTCCAGTATCACGACACCTATTTCGTGGTCGCCCACTTTCATTATGTGCTGGTGCCCGGGGCCGTGTTCGCCATTGTCGGCGGCGTCTATTACTGGCTGCCGAAGTGGACCGGGAACATGTATGACGAGAAACTCGGAAAGGCGCACTTCTGGCTGTCCACGATTTTCGTGAACATCCTGTTCTTTCCGATGCACTTTGTCGGCCTTGCCGGCATGCCGCGCCGGATTCCCGACTACGCCGTCCAGTTCACCGACTTCAACCAGGTCGCGACCATTGGCGCCTTCGGTTTCGGGTTTGCCCAGATTCTGCTTCTGGTGGTGGTCGTCAAGTGCATCCGGGGCGGCGAGAAGGCGACCGACCAGGTCTGGGAAGGCGCCCACGGACTGGAATGGACCGTTGCCTCGCCGGCGCCGTATCACACCTTCTCGCCCCAGCCCGTCGTCAAGTAGACGAGTCGGGAGCGGTTGTCGTGACGGCCCATGAACAGAGGAGTCAAGTGGACGGTGATTGTCCTGGCGTCGATTGCCGTCCTGTTTTACATCGGGTTCATCCTGATGGCGGTTACCGGGTCCTGAGAGCGGATGAAACCACGGCTTAAGATCCTGCATCTGGTCCTGATTCCGATCGCCATGTTCGGGTTCGGCTATCTCATGGTGCCGATTTACGACATATTCTGCGATATCACCGGACTGAACGGGAAGACCGGCAGCATCAGCCAGGCCGAGGCCGAATTGCTCGAAACCGACACGGAACGCCGTGTCCGGGTGGAATTCATCAGTGCGCTCAATCGCAATGCGCCGTGGGACTTTCATCCGGACGTCAAGAGCATGCGGGTCACTCCCGGCAAGCCGTACACGACGAGCTATACGGCAACCAACCGGCTGGACCGGCTCATGACGGGCCAGGCGGTGCCGAGCGTCGCCCCGGCCAAGGCCGCCAGCTATTTCAACAAGACGGAATGCTTCTGCTTTGTCCAGCAGACGTTCGAGCCCAGGGAATCCCGGCAGATGCCGCTGGTGTTCGTGGTCGATCCGGATTTGCCGGATGACATCAACACGCTGACGCTTTCCTACACCTTTTTCGATGTAAACAGCAGAATTAACTGAATCAATCCGAGTACCCACTATGTCTCAAGCCATACAGGATAAATATTATGTTCCCGAGACTGCGAAATGGCCCTTCGTCGGTTCCATCTCGCTGACGATGCTGTTTTGCGGATTTGCCGCCCATCTCAATGGAAACCTGCTGGGCCCGACGTTCATGGTGGTCGGCTTCATCCTGTTCATCATCATGCTGTTCGGATGGTTCAGCACGGTCGTCAATGAGAGCGAGACCGGCACCTACCGCAGGTGGGAGGACACCTCGTTCCGCATGGGCATGTGCTGGTTCATCTTTTCGGAAGTCATGTTCTTTGCGGCGTTTTTCGGAGCGCTCTACTATGCCCGCGAGTTTTCCGTGCCCTGGCTGCTTGGAGAGGGAAGTGGCCTGTCGACCCACAATCTTCTCTGGCCGGACTACTCGGAAATCTGGCCAACCAACGGTCCGGCGGATCTCGGAGAAAGCGACTTTCACATGGGCTGGTGGCCATTGCCGTTCCTGAACACGGTGATCCTCCTGACTTCCGGACTGACGGTCACATGGGCCCACCATGCGATCAAGATCCAGAACCGCAAGCAGATCGTCCAGGGACTGTTCCTCACGGTTGCCCTGGGATTCCTGTTCGTGTTCCTTCAGGGGGTCGAATATGTGCATGCCTATGACGAGGGCATGAAGTTGAACAG
>VYGS01000027.1:0-5210 GCA_009841725.1 Gammaproteobacteria bacterium
TGAATCAGAGTATATAAGGGAAATCGCCGGATGACCAATTGGCGAAAGAGTTTCTGTCCGGAATCTCCAAGCCTCATTTCGTCGGCACGGGTCAATTCCACAGCCTGTCGAGCGGCACGGCAAAAAGCCTGTCGCCGAAGGGCACGACATCCTGGCCCGCATAAAGCACGATTCCTCGAGAGTTTTCTTGGCACTCCTTACCATGGCATATCCTTGCAATTCTAAATAGCAGATTTATAAATACTAAATGTCACCTTTATTTTTGCAAGAAATCTGCTTTAACCGTAAATGCGGTTTCAAATACAATTCCGTCATGGGTGCAATGAATCTGAAAAGGCATGGAATGAGCGATGCTCACACACATGCAACATCGGATGCGGAGCCGTTCCGTTTCTCCGCGTGTGCGGGCAAGAGGCGGGACGTCATGAAGGCCGATGAATTCGGTATGCCGGGGTACGCAAATCGACCATTGTCACCGGCATCCGGTCCAGCCTGTCCCTGAGCCCGGACATCACAAACCACCTCCCGGTAAGCCATGTCGTCATCCAACCCCCTGCTCTATCTTGACGAATCCACGTTGCAGTCGCTCGACATCACGACCGAAAACGTGATCGAATGCATGGAGCGCCTGATCCTCCGGCAGTCGGACGGCGAGGCCTGGTGTACGCCCAAGTCGGTGATCCAGCCCGGCGACGGACGCTACATGATGTCGACCCTGTCGGCGGCTCAGGAACCCCCCTATCTCGCCGTCAAATCCATCGTGCTCAATCCGGAGAATACGGCGAGGAACCTGCCCCAGATCAACGGACTGATCATTCTGCTCGACAGCCGGACCGGAATTCCCGCTGCGGTCCTGGACGGAAACTGGATCACGGCGATTCGCACGGCCGGCGCCAGCGCGGTGGTCGCCCGCCGTCTCGCCCGGCAGGACAGCCGAACCGTCGCCTTCATCGGCGCCGGCGTGCAGGCGAGGAGCCACCTCAGGCTGTTCGCGGACATGTTTCCGCTTGAGCAGGTCATCGTGTATGGACGGGGAAAACCCAACAGGACGGCATTGTGCCGGGACGCGGAATCCCGGCAACTCCGGTCCGTGGATTGCAGGGACCCCCGCGAAGCGGTCCGGGACGCCGACATCATCGTCAGCTCCCTGACCATGACCGACGAGATCGAGCCGTTCATCGATCCGGACTGGCTAAAATCCGGGGTCTTCCTCTCCTCGACCGATTGCGCGAAGCCGTTCAGATCGGCCGATCTGGGAATATTCACGCACATCGTCATCGACGACATGGAGCAGGAAGCGGCGATGCCGGATCCGATGGTGCCGACGGACTTGATCAGCGGAGACCTGTCCTCCCTGGTGGCCGGCCGCACCCAGGGCCGGGTAGACGACGGGGAGCGGTGCGCTTTCGTGTTCCGGTCGGTCGCAATCGGCGATCTGGCGCTGTCCTCGCTGGCCTACGAATTGGCGAGGCAGTCGAGAGCCGGATTACAGATGGCCTGACGACGGTTGTCGCGGGGCATCCGCTCACGGCTGGCCAACCCCCCGATCCTTGACGCTCTCAAGTCCCACGTAGGTCGAGGTCGACGCCACGTGCGGGAGCGTGGTGATGCTCTCGCTCAGGACGCGCCGATATTCCCGGATGTCGTGCGTGCGCACCTTGAGAAGATAGTCGAATCCCCCGGCGATCATGTAGCACTCCTCGATTTCCTGAACCTTCCTCGCTGCCGCGTTGAACGCCGAAAGCGCCGATTCCCGGGTATTGGACAGCCGGACCTCGACAAACGCGACGTGTTCGAGCCCGAGCCGGCCGGCCGAAAGCTGTACGGTATAGCCCGTGATGACCCCCGTCGACTCCAACCTGCGGACACGCGCTGTCACGGGCGTTTTCGACAGCCCGACCCGCTCGGCAAGATCGGTCATCGAAATCCGGCCCTCTGCCGACAGCGTACGCAGGATCGCCCGGTCAATACGGTCTATTTCGATGGTATTTCTGCCCTGAATCATCAACAAACACTGAAATATGTAGAAATTATAGTTTATATCACTGCTTAATTGAAAAATACAGGAAATCCATTCTGACCTGCTCTCTTATCATGTAGGCATGACCTTCAGGAGCTGACCCGTGCAGGATCTCGATTCGAGATGGGATCGCAACAAGCGAAGAGACGAATCCGGTGCCCTCGCCGAGCTCGTGCGCATCGCCGCGCTTGACAAGGAGACGCGCGAGCGCATCGTCCGGCGTGCAACCCGGCTCGTCGCACGCATACGCCACGAGACGAGCCCGGGGCTGGCCGAGTCGTTCCTGGTCGAATACGGCCTCTCCACCGCCGAGGGCCTTGCGCTGATGCGCCTTGCGGAGTCGCTTCTCAGGGTTCCCGACATGGGAACCACGAATGCGCTGATTGCCGACAAGATCGCGCCGGTCGACTGGGCCCATCATCTGGGCCATTCGCCATCCCCCCTGGTGAATGTCGCCACGCGCGGCCTTTCCATTTCCGGCAGGCTGCTCGATGCCGAGGAAACGGGCGTTCTCCACGATGCGACCCGCAGGCTCAGCGGGCC
This sequence comes from Gammaproteobacteria bacterium, assembly GCA_009841725.1. GTDB lineage: Bacteria > Pseudomonadota > Gammaproteobacteria > Arenicellales > Poriferihabitantaceae > Poriferihabitans. The sequence continues at coordinate 2,564 of VYGS01000027.1, forward strand.
GGTCATCCGGGCGGCCGTCGCCCAGGCCATGAGGGAGATGGGCCGGCAGTTCGTGCTCGGCGAAGACATCGAGTCCGCGATGCAGCGCGCCTCGAAGCAGGAAACGCGCGGGTATACCTATTCCTACGACATGCTCGGAGAGGCGGCGATGACGGCCGCAGACGCCGCCCGCTACGCAAGCGCCTACGGCGACGCCATCGCCGCGGTCGCTTCGGCCTGCCGTTCGGCCAGGATCGCCGCCAATCCCGGGATTTCGGTCAAGCTCTCCGCGCTGCATCCGCGATACGAGGTCGCGAAAGCCGGACGGGTGATGGATGAGCTGGTGCCGGTGCTGGGCGCGCTTGCCGCGCGCGCCGCCGCGGCCGGCATGGGATTGAACATCGATGCCGAGGAAGCCGACCGCCTCGGCCTTTCGCTGAACGTGATCGAAAAGGTCCTGTCCGACCCGAAACTTGACGGCTGGGACGGCTTCGGGGTCGCCGTCCAGGGCTATGGCCGCCGCGCTTCCGATGTCATCGACGGCCTTCATGAACTGGCGACGCGCCTCGACAGACGCCTCATGGTGCGTCTGGTCAAGGGAGCCTACTGGGACGGAGAGATCAAGCGCGCCCAGGTCGACGGCCTGGACGACTTTCCGGTGTTCACCCGAAAGGCCGCATCGGATGTCAGCTTCATCGCAAACGCCCGCAAGCTTCTCGGCATGGCCGATCGGCTCTATCCGCAATTCGCCACGCACAACGCCCATTCGATCTGTGCCGTTCTCGAAATGGCCCAGGGTCTCGATCCAGACTGTTTCGAATTCCAGCGGCTGCACGGCATGGGCGAAGCGGTTCATGAAATCGTCCATCGGGAATTCGGGCACCGCTGCCGGATCTACGCGCCGGTGGGCGCGCATCGGGATCTTCTGGCCTATCTGGTCCGCCGGCTTCTGGAAAACGGGGCGAACTCGTCCTTCGTCAACCGGATTGCGGACCCGTCGGTGCCGGTTGCCGAGGTGACGGCGTGCCCGTTCGAGACGCTTCGAACCACGCCGGGTCCCGGCGAGCCCGCAATCCGGAAAGGAACCGAAATCTTCTCTCCCGGACGGCGCAATTCCTCAGGCTTCGATCTCAGCGACCCCGGCGACCTTGAGCGAATCAAGTCCGGCCGGGCGCGGCCCGAGAGGTGGCGCATCGGGCCGATTCTTGCCTCTCCGGCACGCGGCGGCGGCGACCGGATTGTCCGAAACCCCACAACCGGAGCGCCGATCGGCGAGGTCGTGTGGGCATCCCGCGAGGACGTCGGCACTGCGCTCGACTCGGCGAGGGTCTGGCCCGCCCCGGTCGGGGAGCGGGCCCGCACGCTTCGCCTGGCCGCCGATCTCTTCGAGCAGCACTTCGGAGAGGCTTTCTCGCTGCTGGCCACCGAGGCGGGCAAGACGGTTCCCGACGCCGTCGGCGAATTGCGCGAAGCCGTGGACTTCCTGAGGTACTACTCCGGCGAGGCGGAGCGGCTGGGCGGGGAGGCGCGGGGCCTGTTCACCTGCATCAGTCCCTGGAATTTCCCGCTTGCCATCTTCACCGGCCAGATCGCCGCAGCGCTCGCGGCGGGCAACGCCGTGCTGGCAAAACCCGCCGAGGCGACACCGGCGATTGCCGCCTGGGCCGTCCGGCTGATGCACCGGGCCGGCGTGCCCCGAACCGCCCTCCAGCTGGTACCCGGTGAAGGCAGCACCGTCGGCGCCATGCTGGTCTCGGACCCCAGCATCCGTGGCGTCGCCTTCACCGGCTCCACCGACACCGCACGGCGCATACAGGAAGCCATGGCGGCAAACCTGACCCCGGGAACCCCTCTGATCGCCGAGACCGGCGGGCTGAATGCCATGGTCGTGGACAGCACGGCGCTGCCCGAGCAGGCGATCCGGGACATCGTCGCCTCGGCCTTCCAGTCGGCGGGCCAGCGCTGTTCGGCGCTTCGCTGCCTGTATGTCCAGGAAGAGATCGAGCCCTCCCTGCGCGAGATGATCGTCGGGGCCATGAATGAACTGGCGCTCGGGGATCCGTGGGATCTCGTCACGGATGTCGGACCGGTCATCGGCGAGTCCGCCAAATCCGAAATCGAATCCTGGGTCGCCCGGGCGGAGTCCGAGGGGCGCCTCATCCACCGACTGAGATCGCCGCAGGCGGGCAGTTTCGTCCCGCCCGCCCTCCTGCGGGTGAACGGCATCGAGGATCTTGAACGGGAGGTCTTCGGTCCCGAGCTCCATCTGGCGCGTTTTCGCGCAAGCGAGCTTGAGCGGGTCATCGCCTCGATCAACGCATCCGGCTACGGACTCACCTTCGGCCTTCACAGCCGCATCGACCGGCGCGTCCGGGACGTGTCGGAGCGGATTCGGGTTGGCAACATCTATGTCAACCGCAACCAGATCGGAGCCGTTGTCGGCTCCCAGCCATTCGGCGGGGAAGGCCTGTCCGGGACGGGTCCGAAAGCCGGCGGGCCGGGATACCTGATGCGGTTTCTTCAGGACCGACCTCCGGGGTGCGCGGGAGAGGCCGGGGACGAACTCTCTCTGCCGGAAGTCGAGCGTCTGGCCGAGGCGGCACTCGAGGCGTCGCCGGCGAGCGGGGCCGACGCGGTCGATCTTCCCGGGCCGACCGGCGAGCTGAAT
>VYGS01000027.1:5220-9788 GCA_009841725.1 Gammaproteobacteria bacterium
AATCGGCTGACCTTCGCCCCCCGGCTCCCGATCCTGTGCCTCGGGCCCGGGCCCGATTGCGCAAACGAACAGGCCCGGGCCGTGGCCGGCCTCGGCGGCATCGCGGCACCACTTCCCGGCCGAATCCATCCCGACATCCTGACGTGCATTGGGCGCATCGGCGGCGCCATCTGGTGGGGGGATGCCATCCGGGGGCGCGCCTACGCGACCGCCCTGTCCGGGAGGGAGGGTCCGATCGTCGCGCTGATCACCGGTCAGCCCGATTCCGGGCATGTCCTTCACGAGCGCCACGTCTGCATCGACACGACGGCCGCAGGCGGGAATGCCGGCCTGCTTGCCGGGCGGGACGGACCGGAGGCCGACGCCGGTCCGGTCAGCGCGACAGCAGGCGGAACGAGAGGCTGATCCGGGGGCCCTTTCCGGCCTCTTTCGGGATTCCGTGCTGCCAGGTCTCCTGAAGCTCATCTTTCATGTGGAACACCGATCCGGGCCTGAGCGGGTAGTGAAACCTCGTGTCCGGCTCATCGGTCCGGCGCATCACCAGGGTTCGCACCGAGCCCAACGACAGAATCGCCACCCCGGCGCCGGTCTTCATCTCCTCCCCCTGATCCGAATGAAATCCGATGTAGTGCTCCCCGTCCGGGTAGTAGTTGACCAGACAGTTGTTCGGCATAAAGCCGAATGCCCGCTCGACCCGTTCCATGAGGGGCCGCAAATACGGGGGAATGCGGCTGACGCGCCGGATGCCGTGGCCCGGATCGTAGGCGTAGCCGAAGGTGTGGGTGTACCGCGACTTCATCCGCCTGTTCCAGTCAAGGCCCGTCTCGAAATACCCGAACCACTGCCCGGGATCGGACAGAAAATCGTCGAGATGGCTGATCCCCCAGTCCGGAGAGGCCTGGCCCCGGTCGAGGCCGGGCAGACTCGCCTGTACCTGGTACGCCATCCGTTGCAGAAGATCAGATTGTCGCGGGCACGCCGAAGAGGTTCGTGTGGAAATGGACCAGAAGCGCGTAGAGGATCAGCCCCGCCACGACCGCGATCACGTCGTGCTTCAGTTTGGCCGGACCACCGCCACCCTTCCCCCGCCGGGTGACGGAAATCCAGTCATAGACCGCGAAGAGGAGGAATCCGCCGAACAGCGCCAACGACGCGAGATCCCCGTTCGCCAGAAGGTGGGCAAGCGCCCAGAGGAAAACCCCCAAGAGCATGGGATGCACCACGATCCGCCGAATGTGCCCCGGCATGTTGGCCGCGGCCATCAGGGGCATGACCGGCAGCATCAGCACCATCGCCGCATTGCGGCCCCACGCGGGCGGATTCCACAAAGGCTCGAAGTCCGCATACGCCTTGCCGAGAACGATCAGCACCAGGCCGATGGCGGCCGTCGCCGAAAACGCTCCCCGGTATCCGGTCTCGCCGAGTCTTGCAACCAGCGACTGGCGTACGCCGGAACACCCCGGAATCAGATGCACGCCGAGAAAAACAACAAGTCCGATTATCAGGATCAACATCGTCGCAACCCCCAATTGCCTGTCACCATTATATACGATCGCCCAAACCGGCCTTTCGGAGAACCGAAGTCACTCCAGAAGCAGGACATCCTCGGGATCCCAGCCGATCCAGCAGGAATCGCCGATCTGAGGAAGTGCCTGCATCCGGCTTGCGTTCTGCACCGTGCAGGACAACTCCGTTCCCCGGCCGGTCTCGACGAACACGGCGGTCTCCCTGCCGTGATAGGCGATATTCACGATCCGGGCCTGCACGCTGAAAAGGGGGGCGTGCGGGCGATCCGGGTACAGGCGGGTTTTCTCGGGCCGAATGGCGACGGCGCTGATCCGCTCTGCCTGGACATCGGTCCGGCTCGGGACCGTAAACGTCCCCACCCCGGGTGCCTCGATCCCGATTCCCTCTGAGGAATCTCCGGCGCGGGCATCGAACACGTTCATCTTGTCGATGAAGTCCGCCACGAACCGGTTGCTCGGATATTCGTAGATGTTCCGGGGCTCGGCAACCTGCTCGATCCTGCCGTTGTTGATCACCGCGATCCGGTCCGCCATCGACAGCGCCTCGTCCTGATCATGCGTCACGATCACGAAGGTGATGCCGACCGAGTGCTGGAGCTTGACGAGCTCGAGCTGCATGGCCTCGCGCAGCTTCGCATCCAGGGCCGACAGGGGCTCGTCAAGCAGGAGAACCTTGGGCTTCTTGACCAGTGCCCGGGCCAGGGCCACGCGCTGTTTTTGCCCCCCGGACAACTGATCGGGCATCCGGTCGTGATAGTCCTCGAGCTGCACCTGCCTGAGCGCCGCCATCACCTCGCTCCGAATGGCCGAGGCCGGGGTGCCGGTCACCTTGAGGCCATAGCCGACATTCTGGAAGACCGTCATGTGGGGAAACACCGCATAGGACTGGAACACCATGTTGATCGGACGGTGATTGGGCGCGACACCCTCCATGTCCTCTCCGTCGATCAGAATCTGCCCGCCGCTCGGCACCTCCAGTCCCGCCAGCATGCGTAGCAGGGTCGTCTTGCCGCAGCCCGACGGACCGAGAAGCGCGAAGAACTCCCCTTCCCGGATCGTGAGGGAGTTGTCGTCGACGGCGACGACATGCCCGAACCGCTTGGTGACATTCCTGATTTCGATGACTGGTCTGGACTCGTTCATGGCAGCACGATTAATCCCCGATTCGCTGTCCCGACCGATTCTGGAGCCACAACGCAATCGTGGTCAACACCAGCGTGATCGTGATCAGCACGGTCGATGCGGCATTGACCTCGGGCGTGACCGAAAAGCGGACCATCGAATAGATCTTGACCGGAAACGTGACCGTGTCCGGTCCGGAGGTGAAAAAGGTGATCACGAAATCGTCGAGCGACAGCGTGAACGCGAGCAGCGCCCCGGCAATGAGGCCGGGCTTCATGAAAGGAATCATGATGTCCCGGAAGAACTGCCACTCGCTCGCCCCCAGGTCCTTGGCCGCCTCCTCGAATTCCGGGTTGAAATTCGCAAGCCTCGCCCGCACGATCACGGCGACGAACGGAAAGCTGAACGAGATGTGGGCAATGATGATCGCGCCCAGGTTCAGAGGCCAGAACAGATCCGATGGCCAGCCGATCCGGGAGAAAAAGGCCATCATGGCAACGCCCATGCAAATTTCGGGAATCACGATGGGCAGGGTCATCGCGCCTTCGTAGGCGCCCTTGAGCGGGAAGCGGAACCGCCACAGCAGCAACGCCACCATGGCCCCGAGCACCGTGCTGACCAGGGTGCTGAAAAACGCGATCGTCAGCGAATTGGCAAACGCCTCGATCAGCCCGTCGTTGTTCCAGGCCTTCTCGTAGTACTTGGTGGTAAATCCCCGCCACACCACATTGCGGCGGCTGTCGTTGAAGCTGAACACGATGAGGATCAAAAGCGGCGCGTACAGGAACACGAAGGACAGTCCCAGGGTCAGCTTCATCCACCCGTGTCGACTGTACTCCAGCGGCCCGGGCGGCACCCGTTTTGCGAACCACCGGCGCATCATCCCGCCTCCATGGCACCGCCCCGCTTCGAGAACAGCGCGCGGGCGGCAAGAACGAAGAACGTGATGTACATCAGGATGAATGACAGGGCCGAGCCGAAAGGCCAGTCGTTGGCCGACTTGAACTGCCGCTCGATGACATTGGCGATCATCTGGCTGTCGGTGCCGCCGAGCAGATCGGGGGTCAGGAACGAGCCGAGGGCCGGAATGAACGTGATGATCAGTCCGGAAATGATCCCGGGCATCGCAAGCGGCACCATGATGGAGAGAAATGTTCTCAGCTGCGTTGCACCGAGATCGAGGCTCGCCTCAAGATAGGACCGGTCCATGCGATCCAGGGACGCGTACAGGGGCAGCACCATGAACGGGAGATGGACATAGACCAGTCCGAACACCACCGCGAAATTGTTGTACAGAAGGGGAGCCGGCGTGAACCGCTCTCCGATCAGTCCGGACGAATCCATCCCGAAAAACGTCAGCACGGCGTTGGCGCCGTCCCACAGGTATTCCAGCCCGTAGTTCACGTAGCCCTTGGTCCGAAGCACCGCAATCAGGGCGTAGGTGCGAATCAGCAGGTTCGTCCAGAACGGCAGAATCACGAGCAGCAGCAGAATCGGCCGGACTCGCGGGGAGGCGAAGGTGATGGCGATCGCGATCGGAAACGCGACCAGCAAACAGATCGCCGTGGTGATGCCGGCGAACCAGAACGACTTGAGGAAGATCTGCAGATACAGGGGATCCATGGACCGGACGTAGTTCGCCATGGTCCAGGAGATGTCGATGTCGATCAGTCCCTGCTTTTCCCCGAAGCTGAACAGCCAGATCAGCGACAGGGGAATGAGAAAGAATGCGAGCAACCAGGCGCCGGGCGGGACGCCAAGCACCCAGAAAGTCTTCGGTTGACGACGCCAGTGATCCAAAGGGCCCTGCATCCACCGGACGCGGGGGCCCGATTACGGCGCCCCCGCCCGGCCGGGGAGGGTGTGGGCGAAGCGGCCGGGGTAAGGGGCAGGGTCTCGGCGATAAGACGCTGGTAGCGG
>VYGS01000109.1:0-3779 GCA_009841725.1 Gammaproteobacteria bacterium
GCCGAGCCGAAGAACGCCCTGCGCCTCCACCTGTGGATGCGGTTTTGACGGGCTCCGCGGGAATCACGGGGAGACCTTCGGCAGACTCCGAAGGAACGGGCAGGCTGTCGCGGTGGACGGGTCCGTGACGCCGTTCTGTTCCGTCCAGTCGGCCGGGGGCCTATGCGGGCGCGTTCGGAATGAAGCGGGAGTGACGGATATCCCGGCCCATCCGGAGACCCGGATGACCGGTCGGCACGGAAAGACACCACAAGGCATCGAAAGGAGCGCCGCCCGGCGTGTGCGCGCCGCCTGGAAGCGTCCCTTCGATCTGGGGATTCTGATTTCCGCCGCCCTGCTCCTGCTGCCGCTGTGGATCGTCCTCGCCGTCCTGGTCCCGCTGGCGATCCGGCTGGACAGCCCGGGGCCGGCGTTGTACCGGCAGACGCGCCTCGGGCGCGGAGGGCGGGTCTTCACGATGCTGAAGTTCCGCACCATGGCCGACGGGGCGGAGGACGATACGGGTCCGGTCTGGACGGAGTGGCGCGACCCCCGGGTGACCCGGGTGGGGAGACTCCTGCGGCGCTGGCACCTGGACGAATTGCCCCAGGCGGTGAACGTGGCGCGGGGCGAGATGAGCCTGGTGGGCCCCCGCCCGGAGCGTCCGGAGCTGGCGGCACGGATCGAACGGGAGATTCCCGGGTTCGCGGAGCGGCTGCGGGTACTGCCGGGAATCGCGGGGTTGGCCCAGGCCGATGGCGCGGGCCACCGGGACCCGGGGCGGAAGCTGCGCTGCGACCTGCGCTATATCGAGACCATGGGCCCGTGGCTCGACCTCAAGCTGTGCGCCCGATGCGCACTGCGGGTGCTGCGCCGCGGCGCGCGGCGACGCACGCGGGCGAGAGACGATGGGATCAGGCGACGGTGCGCCGGCGGCCCCGCACCGGCCATGAGCACCAGAACCCCGCTCCCCAGGCCAGATGCATGGCGGCAAGCGCCGGAAGCATGAGCAAGGCCGCCGGATCCCGGCGCCTCCAGCCTTCCACCACCATGCTGACAGACAGCGCCGCCAGCCAGACAACGGGCAGCATCGCCGCCACCTGAGCGATGCCGACGGCGGCAAGTGCGGCTGATCCGGCCAGGCCGAGCACCAGCGCCGGAGCGGCGAGTTGGCGAGTCCGCAGCGACCGGGGATGGCGGCGCAGCATGACGGCCTTCCAGCGGCCGTATTCGAAGTACTGCGCGACGAGTGCCGCGAGCGACTCCCTCGGACGGTAGTCGACTGTGATTGCAGGGTCGAGCCAGACCGTGCCGCCGCGCTCGCGCAGCCGCCAGGCGAGCTCGTAGTCCTCGTTGCGGAGCAGGGTCGTGTCGAATCCGCCAATGGCTTCGAGGGTCACCCTCCGCCAGACGCCGAGGAACACGGTATCGGTCGGCCCTTCCGGGCCACCCGTGCGGTAGCGCGCGCCGCCCGCACCGAGTGGCGCGGTCATGGCCATCGCCACGGCGCGGGTGAAGGGGCAGATCCCCACGGGACGCTGGAGCCCGCCGACGCAGGCCGCGCCGGTACGCTCCAGCGTCGCGACAGCGCGCCGGACATAGTTCGGCGGGAGGATGCAGCGGGCGTCGCAGCGCACGAGGATATCGTGGGTCGCAGCGGCGACGGCCCGGTTCAGCCCGGCGGCGATCCCACCGTCGGGATTGGCGATGAGTCGGGCCTGGGGAAACCGCGAGCGGACCGCTTCCGCCATCCCCGGCCCGTGCGAACCGTCGGCTATGACGATCTCGATCTCTCCTTCGTAGTTCTGGGCGAGCACCGAGGCGAGGGCTGCGGGGAGCATTGCCTCCTCGTCGCGGGCGGGGACGACGATGGAGACCGGGGGCGCGACGCCGATGTTGGCGGATGCGCCCGTCGGACGGTCAGCCGCGCCGGGGTGCTGATCAGCGTGGCTACCCCGGGCTGCCAACGGGCGCCTCCATCGGGCCGAGGTTGGGGGCGAGCGCGAGGGAGCGCTCGAAGTGCCGATCGGCCGCCTCTGTCCATTCGGGGTGGGTTGCGGCCATGGCGCGATACATGCGCGTGAGGGCATGATGGATCACCCAGTTTTCCGGCTCGGTGGCGAGTGCCGCCTCGGCCTCCTTGCCGGTCCATCCGATGAGCCGACGGGCGAGTTCCGGATGGTGAGCGGAGACCGTCGGCCAGTTGGCGGCGACGTTGTTGAACAGGATCACCCGGGGCCCGTTGGCGAGCGGAGCGAAGGCGTGCATCGAACGCTCCATCTCCTCCAGAAACGCCCCTTTCGTCTCGGCTCGCCAGATGGCGGTATTGGCGGTAAGGATGGCGGAGTTGGAGGTGAGCGAGGTGCCGGCGAGCACGAGTGCCGCTGACGCAAGGATCGCTCGCGCCGGGACCGCGGCCCGTGCGGCCGCACGCCGCAACGCTTCCGGGACACGGCCGGACACGGCCTGCGTCTTCCCGTCGCCTCCGGGCGCCCCGTCCGCGCCGGCACCGGAGCGGACGAGGAAGGCGAGCAGCAACATGTGCTGGAGCCAGCTCTCGGGAGCGTAAAACAGGGTCTGGCTCTGCACGAACCAGCCGGCAAGCGCGGCACCGGCGAAGATCGCAAGCACCCGGTCGCGGGAAACTTCGTCGCGAGCCCGGCGCAGCACGGCGGCAGCGGTGAGTCCCCACAGCAGGACATAGGCCGCAAGGCCGGGGAGTCCTCCGGTGACAGCGGTCTCGATGGTCATGTTGTGGGCGTGGTCGTTGATGCGGGCGGTCCCGTCAGGGGTGTTCCGGTAGCGGCCGGAAGCGACGAAGTAGTTGCCGTGACCCCAGCCGAGCAGCGGGCGCTCGGCGAAGGCCCGGATTCCCGCCTCCCAGTTGCGCAGACGCCCGCCGAGCGTATTGCCGATGCGCTCGGTGCTGGTCACGCGTTCAAGCAGGATGCTGTCGAAAGCCGGAGGCGGAGCACCATCGGGGCCGGCCCGAAGTGCCAGCACGGTCGCGAGCAGGATGGCGGTCGCTCCAATAGCGGCGAGGGCGGCGAGCCCCAGGCGGCGAGTACGCCTGGTGCGTCCGAACCGGACGTAGAGTGCCGCTGCAACGCCCGCGCCCACGCCGAGCCCGGCGAGCGCACCCATCGAGCCGGTCAGTGCCAGCGCGTACGCCGCCGCGGCCAGAACCACCAACCATAACAGCCGCTCCGGCCAGGGCGGGCCCGCACCCATGCGGGAGACGGCCTCCCTTGCGCCTCCGGCTTTCGCCGGTGCCGGACAGAAGGTACGCACCAGGAACCCGGCGGAGATCAGCACGGTCGCCTGCAGGTAGGAACCGAGGAAGGTCGGGTTGGCGGTGGTTCCGCTGATCCGGGGATAGCGGACCTCGGGCAACAGGCCGAACGGCCCCGCCTCCGGAACCTGGAAGCGCACCGCTGCCACCAGCGCGACCGCGAGCCCGATAACGAGATGGATGCCCAGTAGCCGGTCCCAGTCTCGTTTGCTCCGCACCGTTGCCGCCAGCACCAGGGCGAAGGCGGTCCAGTGCGCGGTGTCGACAAGGCCCTCCATACGGGTGTAGGTGGACCACAGGCTGCGTTGCGGACTCGCGCCGAAGACGGAGGAGAGTGCCGCCGCGGCCAGTCCGAGGACCAGCGCGACGAGCAGGGCCGAGGGCGGCGGTCGCCAGTACAGGCGAAGTGCCGCAAGCAGTGCCCAAAGCGCGAAGGCAACGGCGATCGCCGAGCGCGACCAGACTGCCTTGCCGACGGTGAAGGGGTGGAAGGCTTCCGGTGCCCAGA
>VYGS01000109.1:3789-9646 GCA_009841725.1 Gammaproteobacteria bacterium
GTGCCCAGACCAGCGGGGTGAGCAGCACCAGCGCGAGGCAGACGTACACGGCAATCAGCAAGGCGCGCTCCGGCAAGGATGCCGCCGCGGTGTTCCCGCGGTGCAAGTCCCGACCTGCCGGTTCGCTCCGAACGGCTCTGTTTGTTGTTCTGCTGGAAGCTGCCACTCGATCCTCGCTGAAATCCGGAATCAGTGCGGCCTTACTTCGCCAGCCGGTTCTTGACCGGGCGTTTCCAACGTTCCGGGATGCTGCGCTTGACCGCGTCCGGTACGGCCCGCACCAGGAAACGCCCCAGCGGGTTCATGGTCGCGTTCTCGCGCGTCCAGAACTGCGCACATTCTCGCCCCACACCGACGAAGTCGCAGAGCTTCTCCGGCGGGCCGGACTCGATGTCGAACACCAGCAGTTCGTCCGCCGGAATTTCCGCCAGCACCCGGCGGTGGTGCTCGTCACGCTCGGCGCGCAGGCCTTCCGCCACTCGTTCCGGATCGGCGGTGCCGAAGCGCAGCATCCAGTGCGCCGCTGCCTCGTGGCGCCCGCGCAGCGCCTTGTGGGCCATCACGCTGCGGATCCAATGCTCCATGGGGCGGGTGTTGAGGATGTAGCGCCCACTGTAGACACGGCGGAACGCGGCATACTCCTTGAACGCGTCGCAGTAGTCGTCGGCGGCGTTCCAATTCATGTTGGCGAAGGCGAGGTAGCGCTCGTCATAGCCCGCGAGCGGCCGGTCGCCCGCTGCCAGATTGACCCGGATACGCTTGGCGAGCCGGCCCTCGTCGTAGTGGATGCAGGGGATGCCGCAGCGATTGAGGAACAGCGCGATCGAGGTCGTGCCGCAGCGCTGCATGCCAATCTGGAAGATGCGCATCCGCCCGCCCTCTTTCGTCCGTGCCATGTCCTGCGGGTTTCCGTCACCGTGCGGCGCATCCGTCTCCCATGCCGTTTCAATGCTTTCGCTCACGACATCGTCCTCCCCGGAGTGTCCGCCCGTCGTCGTCTCGATACTGCCAAAATCGCACCGCACCGGTGGGCATCCTCCCGGTCACGATCGACCGACAGAATCTCCAACTCCGACAGGTTCATCTCTCTCCATTTCGGCTTGATCACACTCGTCTCCACTCTAATCCATCCTGTCCGCAATGCTTAGCTTCAGGCAGAAACCATTCTCGCTCAGCCAATTGGCCCAATCAAAAATCAGCCCCGGTGATCAGCCGACCCGCTTTCGGATGCTACCGGTTTCGGATAACGGAAAATTCCGCAAGGGACGCGAGGGCGTCTCGAAAGTCGTTGGCGGGCAACTCGTCAGCCGATTGCCGGGCCCGGGCCGCATGGCTGCAGGCCCGCTCCAGGGTGTAGTCGAGGGAGCCGGTGGATTTCACGATATCGAGAATTTCCGCGATGCGTTCGCGATCACCCTGCTCGATAGCGCTGTGCAGAATCCGGCGACGGTTCGGATCCGCTCGTTCTAGGGCATGGATCAGGGGCAGGGTGAGTTTTCCCTCGGCGAGGTCGTCACCGAGATCCTTGCCGATGAACCGATGGTCGGCATCGTAGTCCAGAACGTCGTCGATCAGCTGAAACGCGATGCCTAGATGTAGCCCGTAGTTCCTCAGGTTTCGCAGGACTTTCGGTTCCTGGTCGGAAATCACGCCGGCGATGCGTGTTGCGGATTCGAACAGCTTGGCGGTTTTCCGCCTTATCGTGTCCATGTACTGCTCCTCGGTCGTCTTGGACGAATGCCGGTTCATCAGCTGGAGCACCTCTCCCTCGGCAATCGCGTTGGTCGCGTTCGCCATGATGTTCATGACCTCCATGCTGCCGGTTTCGACCATCATCTCGAACGCTCTCGAATAGAGGAAGTCCCCGACCAGGATGCTCGCTTCGTTTCCCCAGACATGATTGGCGCTCGGCTTGCCGCGCCGAGTGGCCGAGGAATCGACCACGTCATCGTGAAGAAGCGTCGCGGTATGGATGAACTCGATGACGGCGGCCAGCTGGATGTGCTGCAGGCCCCGGTAGTCGCAGCACCGGGCGCACAGAAGCAGGATCAGGGGCCGCAGGCGCTTGCCCCCACTGTGTATGATGTAGCTGGCCAGTTCATTGATGAGCGGGATGTCGGAGTCCAGCCTCTGCTCGATTGTCCGGTCGACCCGCTGCATCTCCTCTTCGACGAGCAGCAGGCTCGAGGCCAGCAACGTTTCGGATGAAATGTCCTGGTCCGGGTCGGGCCAGAGGTGGGACGGGCCGGTGGATTGGCTGGTCGGAACGTGTATGGTCATTGGAAATAGCGGAGAGTCGATTCAATTTTCAACCGGATTCCAGACCGCCAAGTTTAGCAGATCAACGCCCTTCACCGCTTGCCGACCGGCGGATTTCGGCAAGAACGGACAGCGGGGATTTTGGCGTGTCAAACGAATTTTCGCTGTTAGTCCAAAGCGGTAATGTCCTCTTTTCCAAAAAGGGGATATTTTAAAATTGGACAAAGGGGGCATTACTAAATTGGGCTAACAAACTTTGACTAAGCTATTGACATCTGAATAGACAGCGATTACATTCAGTACTGCGTCTGGGATGAGTCGCCAAGCGTCTCATCTTAGGGCCTAAGGCCCTAAAAGCCCAGTCGCTTTTTTTTGCCTGCGCCGGTCCAATTAAGTGTATCTTTGCTATATTGATGAATCCGGTACTCCTGATATTCCCGGAAATACTTCCCACTTTGTTCTGGCAGGCATATCAATGCCAATCTGGCATTGGCGCGATGCTGATCGTGAGGTGATGAAAGTCAAACGGCGCTATGGGCTGGAGAATGCCGAAATACATACCGCATGGTTGTTGCGGAGATATTTGGAGCAATCCCGAATAGATGGATTTGATTCCTTGTCGCATTCCGAAAGGAGGTCTAAGGTTGAGCAAGCACGGAATGCTCACCTTCTGCAGCTTCAGAAAGACAACAAGCAGAAGGCCTATAAGCAGAACAAGAAAAACTACGCACATACTAAGTCATACATACACCTGAGCTTGCGAGAGCGAGCGACTTTTGTTGAAGAGATTGCTTGTTGTGTTTCGAATTGGGGATTTGCCCGATTATTTGCAGAGTGCATAGATAAAATATATTTTGATCCAGCAAGGACCAAAAAGTCGGTAAGCGAGCAGGCATTTGAGCAGATAATCTCAAGATTTGAAAAATATCTTCAGACTATCGATGGAAAACAGGAGCAAAAAAATTACGGAATCATCGTTCATGACAACAATGAAACTGTTGCAAGAAAACATACCCAACTAATGCGGCATTTTCACTCACAGGGCACGCTTTGGACCAATGTAGATAGAATCATTGAAACTCCATTGTTTGTTGATAGTCAGTTGACCAGCATGGTCCAGATTGCGGACTTATGCGCCTATTCCTTGAGGCGATATCTGGAAAACGGCGAAACACAGTTATTCGAGAAAGTCTTCAAGCGTGCGGATCGGTTTTTTGATCGTGTAGTAGGAGTTCGTCATTTCAACGATGAACGATGCAAATGTATGGTTTGCAGGGCACATTGACTGCTTTATGCTGAGGGAGCAATCGGTTCGGATTTCGGATTAGCAGGATGTGGGTTTCTGCGTCCGCGCAATGTACCAGGAAGTTATAATCCACGCGTGAACGACGCGTGATTTCGTCGTTGACTGGAATTTGTCGCATCTGTAAAATACTGCATCCTTTCGTCCGACATCGATCAACCCGGATCGGGGATCGCCATTCGCGCCGTCGGCATCGGGATGGATCGGATTTACACTCAAGAGCGAGAGAAATCATGTATGCAGTCATTGAAACCGGCGGCAAGCAGTACAGGGTTGCGCTGGGCGACCGGCTCAAGGTAGAGAAACTGGCGGTCGAACAGGGCCAGTCTGTCGACGTGGACCGTGTCTTGATGGTTGCAGGGGATGATGAGATTGCCGTGGGAGAGAGTGCGTCCGGCCATCCTGTCAGAGCCAGGGTGCTCGGACATGGACGGAGGAAGAAGCTCAAGGTCTTCAAGATGAAGCGTCGCAAGAATTATCGTCGCACACGGGGCCATCGGCAGGATTTCACGGAGATCGAGATCATCGGGATCGGCGATCAGGTCCTGGAGACGGCTGATTCGGCACCCGAGTCCGAGCAGGAGCCCGAGCTTATCGAAACTCCCTCCGCTCAGGATGAGACTCAGGAAGAAGCCGGAGCGGCCGACGACGGAGACAAGGGAGCATAGGCGCTCCTCGCGGAATCCCGTTTACCAAAGAGCAACCAGGCAAGAGGTACAACATGGCCCACAAGAAAGCAGGCGGATCCTCCCGGAACGGACGGGATTCCATATCGAAACGGCTGGGAGTCAAACGGTTCGGCGGTGAATGGGTCACCGCGGGCAGCATTATCGTCAGGCAGCGCGGCAGTTCATTCCATCCCGGCCAGAATGCCCGGCTGGGAAAGGACTACACGCTTTTCGCGACCGCCCCCGGCCGTGTCAAGTTCGAGGTCAAGGGACCGAACAGGCGCCGCACGGTGAGTATCATCCCCGACACGGCCTGATCGCCTCTTCCCGCCGGGGAATGCTCTTCGGTGACCACAGGACTCATCGCTTTCGAAAGCATCCCCTTGCCCTGATTTTCTGATATTCTTGGAACCGACGGCATACTACGAAAATCTTCAATATGCAAGATATCTTATTGACCACGAATGTAACCCGCTCAGAAGAGTTGCCCGACATTCCCGGTCGCCCCAAGGACTTGATCGACCAGATCAAGGCGCATTTGGCTGCCGAACTTGAGGCTGGAGGAACCCTTTATGGAACGCGTTCGGACGGATGCTATATCGCCCGGACGAAAGATGGCGATCGTGTCTTGAGAAGACCCGGTCGAAAATCCGACTGACGTTCCTTGCCGGCCTGTAGAGCATGCCGACACTGTATGTGGTGGCTGGACCCAATGGATGCGGCAAATCGACATTGGTACGTACCACCTGGTTTTACAATTTCGAGAAGATTGATCCTGATGACATTGCCCGCATCATGAAGACTGGTAATGTCCTTCAGGCCGGTCGTGAAGCACTGCTTCGAAGGCGGTCTGCGCTCGAATTGGAACGAACGCATCTTGTGGAGACAACACTCAGCGGTGCTGGCGTCCTGCGGCATGTTCAGGCCGCTCGGGAGAAGGATTACAAGATCGTGCTCCATTATATTTCTCTGGATTCACCCGAAGAGGCTCTCGACCGAATTCGTAATCGAGTAAGGTGCGGCGGTCACAATGTTCCCAAAGTGGACGTCAAGCGAAGGTTTGTGCGGTCACATTCCAACCTGCCAACGATGATCGCGCTATCCGATGAAGGCTACCTTTATGACAACTCCAAGCCCGATGACCCTCACAGAACTGTCGCGAATTTCAGGCAGGGATCATGGCGGATCAATAGGAACATCCCTGACTGGGTGGTTCAGGGAATAAACCGCTTTGCACTACTCCGAGCTACACATGGCCAGCTTTCTTAAGCAAAGAGGTGGGGCGCCTTCCTTCTGACCGTCAACGATGACTGGCTTTTGACTTGGAGAAATAAAGACTTCTCCACGATCCGAGGATGCCGACGATGACCACGTGTCGTCCGCTATGAGCCTGTCAACTCCTTGGAATTCTGTCACACTATATTCTGAGATCTCCAGAAGGATCAGGTTCTGCTCGTCGAAAAGTCTCCCGATGTCCTCAGCGAAGCTTCGCGGTTGGGAGACATGAGGGGCATTCGGCGCGATGACAACCTGTATGCCAAATACCGTGCCGGCGCCTGCGGTGCGATCCCCGACCTGTAAAGAAGCGGCGGATGCCTTCAAGCCCGAGGCGGGCCTGCCCCCGGGA
>VYGS01000111.1 GCA_009841725.1 Gammaproteobacteria bacterium
CTTATATATAAATCGAGTCAGATAAGAAGATTTGATAGAACGCGAGTCCCGTTTGTTATATTCTGTATCCCAAATATGTATGAATAAAAGGATTGCCCGCCCCCGAAACCGCCATCAATAAGGCGTGACAAGGAGAGGCAACCTATAAAATGATAAACAGAGGAGGGTTATCAACTTGGCATCGGTCGGGATGAGTCACATTGCGGCGAGCTCCCAGCAATCCGGTCAACACCGGATTGATGCCCCTCTGTTGCGCTCCAACACCTACACTGTCCTGGCCTCGTTGCTTCACGGCCCCCCGGGTTCGGCGCTGATCGACCATCTCTCAAGCCTGTCCGTTGCCGACGAGGATGCCTTGGGCGCGATGGGCCGGGCCTGGATGAATCTTCGAGACGCCGCGCGCCGCGCGGACATCGCGGAACTCGGCCATGAATACCAGAACCTGTTCATCGGTCTTGGCCGGGGCGAAGTGGTGCCGTATGGAAGCTGGCACCTGACCGGCTTCCTGATGGAAAAGCCGCTGAGCGACCTTCGCGACGATCTCGCGGCGCTCGGTATCGTTCGCGAGGAGAGCGGGAAGGATCCCGAGGACCACATCGCCGCGCTGTGCGAAAGCATGGCCTTGCTGATTCAGGCCGATGATGTGGACGAGGACATGGAGCGTCGTTTCTACGCCTGCCACGTCAATCCCTGGGCGGGCAAGTTTTTCAAGGGATTGCAGTCGGCGCCGTCGGCGAAGTTTTACCGGGACGTGAGCTTTCTTGGACAGACGTTCATGGAGCTCGAGGGCCACTATCTGAATTTACGAACGCATTGAATTTATGACTGACTTGGAGGTTGTAAAAATGAAGAAGATTTCCACGCAAACAGACTCGATCCCCCGCCGCAGTTTTCTGAAAGGCGCCGCGGTCGCCGGAGCCGCCATCGGTGCGGGTGCGGCGAACAGCGTCGCGCATGCGGAAACCGCGGAGGAAGCGCCGGTCAAGACCCGTAGCAAGGGATACCGGGAAACCGAGCACATTCGCGAGTATTACCGTCTGGCGCGCTTCTGAAGTCGCCGGCGGATTCCCGAATGACGAGGTCTTAACGAGTTAACCCAATACAAGCATCCAGCAACGAGGCCGATCGCCTCAGGAGTTGAGAAAATGAAATTGATACGCAAACAGACGGCGGAGCAGACCGGCAAGTTCGCCGGCCTCGGCGAGAGCATTGACCGCCGTACATTTCTGGCGCGATCGGGGATCGCGGTCGGAGCGGCAACCGCGGCGACGGTGCTGACTCCCGGCCGGGTCAGGAAGGCGCATGCCGCAAGCAGCGAAGCGCGAACCGGTCCCGTAACGATAAAGAAGAGCGTGTGCACGCACTGCTCGGTCGGATGCGGGGTCGTGGCGGAAGTCCAGAACGGTGTCTGGACGGGGCAGGAGCCGGATTTCGATTCGCCCTTCAATCTCGGCGCCCACTGCGCCAAGGGCGCATCGGTCAGGGAGCACGGGCATGGAGAGCGCCGTCTCAAGTATCCGATGAAACTGGTTGGCGGGAAGTGGACCCGCATGTCTTGGGACGACGCCATCAACGAGGTTGGCGACGGCATGCTCAAGATCCGCGAGGAGTCCGGACCGGATTCCGTGTACTGGATGGGCTCGGCCAAGTTCAACAACGAACAGGCCTACATGTTCCGCAAGTTCGCCGCGATGTGGGGCACCAACAACGTTGACCACCAGGCGCGCATCTGCCACTCGACCACGGTCGCCGGCGTTGCCAACACCTGGGGATACGGCGCGATGACCAACTCCTACAACGATATGCACAACAGCAAGGCGATGCTCTTCATCGGATCCAATCCGGCCGAAGCGCACCCGGTTTCCCTGCAGCATATCTTCAGGGCGAAGGAGAACGGTTCCAAGATGATCGTGATCGATCCGCGATACACCCGCACCGCGGCCCACGCGGATCACTTCGTGCGAATCCGGCCGGGGACCGACGTGGGAATCATGTGGGGCATGCTCTGGCATGTCTTCGAGAACGGATGGGAGGACAAGGAGTACATTCGCCAGCGCGTCTACGGCCTTGACGAGATCCGGGCCGAGGTGGCGAAGTGGAATCCGCAGGAAACCGAACGGGTCACCGGCGCACCGGAGGACGTGGTCAGGACCGCCGCACAAATGATGGCGGAAAACTCGCCCGCCACCTTCGTGTGGTGCATGGGCGGTACCCAGCATACCATCGGCAACAACAACACCCGTGCCTACTGCGCGTTCCAGCTGGCGCTGGGCAATATCGGCAAGTCCGGCGGCGGCGCGAACATCTTCCGCGGCCATGACAATGTCCAGGGTGCGACCGACTTCTGTGTGCTGTCGCATTCGCTGCCCGGATACTACGGCCTCAGCGACGGTGCGTGGAAGCACTGGTCCAGGGTCTGGGATCTGGAGCACGAATGGGTCAAGGGACGCTTCCATCCCGAACAGGTGGAAGGCGACAAGGGCAAACCGATCCATCCGATGAACTACCGGGGCATTCCGGTGTCACGATGGGTGGACGGCGTGCTCGAGGAGAGCATCGGCCAGAAAGACAACATCCGCTGCATGGTCTGGGCCGGTCACGCTGTCAACAGCCAGAGCCGCGGTCCGGAAATGAAGAAGGCCATGAACAAGCTGGACATGATGGTGATCATCGATCCCTATCCGACTCATGCCGCGGTGCTGCATGACCGGAGCGACGGTGTCTACCTGCTTCCGGCCTGCACCCAGTTCGAGACGTACGGCTCGGTCACCGCTTCGAACCGCTCGCTGCAGTGGCGCGAAAAGGTCATCGAACCGTTGTTCGAATCGCTTCCGGACCACACGATCTTCTACAAGTTCGCCAAGAAGTTCGGATTTGCCGACCAGTACTGCAAGAATATCGCGGTCGAGAACGACGAGCCGAACATCGAGGACGTGACCCGGGAATTCAACCGCGGCATGTGGACCATCGGCTACACCGGGCAGAGTCCGGAACGGCTCAAGCTTCATGCGCAGAACAAGCACACCTTCAACACCACGACGCTGAAGGCCGAGGGCGGCCCCTGCGACGGGGACTACTACGGCATGCCCTGGCCCTGCTGGGGAAATCCCGAGATGAACCATCCAGGCACGCCGGTGCTGTACGACACCAGCAAGCCGGTTGCCGAAGGTGGTCTGTGTTTCCGGGCCCGGTTCGGGGTCGAGCATGAAGGCAACAACATCCTGGCCGAGGGCTCCTGGCCGAAGGGGTCCGAAATCCAGGGTGGTCATCCCGAATTTACCGCCGATCTGCTCAAGAAGCTGGGCTGGTGGAATGACCTGACCGCGGACGAGCAGGCCATGGCGGAAGGCAAGAACTGGAAGACCGACCTCTCCGGAGGCATCCAGCGTGTTGCCATCAAGCACGGCTGCGCGCCGTTTGGAAACGCCAAGGCCCGGGCCATCGTGTGGACCTTTCCCGATCGGGTGCCGATCCATCGCGAGCCGCTCTATGCGCCGGACCGCGATCTGGTGAACAAGTATCCGACCTACGAGGACCGGAAGCGGTTCTATCGGCTTCCGACCCGGTACATGTCGATCCAGAAGGATGACTATTCGCAGCAGTTCCCGCTCGTCTTCACCAGCGGCAGGCTGGTCGAGTACGAGGGCGGCGGCGAGGAGTCCCGCTCGAATCCCTGGCTGGCCGAACTCCAGCAGGAGATGTTCGCGGAGGTCAATCCGACCGATGCCAACAACAGCGGCATCAAGGACGGGGACATGATCTGGATCGAAACGCCGGAAGGCGCGCGCATCAAGGTGGCGACCATGATCACCAGCCGCGTGGCGCCGGGAGTCGTGTTCACGCCGTTCCATTTCGGGGGCTGGTACGACGGCGAGGACCTGCTGGACAAGTATCCGCCCGGGACCGAGCCCTATGTGCGGGGCGAGGCGTGCAACACCGCCTTTACCTACGGGTATGACTCAGTAACCCAGATGCAGGAAACGAAAGTGACCCTGTGTCGCATCAAGGCCGCTTGAGGCAGGAGTACAGAACAATGGCAACAATGAAATTTCTTTGCGATGCCGAGCGCTGCATCGAATGCAATGGTTGTGTAACCGCCTGCAAGAACGAGCACGAGGTGCCCTGGGGAGTCAACCGTCGAAGGGTGATTACGCTCGGAGACGGGGACGTCGGCGAGAAGTCGATTTCCGTGGCCTGCATGCATTGCACGGACGCACCCTGCTCGGCGGTCTGCCCGGTCGACTGTTTCTACACGACCGACGACGGCATCGTGCTGCACGACAAGGACCTGTGCATCGGCTGCGGCTACTGCTTTTACGCCTGCCCGTTCGGTGCGCCGCAGTATCCCGAGCAGCAGGCTTTCGGTGTGCGGGGCAAGATGGACAAGTGCACCTTCTGCGCCGGGGGGCCGGCCGACGACAACTCTCCCCGAGAGTTCGAAATGTACGGCCAGAACCGGATTGCGGACGGGAAGCTGCCGCTTTGCGCCGAAATGTGTTCGACCAAGGCGTTGCTGGCCGGCGACGGGGACATGGTCGCGGACATCTACCGCGAACGGATCCTCAAGCGCGGCGGACGGCCCCAGACCTGGGGCTGGGAAACCGCCTACGGCCAGACCGTGTAGGGACTGGACAAAACGGGGAGGCTTCGGCCTCCCTCTTTTGTCTTCGGCTCACCGTCCGGCGCACCCGTCAGCCGGTGAATGCAAATCAGCAGGGTATTTGGAAATGAGTGCTTGTATTAGAAAACTGACCGCTTGGGCAGGAGGATTCCTTCTCGCGGTCTTGTTGACCGGTTGCCTGGAATCTCCGGAAGTGACGGTATTCGAACCGGGCGTCTACAAGGGTGCTGATGACCCGTTGCTGGCTAACCGCGACAGCGGCCCGTTGAACGAGCGTTTCAGCGGGCAAATGGACCGCTAGCGTCCGGGTATCAACTGGGGGAACTTTCATGTCAACACAGCAAACTACCGTTGAAAAGAGCCGGCGGCGATTTCGGGCCATGGGATGGTCGATTCTGTTCATCCTTTCATTCGCCATGATATTGCCGACGGCGACATACCTGATTCCGACGGACTCCGTCCAGGCCCAGGTCGCCAATGACCAGAACCAGCGGGCCAATTTCTGGCGGGCGGTCCGGGAAGGCAACTCCGGATACAGTGCGGTTGTCGGACCCGAGACCGGCGTGTTCATCAACAACGGCGGCCAGAACTGGCGCCAGATGCGAAACGGCGTCATCGCCACCTACGGCGGCTGGGCGCTGATCGTCGCGCTGGCCGCATGCATCCTGTTCTTCCTGGTGCGCGGCAAGATCAGGATCGAGGCCGAGCGGTCCGGTCTGACCGTTCCGCGATGGCAGGTGTGGGAGCGTTTCATGCACTGGTACACCGCGGCCGGTTTCGTGGTGCTGGCGATCACCGGCCTCAGTTTGCTGTTCGGCCGGCTGGTGCTCATCCCGGTGCTCGGCCCCGAGGGCTTTTCCGCTTGGGCGGCGCTGTCCATCAACGTGCACAACGTGGTCGGGCCGTTTTTCAGCATCGGCGTTTTCGCCATGCTGCTGTTCTGGATCAAGAACAACATTCCCAATGCGACCGACATGAAATGGTTTGCGGCCGGCGGCGGGATCATCGGCAGTGCGCATCCCAGTGCCGGCAAGGCCAACGGCGGAGAGAAGGTCTGGTTCTGGATCGTGATCCTGATCGGCCTGGTTGCGGTCTGCGGTTCCGGTTTCGCACTGATCGGCTGGCTGGCCCAGATGGGAATCGGCGATGCGACCCGGGCCTCCATGCAGTACATGCATCAGATTCATGCGATCGCCGCGGTGATCTGGATCGTGGTATTCGTCGGTCATGCCTACATCGGGACGCTCGGCACGGAAGGCGCATTGGAAGGCATGACGACCGGGCGCGTCAGCGTCGAATGGGCCAAGCAGCATCACGACATGTGGTATGAAGAGGTCAAGGGCGAGGCCGGACAACAGCCGGTCTCCGATGTCGGAGTCTCCGAAGCGAAAACGACCTGAACGCCCGGCAAATCGAAAAAACCCCTGTCCCCCGGACAGGGGTTTTTTGTAACGGGCCAGCGTTGCACGGCGGGGCGCAGTCTTGAAGAGGTTCCCGAAACCGATTTCGGACAGCATGAGGAAAAGCGGGGCCATGACGACCTGCGCTCCCGTCCGGTTCGATCACGGCGACTGGGAGACGGCCGTTTTTTTCGAGGTGGGCGGAAAGGCGTGCAGAAAGGACCGGGAAACCCTAAGGCGCGCCCGGTCCCCGTTCGCGGTCGCGCTTGAAGCCGATTTGATGAGCCATGCCTCGGCCAGCATCATCATGCTGCGGTTCGAGGTCATGACCGCTCCGGACAATCCCCTGGTCGGGGAAGTGCTGATCGCCCCGGGGCTCGGCAGCGCCCAGTTCGATGTGGTGGACAATCTGACAAGGCAAAAGAGCATGCGATGGTTCTTCGGTGACGGGTCTTACCGTATAATCTTTTCGCAACAGACGACGCTGATGGACCGGGAGCGCCGGGGCTATTCGGAACTGCTCGGCGAGGCGGTCAGCCACGATGCCCTGATCAGGCTGACGGGACGGTACGACGCACACAACGCGCTTGGCGAGATTGTTGGACATTATGCTTACCGGAAATAGTCGAGCACGCGGCATCCGGCTCGCGCAGGCCGCCGGGATTGCCTGCCTTTGCCTGTATGCGGCAAAGGCTGCTACGTGGGACACGTTTTCCGAAGCCGTCTACAAGAACGACGTGGCCGACATGGAGGCGTTTCTCCATGCCCCCGATCCGATCCCGGATATCGATGTTCGGGGGACGAACGGGAAAACCGCCCTGATGATTGCCGCGCGCTCCGGCGAGGCGGATCTGGTCATGGAACTGCTTGAACGGGGCGCCGATCCGAATTCCGAGAACATCAACGGAGGTACGCCGTTGATGTTCGCCGCGATGAGCGGCAGCATACCGGTTGTGCGGGCGCTTCTGGATCGCGGCGCGGATGTCGGCGCAACGGGCAGCAACGGCTGGAATGCTCTGATGGTGGCCTCGGCCAAGGGGCACGAAGATGCCGTCAAGGTGCTGCTGGATCATGGCTCGGACGTCAACTCGGCCGATGTATACCGGTGGACCCCGCTTCACCGGGCCGCCTACGAGAACCGGGTGTCGGTCGTCGGCATCCTGATCCGTCAGGAAGGCGTCGAGATCGATTTTCAGGACGATCAGGGCGCGACGGCGCTACATCATGCGGCGGCGGGAGGATACCAGGAGATCGTCGACATGCTGCTGGTCGCGGGGTCGAATCCGGCCAGACGGGACCTGTCCGGCCGGACCGCGGCCGCATATGCCAAGGACAGCGGCCACGAACGGCTGGCGGATCGGCTTGAAGGGCGGACCTGACGCATGCGGACAGGCCGTCCGGAGCTTCCGGCAGCGTACGAGCTCGTCGAGATCGAGGAGTCGGATGATCTCCGCAGGCTTGCCGCGGGCATGGCCTGCGACGGGCGCCGGGAGGGGACGCTGATCTGGCTCAAGCGCCAGCTCTCGGGCCGGGGATGGGACGACAGCCCTTGGTACAGCCAGGAAGGGGATCTGCATTGCGCCGTTCTCCTCGAGCCCGAATTCGAACGTCGGCGCTACGGCGAAATCATTCTGGTGGCGGCCGTCAGTTTGGGCAATGCGCTGGCTCTTCACCTCTCGCCGATGATCGCGCTGGGCTATGACTGGCCGGACAGGCTGGTCATCGCGAATCATGTCGTGGGCCGGATCTGGGCGGAATGCGGCCACCATCCGAAGCCCTGGCTGAGCGTGTCGTGTTCGGTCAATCTTCTCGATTCGCCCGAGGACTATTCGATTTCGGCCATCAGTGTCCGCGAGGCGGAGGGCACCACGGAACTGGATGCCGGCACGCTGCTCCAGTCCTTTGCCCGGGAGTTCATCACCGGGATCAACGCGTGGAGCGAGGAGGGCATGCCGTCGCTGGTGGACAAGTGGAGAATTCGAGGGAACCGGCCTGGAACGCCCTGCACGGTCGGGGCGCTTTCGGGAACGGTGCGCGGGATCGACGAAGCGGGCAATCTGCTCGTGGAGGCGGAGGCGGGGCACCAGGAAAAACTGGTTCTGGAATCCCGTGTACGGGAATTTACGGAGAGGACACAATGAAGGAAACGGTACGACTCGGGAGACGGTCGTTTTTCAAGGTCTGCATGTCCACGCTGTCCCTGATCGGGGCCAGCCCCTACCTGCTCGCCCAGAACGATTCGGCATCCCGTTCCTACAATCGCGTCAGGCTGGTGACGGAGGAGGGTCAGGCCGTGACCTCGGAAAGACTGAAGAAAGCGGGATGCCTGATCTTCAACTATCCCTACGTGACCACCCCGTGCTTCCTGATCGACCTCGGCAGGGCGGTCAATCCGCCGGCGGCGTCCAGCTGGCCCGGAGGATCGGGAAAGGACCGTTCCGTGGTCTGCTATTCCGCCATTTGCGCACACAAGCAGACCTACCCGGCAAGAAGCGTCAGCTTCATCAACTTCCGCCCCGAGGAGATTTCGTACCGCGACCACGACAACAACGTGAAGAAACAGTCCGCACTGATCTACTGCTGCTCGGAAAGCAGCGTGTACGATCCGGCCCGGGGAGCCCGGGTCATGGGGGGGCCGGCACCGGTTTCCCTGACCACCATCCTGCTCGACTACGACGCCGAGTCCGATCACTACTACGCGACCGGGACCATGGGCGTCGAGCAGTACGAGGCCTTTTTCGACCGGTTCACATTTCGCGTCGCGCTGGAGAACGGCATGAAGGGCGTGGAGGACATCCGCACGCTGGCGCGCGATGCGACGAGGGTCTATACGCCCGAAGAGTACAGCATGCAACAGGTCAGCTGCTGAAGGCAGGCATCCTGCGGCGGTCCGCGCAGGCTTTTTCCGGATCCGCCATTCGCCGCGCCTCATCAGCGCTTCGAATAAAATGCCTGCAGGTACGGTTCAAATACGAACAATCGGCTCCGGCTTCGACCGGTAATTTCCCGGAGAATGCCGTGCTCGCACATCAAGGCGATCAACCGGTTGGCCGTCCGAAAGGTGGTTCCGCAGGCTGTTGCCGCCTCGTCGACGCTGACGATCGGTTTCTGGAACAGGTGTTGAAGCAATGTCATCGCATTCGCCGCTCGCCTGCCGAAGTCAGTTTGAATTCTTTGCTCAATGTCCGTCTTGAGATCCCGTATTCCTGCAAGGGTCTCGACGGCTTCATTGGCAGTCTGTTCCACTCCATCCAGAAAGTACTCCAGCCATCGCCCCATGTCGTTGTGGGTTCGTGTTCTCATCAAATTGCTGTAGTAGAGTTCCCGGTCCCTTTCGAACCAGGTCGAGATATAGAGAAGGGGGCGCTTCAGGATTTCCTCACTGACAAGATAAAGAGTGATCAGCAGACGGCCGATTCGTCCATTGCCGTCCAAAAAGGGGTGTATGGTCTCGAACTGGTAGTGGGCGATGGCGATCCGGACAAGCGCCGGAAGATGGAGGTCTTGATTATGCAGGAATTTCTCCAGATCGCTCATCAGCTCCGGAACATGTTCATGCGATGGCGGAATGTATGTCGCATTCTGCAGATTATGCCCTCCTATCCGGTTTTGGCTGACCCGATATTCTCCAGGCAGTTTGTGCTTGCCTCGGACATTGTCGAGCAGTGTTGTGTGAGCACGCCTCAATAGGCGCGATGACAACGGCAGAGTCTCCAGATCTTCGAGCGCCTGATTCATGGCCAGAATGTAATTATTGACCTCGTGCCAGTCGTCGCGCCGCTCCGGGTTGATTTCTTTTTCGGGAAGTAGCGCCTCGTCCATGTTCGTCCTGGTTCCCTCGATTCGACTGGAGTCCACCGACTCCTTGACGACATGCAACCGGATGAACAGATCAATACTCGGAACCATGCGCGCATAGGAGTTAAATTCTCCAAGCCTGAGCGCGGCTTTTTCAGCCAGCTGGTTGATCCGCGGGACATTCCAGGTCCAGATGTCGTTTATGCGGGTTGGCAGAAAGAATCGATATCCCGCTCCCTTGATGAGTTTGCCGGATTGATACGTTTCCAGTTTGATGGTCATGGGCTTGTCCGTTATTGATCCAAAGTAAAATATGGAATTACTTATGGTTCTTTATCGGCATAAAGTATCATAATATATGAATTATTGTACATTTGTGCAATAGCTTTTCCGGTGCCTTGTCTGGAGCCGCGAAGGATTTCTGCCAAGAGGAGTGGTTCCGCCCGAATGATTCACGGGAGTCTTCAGCGCGAACCCGATTTCGGGATCGCAAGCGGTGACTTTGCGGGCCTACTTTCGGGCCCGCAACGCCTTCATGCCGGGAATTACGGGGGCGTCTCGCCGTCGGGGTCGGCCTCGCCCTCCGGCAGTTCTTCCGGCCCGACCGGTTCCGCGTCGGGGGAGTCCTCCTCCTCGCTGGTCGGAGACTCGGCCTCATCCTGCTCCACCGCCTCTTGTTCTGCGGCGGCTTTCCGTCGTTCCTCTTCCTCCTCTTCCTTTCGCCTTTTCTCCTTCATTTCCTCGCGGTGCTTCATGTCCGAGGTGACCAGGTCGCCGAGCGGTTCGAAATAGGTGAAATCGTCATCGTAGTCATCCAGGCCGTCCCGGATATTGAATCCGGCGCCGGAGAACAGTTTCCGAAGCGCCAGGCGTCGAAGCTTCTCGCTGACCCCTTCCGACATGAACAGCGAGTAGTCGCTGTTTTCGTCAAGGCTCTCGATTGGGGGCATGTCCTCGTCGGTGAGAACCCGGGACTCCCCGGTCGATTCCGGGAGCGTGTCCGAAGCCGATTCGCTCTGCACAGGCTCGGGAACCGTCGCCTCCTGCCCGGTATCCTGGCTGGGCGACTGTTCCGATTTGCGACGCGACCAGCGCGACAAAAAGGACTTCTCTTCAGTGTCTTGTCGTTGATCCTTTGACATAGTCGGAATCGCTGAGCCAGTCCTTGCGTTTTCGCTTCTTCTTCACTTCCGGGACATAATGGGTGATCACGTAGCTTTCGAGAATGCCGCACATCTCGTCCGGCATGGGAATCTCGAGAACCGTGCGCTCCGCTTCCATGTCGCCGGTGGCCTCATCCTGATTGGC
Source organism: Gammaproteobacteria bacterium (assembly GCA_009841725.1). Lineage (GTDB taxonomy): Bacteria > Pseudomonadota > Gammaproteobacteria > Arenicellales > Poriferihabitantaceae > Poriferihabitans. Next base: position 11,128 of record VYGS01000111.1, read on the forward strand.
GGTCACAAACACGGGTTCGATTTCCATCTCGCCCTGGTTTCCGTCGCACACGACGAACAGATGCGGCTTGTCCGACAGCAGGTTGTACCAGTAGCCCTCGTTGCCGTCCTTGTACAGATGGACCGACATGCCGGTCCACAGGAATCTCGCATGAATCCCGTCATCGTGGATGAGCACCTTTCCGGCATCGGTGCCGGCCTGATTGTCGCAGATCAGCGCATAGGCCGACCAGTGGGGCAGGCCCCATGGGCTGTCGGGGTCCAGTGTCCTTTGGAGCACGACCGAAACCGGAACGACGACTTCCCGGTCCGATGCCTGAAAATGAATGTCTGACATGATTCGTTTTCGGGGCAGTACCCGAGCCCGGAAAATGGCGGGCAACTGGATCTTCCCCGGATGCAATGATGGAAATTATAACCCTCTGAGAGAGAATTTATCGGGGAGGGTGTTCAATAAATTTTCAATTGAATCAACCGAATTCAAAAAGGATCACTTCGCCATCTGCGGCTTCCTGTTGAGCGAGAAGAATGTCTTTGATGAAGCTGTAGGGCTGATCAGGGTTTTCCTCGACAATTTTGCCGATCAATGACCAATGTTCAATCTGCTTCGAGATCGAACGGCGATAGATGCCACCATATTGACGCGCTTTACCGATCAATTCGTCAGAAAGCTTCACAGACATTGGCATTTCCCGGTCTCCTGCAAAAATTGACATCTTGGCTATATGCTAAAAAGAGGCAAGGTGCAACCTATGTTCCGGTTCAGCGCATGCGGGACCGGAACAGTTCTGTCAAACCCATTTAGAAATGTCCCCTTCTCTCCATCTCCGCCCCCGATTCCAAAAAGGGGACATTTTAAAATTGGACAAAGGGGGCATTACTAAATTGGGCTAACAGGAACAGTTCTTGCCAGGACTCTCGATCTGGAGTAGACTTTTTCATTGATTGTCTGTTCGAACTGGCGGTCGAAACAGACGAAGAACATTCAATTTGCATCCGGTATCCGGGCTTCGGGAGAGTGCATCCCGATCCTCGGATTGGACGCCGGTATCCTCCATGTCAGTCAAATCTGGAATGCCGGGTCGGCTTTCCCCGGCCCGATGGAACGGGCAGCTGTCAATCACGGTCATACTGGCTACGGCGATCTCTCTTCTCGTTTTCGTATCGGTGAGCAGTGTGCTCGGCGTCGGCATGTGGCTCGCGAGCAAGAACACGCTGGCGTTGACGAGTGCCAACGCCAATCAGAGCATCGCCAACATGGTCGACCAGATCGAACGTCATCTGCGGCCGGCCGAAGACCAGGCCCGTTTCATCGCCGAGCGTATCGAGAGCGGCGAGTTCGACCCGCAGGATCGCGCGACGCTCGGCCGGCTGCTCACGGGCGGCCTCGCCGGTGTGCCGCAGACCGAGGCAGTATCGTTCTTCTACCCCGGGCTGAAGTCCTTCTTTGCGGCGCGCTACGAGGGAGGTCGCACCGAGCTGGCTGAGGTAGATCATGCGGGCGATCCGAGATTCCGCGCATATATGGCTTCAATGCCGAAGGAACCGCACTGGGTGTCTCCATTCTGGATAGAGCGACATGAGGGGACCTATTTCAGCCGGGTCCATCCGATCTGGCGCGGCGGTCGGTTTGTCGGGGCCACGGTTGCGACGGCATCGATCCGGGATCTCTCGGCCTGGGTCCGCAAGGTCGGCGAGGGCGATCCCGGCACGCGGTTCGTCCTGTACGGGCGTGACCGGGTGCTGGCCCATCCTCTCATGGCGGACGGCTATCCCGGTCTCTCGTTGGAAAATCCGATGCCCCGCCTGGCGGGATTTCGGGATTTCGTTTTGGCGGCAATATGGCGGGAGGATAAGCACTCCTCCGATCTGATCATTTCTCTTGCGCCGGGGACGAGCGGGCATGCGATCCGGATTGGAGAACAAGTGCATGTCTTCATACTCCGTCAGATGCACGGCTTCGGCCCGCAACCGCTGACCGTCGGCATCCGGTTCCATGTCGATGACATCGCCACCGAGTTTCGCCGGATGGCCGTCGCCCTGATGGTCGGCTCTGGCGCTCTCGTGCTCTCGATCATCGCTGCCCTGATCCTCGGCCGGCGCATCGCCCGGCCCATTGTGCGGTTTTCCGCGGCAGCGGGACAGGTTCGCGACCTCAATATCGGAGAGATCGGAGACCTGTCCGGCAGCGTTTTTCGCGAACTCGACCAGCAGGCCAAATCCTTCAACTCCATGCTGCGAGCCCTGCGCTGGTTCGAGCTCTACATTCCCCGGAAGGTCGTCGAGCGGCTGGTGAAGCGCGGCGAAATCGAGGATACGATCTCCATCGAGCGGGAGGTCACCGTCATGTTTACCGATATTGCAGGGTTCTCGTCGGTTGCCGAAAACCTGTCGGCACCGGACGTGGCCGCCTTGGTCAACCGCCATTTCGAGATCGTCGCCGACTGCATCGAGGCCGAAGACGGCACCGTCGACAAATTCATGGGCGATTCCGTGATGGCTTTCTGGGGCGCCCCCGACGCGCAGCCGGACGCCGCCATACGGGCCTGCCGCGCAGCCCTGGCGATCGCCGACGGTGTCCGGGCGGAGAATGCCCGGCGCCGGTCCGCAGGCGAGGCGCCGCTCGGCATCCGCATCGGCATCCATTCCGGCAGCGCCACGGTCGGCAACATCGGCGCGCCCGGCCGCATCAACTACACGATCATCGGTGATGCCGTGAACATCGGACAGCGTCTCGAGCAACTCGGCAGGACGCTGTATTCCGAAGACAGCGAGGCGGCGATTCTGGTGAGCGGCGCGACGGTGTCGAAACTCGGCCCGGATTTCTGCCCTGTGCCGGTCGGCAGACACCCCGTGAAGGGCCGCTCCGGCGAGGTCGACGTTTTCAGGCTTGACAGTTGAAAGGCGGCGAAATCTTCGGTCGAAATGCCGTGGGCGCGGCCTTCGGTCGGGGCCGTAGAAATCGGGAGCCAGACTTCGGTTTAATGCTAGAATTGTCGGGACATCGTGAACGGAGAGACGGCATGATCGTCTCTCCAGCGAATCCGTGCTTTCCGGTCCGGCCGGCAGGATGCGGTTTCTGTAACCAGATTCGTCCATGACACAAGTCGCCCAATCTCCGTCAACTGCTGCAAGCCAAAACGGTCACGACAGTGCGGATTCCTATGCGGGTCTGCTGCCGGAGTTGACCGGCGAAGGGCTGGAATCGATCCACCAGGTTGAAGCGAAAAACCAGTACGGCATCGACCAGCAGGTCAATATCGTCGATGAATTGCCGTTGACGATCAAGGTCGATGGAGAGGAACTGGTTACGCTGATGACCCTGGGCAGCCAGCCGGAACGGCTGGTTCTCGGCTACCTCCGCAACCAGTCGCTTTTCGAGCATCCGGGCCAGATCAAGTCGGTCAGGGTCGACTGGGACCGGGAGCTTGCCGAAGTGGTTACCCGGGACGGGAATGGTCTGGACGGTATCGACACTTCGCGCAAGACCGTGACCAGCGGATGCGGCCAGGGCACGATTCTCAGTTGTACGCTGGACAAGCTCTACGATCACCGTCTGCCCGAAGTGACGCTGCGCCAATCCGATATCTACGAGGTGCTCCATCGGGTCAAGGATTTCAACAAGGCCTACCGCGCGGCCGGTTCCGTGCACGGTTGCGGGTTGTGCCGGGACGGGAAGGTCCTCATGTTCATCGAGGATGTCGGACGCCACAATGCCATGGATACGATTTCCGGCGAGATGTGGCTCAAGAACATGCCGGGACACGACAAGATCTTCTATACCACCGGCCGGCTGACCTCGGAAATCGTGATGAAGTCGGCCCTCATGGGGATTCCGGTCCTGGTGTCGCGAAACGGCACAACGAACATGGGCTATGAACTCGCGGTCGAGTTGGGAGTCACCCTGATCGCCCGGGCAAAAAGCCGGCAGTTCACCGCGCTGAACGCGCACAACATGATATTCGACGCGGCGCCTCCCGTGCCGCCCCATATGGACAGTCGGCGCCAGAAAGCCCGCTAGACTCCTTCCCTGGGAAGGACCACCGGAAAATCCGGCCCGCTCATCGAATCCCCGTGGCGCAGGCGACAATCCGGAAACGGCGGCGAGGTTTGGCCTTCCCTGACCGCGAAGGCGGCGTCGTCTCCCAGCCAGCGGCTTGAAAACGCCCGGCGGCGCACGGTGGCGGATCGGTTGCCCGGAGCGCCGTGCAGGGTCAGGAAATGAAAGGCAACGGCATCGCCGCTCTCGAGCTCCCAGCCCAGGATGTCGTAGAGGCCCCGGTTCGAGTCGATGTCCGGCAGGGGCGCATAATCCGAATTTTCGTAAAGCGGGGTCCTGTTGAACCGTTCCGGCCGAAACATCTTGCCCGAGTTGTGCGATCCGGCTATGAACTCCAGGGTCGATTCCCGGGACACCGGATCGAGAACCAGCCACAGGCTGCAGTTCTGTTTTCCGTCGACACAATAGTACGGCTGGTCGTGATGCCACGGAGTCGGGGTGGAAGTTCCCGGTTCCTTGACCAGCACATGCTCGTGAAACAGGCGGACCGTGCGCGAGCCCATGAGATCGCTGGCGATGGCGGCGGCCGGGGAATCGAACAGGAATTCACGGTACTCCCCGATTCGCTGCCAGTTGCAGTAGTCGCCGAAGAACCGCCCCTGAACGGGATCGTTGTAGTCGCGGACAAACGGTCCCGGGGAGGCCATGTTCTTCTCGATGCCGCGCCTGAGCGGCTCGACCCATTCCCTGAAGTATCCCCGCAGCACGACGGCACCGTTTGCCCTGAATTCTTCGATTTTCTTTTCCGGAACGATCATGGCGTATTGAAATGAACGGCGAAACGGCGACAATACCCGATTCTATCTATACTTTTCGGTTGCTGCGCAATTTCCGGCTCGGGATGCACGAAGATCGTGCGGTCACCGGGGCCGGGTTGCCGTGACCGGTTCGATCGGACGGATACAGCCATGCAATATCGACAATTGGGGGATTCCGGAATTCGTGTCAGCGCGATTTGCCTGGGCACGATGACCTGGGGGGAGCAAAATACCCGCGAAGAAGCGCTGGAGCAGATGGACTACGCTCTTGAGCGCGGCGTGAATTTCTGGGATGCCGCCGAGATGTATCCCGTCCCGACCCGCGAGGAGACCCAGGGCGAGACGGAACGGTGCATCGGCGAGTGGTTCAGTCGTACCGGCAGGCGTCACGATGTCGTCCTTGCGACCAAGGTGACCGGGCGAAGCGATCGGGTGTGGATCCGGAGCGGACGGGAAACCCGAGTCAACAGGGCCCAGATCACCGAGGCGATCGACGGCAGTCTCAAGCGTCTCAGGACCGACTACATCGATCTTTACCAGGTGCACTGGCCGGATCGCAGGCTCGGCCTGTGGGGCGAGGGAGGCGGATCGTATGTTCACAAGGCGGACGGGGACGAGACGCCGATCCTGGAAATCATGGAGGTCATGTCGGAGTTGGTCCGTTCCGGGAAGATCCGTTGCGTCGGGGTATCGAATGAAACGCCCTGGGGAGTGGGGCAGTATCTCGACGCCTGTCGCAACGGATGCGAACGGATTGTCTCGGTGCAGAATTCGTACAGCCTCCTGAACCGGGTCTACGAGCATGGCCTGAGCGAGTTCGCGTTCAGGGAAGGCATCGGGTTATTGGCCTATTCCCCGCTGGCGATGGGGACGTTGAGCGGAAAGTACGTGTCCGGCCGGACTCCTCCGGGCAGCAGAAAGGCCCTGTTTCCCGCTTTCCTGAAGCGCTACGAGGGGGATCATGTCCAGCAGTCCATCTCCGGGTACACAAACCTCGCGGCTGCGCATTCCCTGCACCCGGTCCATCTTGCCCTGGCGTTCGTCAACACCCGTCCGTTTGTGACGTCCAACATCATCGGCGCGACAAGCCTGGAGCAGTTGAAGCAGAACATCGACAGCGTCGGGATCACGATTTCCGAAGAGCTTGAAGCCGAAATCCAGGCGATACACTCAAGATGCAAGCATCCCGCCGCCGCATGAAACGCCGCCCCATTGAGCGTCACTCGGGAGTGAACGCCCTGACATGGATGAACAGGACGGTTTCGCCGCTGCCGTAGACGGAGATTTGCTCCAGTCCGTGATGGTACAGCCAGTGCATCCTGCTGGGCATCCTGACCAGCGGCTCGATCGGCCTGAGGCCGATATGGGCAAGCGCCCGGATATCGAAGGACACCGGGGGGTTGGCGAACGTGAACCAGTCTGCCTGTCCGTCGATGAATGTGACCTCGATCGCGCCTTCGGCATACTGGCAGGCACTTCCCTGATAGGTGTCCTGGCACCCTCCCGGCGGGCCCAGCAAGGCTGAAATCTGCTCCGGCGTTTTTCCGGCCATGCCGAGAACCGCGTATTCGTCCGCCAGTGCGGATGTCGAACCGATGCCCAGGAGGGCACCGAGGACCGGGGCGAGCAGACGCAGGCCGGCCGGGGACGGGGCGGATCGGACCGGCATGATCGGCTGACCTGCGGAAGTCTCAGGCAGAGCCGGATGAACCGGGCTCACCGAATGATTCGATGACGGCTTGTGCATCGAAGAGATTCCGGGCCGTTTCACGGACGTCCTTCCAGCGGAAGCGGACCGAGTTCTTGACCGGAGTCCGGTCGAACCGTTTCAGCTCGTCGGCGATCGGAGACCATTTGTAGAGCGCGTCGGGGCTGACGGAGAAGACCGCATCGCCGTCCTCGTGCATGGAGAAGTCCATGTTCTCGATCCGGATCTTCAACGCTTCGACCGATTCGTGGAAATCGTCTCCGGCCTCGTCGGGCATGCCGATTTCATCGACAATGTCGTCGACCACCCGGCTCATGAGACGCACCACCTTGTCATTGTCCGAACCGGTCCGAAGATGCAGCAGAACGCCCATGTAGGCGGCCAGATCGGAGATGCAGGCGATGTAGATGTGCCATTTGGCGAGGTTGATCGAGGCGAGCATTTTCGGGTTTTCGAAAAGCTCCGGAAAGCGGGTTCCGGCACGGGTTTTCAGGTATCCGTACAGCGCGCTTTGGGCCACGTGGCTCGACCGGCTCGATACGAAGGATCCCAATTCCCGAGCGGTCGTGATGGGGCGGTTGCTGACCGGGCGACCCAGTCCGATATATTCCCCGAGAGTAATCCACGTATCCTTTGAAAACAGTGGGTTAATATTTCTTTTCGCCCAGGATTCGAGTTGTGAAACGATTCCGGAGGATGGGTTGTTTTCTGGACTCATCGAAATTATGCAAACCAGCCAAGTCAAATTTTTCAATGACATTGTATGCGAATCGGGGTATCATATGGGCTGGTTCGAATTCGGACCAGCTTTAATTAAACATCCAAATCCAGACACTATGCCAACGACGGCATGGGCGGATAAACAAAGCCAAATTGGAGGAATTTGTATGAATGATGCCGATAAGCGAGTGATGCATTGGCAGAGCACCAAGCGGCTAATGATCATTACTCTATCGCTGTGGGTCTTCTTCTCATTTGTGGTCCACTGGTTTGCCGACGCATTGAATTCGATGAGCTTTCTCGGATTTCCGCTCGGCTTTTACATGGCTGCGCAGGGATCGGAAGTCGCTTTCGTGATCATCATTTTCTGGTTTGCTCGTGCCCAGCACAAGATCGACCAGGAATATGGTTTCGCTGAGGAGGAGGCATAGGACAATGTTTAAAGGCGATTTTATTGATAACCTGCCAAAGATTTATGGCACGTATACGGGTGGTTTCATCGTATTCATCATCCTGATGGCCATCCTTGAGCAGATGGGCCTGGGCGCCGACACCATCGGCATCCTGTTCGTCGCGTTCACGGTTTTCATCTATGCGGCAATCGGATGGCTGTCCCGGACCATGGAGGTCGGTGCCTACTATGTGGCGGGCAGACAGGTGCCAACGGTGTTCAACGGGATGGCAACCGCGGCAGACTGGATGTCGGGCGCCTCGTTCGTGGCGATGGCCGGCGGCATCTACTTCGGTGGGCACGGCTACCTGGCGTTCGTGGTCGGCTGGACCGGCGGCTACATTCTGGTCGCATCCCTGATGGCCCCGTATCTGCGCAAATTCGGCTGCTATACGGTTCCCGACTTCATCGGTACCCGTTACGGCGGCAAGCTCACCCGGCTGTGCGCGGTAGTCGTGCTGGTGGTCGCGTCGTTCACCTACGTGACGGCACAGATCAACGCAACCGGCACCATCGCAGCGCGCGCCCTGCAGATTCCTTTTGAAGTGGGAGTCTGGTTCGGCCTTCTGGGCATTCTGCTTTGTTCGATGCTCGGCGGCATGCGTGCGGTCACCTGGACACAGGTCGCCCAGTACATCGTCCTGATCATCGCTTATCTCATACCGGTGTTCTGGATGTCGAACAAGCAGGGCTTCGGTCTGGTTCCGCAGCTGGTCTACGGCGACGCCGTAACCCGGATCACGGAGCTGGAGCAGTTGCACGGCTTGGGGACGCTGGAGGCGGTTTCCGGAGCTGCGGGGGGACTGAAAGCCCTGACCGTGCCTTTTGTACAGGCCGGTTCGGACGCCCTGAGCAGCTGGAAGTTCGTCACGCTGGTGTTGTGCATGATGGCCGGTACGGCTTCGCTGCCGCACATCCTGATGCGCTATTTCACCACGCCCTCCGTCAAGGCCGCCCGGCAATCCGTCGCATGGTCTCTGTTTTTCATCTTCCTGCTGTATTTCACGGCACCGGCTCTTGCCACGTTCACCAAGTTGCAGATTCTTGATCCGAACCTCGCAACCGGTATCATCGGCAAGTCCATCGCCGAGGTGAATGCGCTGGACTGGATTCAGAAATGGAGCAATGTCGGATTCCTGCAGGTCATCGATGCAAACGGTGACGGAATTCTTCAGTTGAACGAGTTCTTCATGCGGGGAGACATCGTGGTGCTGGCAACGCCTGAAATTGCGGGCCTGCCCTATGTCATTTCCGGTCTGGTCGCTGCAGGCGGCATGGCGGCCGCGATGTCGACGGCAGACGGTCTGCTCCTGGCTATCGCGAATGCCCTGTCTCATGATCTTTACTACAAGATCATCGACCCGAATGCAGAAACCAAGAAGCGTCTGCTCGTGGCCCGTGCCCTGTTGCTGATCATCGGTGCGCTGGGTGCGTTTGTGGCAAGCCTGAAGCTGACCACCATTCTGGGCGCTGTGGCCTGGGCATTTGATTTCGCATGTTCAGGACTGCTGTTCCCGATCGTACTGGGTATCTGGTGGAAACGGGCGAACCGTGCCGGCGCGATTGCCGGAATGATCGGTGGATTCGTTGCCGGAACATGGTACCTGTACATGGTGCGGTTTGCCGGAATGGATCCGTGGATCGGCATCGACCACCTGAGGTTCGGCATCATCGGTATGCCGGTCAGCCTGGTGTGCATGGTAGTCGTCTCTCTCATGACCGAGGAGCCGGATGCCGAAACCCAGGCCATGGTGGATGAAACCCGCGTACCGGCCGGTCGTGCGGTTCTTCGAGCCACTCATTAACAAAACCTTCAATCCCATTGAACCGGGGCCTTGTGCCCCGGTTTTTTTATTTGTGCGCCAAGGCACCGCTGTCGGCGCTTCCTTCCTGATAGACCGGCGCGGGGCCTTCCCGGCCCGATGATCGAAAGTACTATCGACCCGGCAATTCATATATACTGCCCCCTGCGCAGGCCGGAACATGGAGTCCAGTCTTCGTAATTTCCACAATCCGATCCAGTTTCATCATGTATGCGGAATTTCCAGTTTGGCTGCTGACCTTTGACTACATAATGGGAATGATCATGTGGACCCTGATCGGACGCTTCGGGATGGGAATATTCCTGCCCCAGGACAGCAAGTTCTTTTTCATGCGGGTATTCGTGAAATACACGGATCCGCTGATCCGCCTGTTCAGGCCGATCACCCCCGGCTTCCTGTTGCCGGGACTCGTCCCCCTGTACGTGGCCTGGTTTTTCTACATGATCCGGTTCTACCTGATGCCGTGGCTGCTGGGATACTCCGTGATGGGAATGCTGTCGTTTCCTCTGGAGACCGAATTTGCCCACGGCATTGCGGCCTTTATCGGAAAACTGTTCTGAAATCCGCCCCGGCGAGCGCGAATCGGTTGCCGCGTCTTGTCTTGCGGCCCGGCGCGCGTGAGAATGTAACGGTTCCTCGGGCTGTGTAATGGAGCTTGCCGGACTATTCTTCGGTTCGGTGCTGGCCTCGACGCTGGCTCCTTTCGGGGTGGAGTTGCTGCTGTATTATCTGCACGAATCGGACGAGTACTCGTGGGTGGTGCTGTTGACGGTCGCAACCGCCGGAAATACCGCGGGGGGATGTCTCATGTACGGCGCCGGATGGCTCCTCGTGAAGGGGATATCGGCAACCGGGTGGTACGGGAAAATCCAACGCCTGTTCAGGCTGGAGGGCGAGGCGATGGCGCGAGTCGGGAAATGGGGCCCGTTTGCCCTGCTTTTTTCATGGATGCCGGTTGTCGGCGACCCGCTCTGCCTGGCGGCAGGATATCTCAGATTGCCGCTCCTTTTATGCGTCCTGATGATCCTGACTGGAAAGCTGGCGCGGTATGCGGCGTTGCTGTGGATTTTCCACCAATCCTAATCCTGGAATCGGCCGTAGCCGCCGCTTCCCCGGCTAGCCCAGAGCGCCGCCGCAACTGCTCCCGGAACCGGCCGTACAGCCGTAACAGTGGCTTGCAACCCGGACCGGATTGTCGAGCAGCTCGCTCGCATTGATCTCCCACAGTTTCGTGGGCCGCCCTGTGCCCAGATGCATCTCCAGCATCTGGTTGAAGTCGCAGTCATAGACATTGCCCTGCCAGTCCACGCTGAGCAGGTGGCGACACATCAGGTGCTCGATGGTTGACGGGTTGAAGTTCTCCAGCAAGAGCTGCCGGTAGTCCTGCAGCTGGTTTGTCCTCTCAAGGAAATGCCTGAAGCGTTTGACCGGCAGATTGGTGATGGTCAGAAGCCGGTTGAACACGATGTCGAAATCTTCCGACAGGGCGTTCTTGTAGTCCGCCTCGAGAGAGGCCTGATCGGGCGGAAGGTGCGGCCCGATCGGGTTGTAGACCAGATCCATGGCCAGGTCGGGATCGGTCCCGTAACCTTGCCGGTTGAAATTCCGGAGTCCCTGGATGCTCTTTCCGAACACGCCCTTTCCCCGCTGCTTTTCGACGTTCTCGCGACTGTAGCAGGGAAGCGAGCAGACCAGGCGGATTTTCCGTTCGGCATACCAGGCGGCCAGATCTTCCTGCCCCGGCTCGAACTGGACGGTGATGTTGCAGCGGCTGGTGATGGAGATTCCCCGTGATCCCAGACCGTCACAGAATTTTCTGAAATGGGGATTCATTTCGGGTGCACCGCCGGTCAGGTCGACGGAACGGATCTCGTTGGCGTCGATCCATTCGAGAATGGATCGCATCGTCTCCCAGGTCATCAGCTCCGTCCGTTTCGGACCGGCCTCGACATGGCAGTGTTCGCACGCCTGGTTGCACAGGTACCCGAGATTGATTTGCAATTCGGTCAGCTTGGCCCTGCGAAGCGGGGGACATCCGTAATCCTTCAGCGTTTGCGTGAAGTTATGTCTTGCCTTGATATCCATGGGTTATCCGAAAAAAGGGCGGGGCGGACTCCCGGCGGCCGCAACCGGAATCATCGATTATAGTGAATTATAGTCGCAACCTGCGCTGTTTTTCGTGCTTGCGGCACTGCAACCGACACCGGAACTAGCCGCAGCTGAACGCGTTTTCGCAAAGATCGTTCAGGATGCACGATTCGCATTGCGGCTTGCGCGCCGTGCAGGTGTAGCGGCCATGCAGGATGAGCCAGTGATGCGCGTCCTTCCTGAATTTTTCGGGCACCCTGTCCATCAGGCTGTCTTCGACCGCCGCGACATCCTTGCCGGGGGCGATGCCGGTTCGGTTCGAAACCCGGAATATGTGAGTATCGACGGCGATGACGGGCTCCCCGAATGCCGTGTTCAGTATGACGTTCGCGGTTTTTCTGCCCACTCCCGGAAGCGCCTGGAGCTCCTTTCGCGTGCGGGGCACGTTGCCGCCGTGCCGCTCAAGCAGCAACTCGCAGGTCTTGAGAATGTTCGAGGCCTTGGTGTTGAACAGGCCGATGTTGCGAATATGGCCTTTCAGGCCGTCAAGCCCGAGTTCAAGCAAGGCCTCGGGGGTGTTGGCCACGGCATAGAGCTTTCGGGTCGCCTTGTTGACCGAAATGTCGGTCGCTTGGGCGGACAGGATGACCGAGACCAGCAGTTCGAACTCGCTCCGGTATTCCAGTTCCGTCGTGGGGGCCGGGTTGTTTCGGGCCAGCCGCCTGAACGCCTCTTCGATGTGCTCGGGCGTCATGGGAGATCGGAAGAGCGGGTTTTTCTGTGAACCGCGGCCAGGATTCCCTGCTTGAGCCGGTTCCGGTCCGAAAGGCGTTTGCCGGGCGACGGCCTGGTCTTGCGCCGGGCGTCCCGGTCAAGCTTGAGACCCGTATCGCGGCGTGCCCGTTCGACCTGCTGTGACGTGAATTCCGGCCAGGGGCTCGCCGTGCCTTCGAAACGTTCGGCCGGCAACAGCTCGATGCAATCCGTCGGGCAGACCGGAAGGCAAAGCTTGCATCCGGTACACTGCTCGGCAATCACGGTGTGCATCACCTTGTTGGCCCCGACGATGCAGTCGACCGGGCAGGCCTTGATGCACAGCCTGCAGCCGATGCACTCCGCCTCCCGAATGAAGACAACCTGTTTTTTCTCATGGACTCCGTGATTCTCGTTGAGCGGGAGGCGGGGCTGGTCAAGCAATTTCGCCAGAGCCGAGATCGTGACGTCGCCGCCTGGCGGACACTGGTTGATATCCGCTTTCCGGGCGGCAATGGCGGAGGCGTACTCCCGGCAGCGGGGGTAGCCGCAAAGCGTGCATTGCGTCTGGGGCAGGCATTGATCGATTCGATCAATCGTTGTCGGCAGCCCCTTCAATGTTCCGCCCGGTCCAAATCGGCCTTGTGCGAGGCAGACGCCGCGACAACCGGTTCGTGCCGGATGCCCGGCAGGACCCGCGCGCAAGATCCGGAAAGGCCGGAACCGTCCATCTTGCTGGCGCAATGGCTGTTCCGGCGCTCCGGGCAATTGGTGATAGAATCGAAAATATCCACATGCAGATTATATCTGTTGTCTTTGCCAGGGCGTTAAGGGCCGATGCATCCCGATCCCACCTACCGGATGAAATTCGAGAATATCGTGCAGCAGACCTCTTTCGGGCTGCTGACGAGCCGGGAGCAGGAGTTCATTCGGACCAAGGCGTTCGAGATGCGTTTCACGCAGCAGGAGCTGCGCCAGGTCAGCGACATGGCGCTCGACCGGATGAGGTGGAAGGAGGCTCGCCTGTCGGCCAACTGGCCCGAAGAGAGGGTGTATTCCGATCCCCGGCAGGAAAAGAAGCGGATATTCGCGAAGATCCATGCCGCCCATCGCGCGCTCGCCGCGACGGACAAATCCTACGGGAGCTTCTCGCGCGAGGATCGGCCCTCGACCGAAAAGCCGAAGCTGGTCAGCCGGGCAGGCAAGAGGCTGGGACTGGGGATGTGCCCGGTGGCGTCCGAGCGGACTCGGTGCTGCAATCTCATGACCCTGGATGCGGTTCAGCAGTGCGGATTCGACTGCAGCTACTGCAGCATCCAGTCGTTCTATCATGGAAACGAGGTGGCTTTCGACACGGAATTCGCGTCGAAACTCCGGGACCTGACGCTGGATCCGGGCACGATCTATCATATCGGCACCGGCCAGTCTTCCGATTCGCTGATGTGGGGAAACCATCACGGTGTGCTCGAAGCGCTCTGCGACTTCGCCCGGAACAATCCCAACGTCCTTCTCGAGCTCAAGACCAAGTCCCGCAACATCGGCTGGCTACTGGACAATCCCGTACCCCAAAACGTGATCTGCACATGGTCGCTGAACACCCAGCCGATCATCGATTTTGAAGAGCATCTGACGGCAAGTCTGGCCCAACGGATGGATGCGGCCCAGGCGATGGCCAAAAAGGGCGCGCTCGTGGGATTTCACTTCCATCCGATCGTCCATTACTCCGGCTGGGAATCCGACTATGCCGATATCGCCCGGTCGCTGGTGGAGCGTTTCGATCCCGACCGGGTCGCCATGGTCTCCCTGGGGACGCTGACCTTTACCCGTTCCGTGATGAAGACGATCCGGAGCCGGGATCTCAAGAGCAAGATTCTCCAGATGCCCCTGGAGGAGAGCGCCGGAAAACTGTCCTATCCCGCGCCGATGAAGCTCGAGCTGTTCCGGCTGGTGTACGACGCGCTGGCCGACTGGCACGGGCGCGTCTTCTTTTATCTTTGCATGGAGCCGCATTCATTGTGGGAGCCGGTGTTCGGGTATCGCTACGAGAGCAACGAGGAGTTTGAAAACGCCATGAAGACGGCCTATCTGAAGAAGGTTCGATCCCCTGTCTGAGCGAGGCGACATGAGCGAGAAAAGTCACGGGCTGTCAGGTGTCGAGTTGTTGCACAGCGCCGCATACAACAAGTCGACCGCGTTCACGGAACAAGAGCGGGACCGGTTCGGATTGAGGGGACTGTTGCCCCCGGCCGTCGGGTCCATGAATACCCAGATCACGCGGGTGCTCGCGAACATGCGGCGCAAGGAGAGCGATATCGAGAAATACATCTTCCTGTCCATGCTTCAGGACCGGAACGAGCGGTTGTTCTTCAGGCTGATCATGGACAATTTCCAGGAGTTGCTGCCGATTGTCTACACCCCGACGGTCGGGCAGGCATGCCGCGAGTTCGCGAACATATTCCGGACCGAGAAGGGGTTCTACGTCACGGCGAGGGATCGCGGGCAGATCCGGAAAATTCTCGACAACTGGCCCAACCGCGATGTCCGCATCATCGTGATCACGGACGGCGGCCGGATTCTGGGCCTGGGCGATCTCGGAGCCAACGGCATGGGAATTCCGCTGGGCAAGCTCGGCCTGTATTGCGCTTGCGCCGGGATCTGGCCGGAACAGACCTTGCCGGTGATGTTCGATGTCGGCACCGACAACAGCGAACTGCTCACCGATCCCATCTACCTGGGGTTGCGCCAGCCGCGCTTGCGCGGGGAAGAGTATTTCAGCCTGATGGACGAATTTGTCAGGGCCGCGAGCGATGCGTTTCCGGGGGTGCTGATCCAGTTCGAGGATTTCGCGGCCGACAACGCCTTTGCCCATCTCAACACCTACCGGGACAAGGTGCTGTGTTTCAACGACGACATCCAGGGCACGGCGTCGGTGGTGCTGGCGGGGGTCTATGCGTCCACCCGGTTTTCTGGAATCGATTTTAGGGATCTCAAGTTCCTGTTTCTCGGGGCCGGATCGGCGGCGACCGGCATGGGGAACATGATCGTCGAAGCCCTGATCCGGGAGGGGCTTGACGAGAGGGACGCCCTCGGAAGGCTGTGGTTTTTCAACCGGGACGGGCTGGTGAGGGAGGGTGCCGCCAACCTGCCGGACTATATCCGGCGATTTGCCCATCCGATCGACGATTGCGATCTGATTACGGCGATCGACATTCATCGCCCGGACATCCTGATCGGGGCGACGGGGACTCCCGCGACCTTCACCCGGCAGGTGGTCAGGAAGATGGCGGCGATCAAGTCGAGACCCGGCATTTTTGCGCTGTCGAACCCGACCAGCCGTGCCGAATGCACCGCCGAGGAAGCGTATCAGTGGACTGACGGGCGGGCCATATTCGCGACCGGAAGCCCGTTTGATGAGGTGGTATTCAACGGAAAGGCCCTGAGGCCCGGCCAGGGCAACAATTCCTACATCTTTCCGGGAGTCGGATTGGGCATGATCGTGTGCCGGGCCCGTTCCATTCCCGACGACATCTTTCTTGAAGCCGCGAAGGTGCTGTCCGAGTCCCTGTCCCGGGACGACATCGATCACGGTTCGGTGTACCCCAGGGTCGACAAGATCCGGCGTGTTTCCCTGAAGATCGCCACGGCGGTGGCAACCCATGCCTGGGACAATGGCCTGGCCCGGGCCCCGCGCCCGGACGACATCGGGCGGCACATCGAGAACTACATGTACGACCCGACCTATTGACAGGGCGAGTCAGGAGTGTGCCCGGACCGGAAGCGGGGGAGGTCCGCCCCTCCCGTCAGTCCAGCCCGGCTTTCAGGCCTGATGGACTTCCGGGACATTCGCATGGCCGTGAATCCGGCGATCAGGTTGCCCTGAAATAGACCAGGTGCTCGATCTCGAGCCGGATCCGGATATCTTCCCCGACCTCGTGATTCTGGTGGGAAGGCATGAGCGAGAGCAGGGTCTGCCCGCCGGCCAGGGCCAGCGTGTACAGGTAATTTTCTCCACGAAAGGTTCTTCGAACGATTCGGGCCGGGATTTCGCTATCGCCGTCGATCACAACATCGTCCGGGCGGATCAGCAGCTTGACGGACTTTCCTATGTCCTCGGGATTCCGGATTGTGCCCCGGTGGGTCGCGATGTCGGTCTTGATCCTGTCGGAAGAGGTGATCTCGGCATCGAGAAACGTCCCGTCGCCGACGAAGTTGGCCACGAATTCGGTCGCGGGTTCGTGATACAGGTTGTAGGGCGTGTCCCACTGGCAGATGTTGCCGTCTCGCATCACTCCGACCACGTCACTGAACGTGAACGCGTCCTGCTGGTCGTGCGTGACCATGATGCAGGTGGTTCCGGTTTCCTTGAGCAGATCGCGGGTTTCCTGTCCCAGCCTTTCCCGCAATTCCACATCGAGATTGGAAAACGGCTCGTCCATCAGGAGCAGTCTCGGATTGGGGGCCAGGGCCCGGGCGAGCGCCACGCGCTGCTGCTGGCCGGCCGACAGTTCGTGGGGATAGCGGCCGGAGTATCTCTCGAGGCGCACGTAATGCAGCATCCGGCCGACGGCGTCCCGGATCTCGGAAGGCTTTCGGGCGTGGAGTCCGGCCGCAATGTTTTTCTCCACGGTCAAATGGGGGAACAGGGCGTTGTCCTGGAAGACCATGCCCAGGTTTCGTTTCTCCGGGGCAATCATCACGGCGGGGCTCGAGATGCAGCGTCCGTGCAGTTCGATCTTTCCGAAGAGCAGGGGCTGAAAGCCGGCGATGGCGCGAAGAACGGTTGTCTTACCGCATCCGCTCGGGCCGAGCAGACAGGCGAGCGCCCCCGATTCCAGTTCGAAGGAGACGTCCCTGACGACCTTCTCCTCGCCGTAGTGGCAGGTGATGTCCTGAACTGTGAGTACCGTTGTCATTCCGGATTGGGGTCGGGAGTATTGTCGGATCGTCGCTGTTGACCGCGGAGCAACCGTCGCAACAGGAAGGCGAGGGGCTTCAAGAATTATATACGAAAGTGCCGGAAGTGAAGCCGGCGCGCGGACCGGCGGATGCGGAGTCGGTCGTTTTGAGAACGGTCGATTGCAGCCAGGGTCGAGTCCCGGATTTCCACTCGACATATGCCTGTTGGAACTCGTCGATCCGATCCGATCGGCAGAGCGGCTGCCCGGTCAATCCGCTGCCGCGGACCGGAACGACTCGCTCCGGTCGACCCGCATGACGAACAGGGTCGCGACGAGGCCCAGCGCCGAAGTCAGCAGCATCATTCCCAGCAGGACGTATCCGGCACCTTCTCCCGAAATCACTACTCCGGTTATTGCCGAGAGCACGGCTCCGCCCGCAACCGTCAATGCCCCGCACAGGCCCGAGGCACTTCCGGCGAGCCGGGGCCGTACGGACATGACGCCCGAGTTGCAGCTCGGCATGGTGATGCCGTTGCCAATTCCGACGAAGACGCAGAGGCCGAACAGGGTGGCAGGATGGACAAGGCCTATCGCCAGAATCAGGAGTCCGGCGAGCAGGCCGGTGCAGGCGACGATTCGCCCGGCAAGCATCATGGTGGTCAGGGCAAAACGGGTCGAATATCGCCCGGCAAGAAAGCTGCCGAGGATAAAGCCTGCGGTAATGCCGCCCATGTACAGGCCGATCCCGGCGATGGAAAGGTCGAAGAGGATGGAAGCGACGAGAGGAACCCCGCTGAGGTAGACGTAAAACGCTCCCGTCGAGAACGTCATGCACAGCGTGTAGCCCCAGAATCGGCGCGAGCGAAACAACTCCGGGTAGGTCTGAATCTGTTCCCTGAGTGTCTTCGACGGGGAGAGGTTGGTTTCACGAAGATCAAGGGAGCAAAGTCCAAGCACCGCCGCTCCGGCAGCCAGAAACGCCCAGAAGCTTGCCCGCCAGCCGAAGAATTCGTCCAGAACACCGCCAAGCATCGGGCCCAGCATGGGAGCGAAGGCCCAGACCGTTGCGACATAACCGATCAGGCTGGCAGCCTTCTGGTCCTCGGACGAATCCCGGATGATGGCGAGTGACACCGCATAGCCTGAGATGATCGAGGCCTGGATCATGCGAAAAACCAGAAAGCTCTCGATGTTGCGCGCGAGCGCACAGCCGAGTGAAGCCAGGCAGAATAGCACCAGTCCCGAGAGAATGACCGGCCGCCGTCCGAAGCGGTCAGACAGGGGCCCCATGACAATTTGCAGGATGGCGGTCATGAATGCGTAACCCGCAATCGACAGGTTCACGATCGCGTAGTCGGCATTGAACTCGAGTGCAATGTTCGGGAGGGAGGGCAGAAACATGTTCAGGGAGACGATCGACAGTCCGCTCAGTAAAATCAGCGTGACCAGTTTCGGACGGACGACCGCGCGCCTGCTCATGTGCCTTGCTTCGTTGATGAATCCGCGAGAGGGACGATAATACTCGATGGCGTTGCCGAGGTGGCGGGAATCTCTCCCGGACCGTGACGGTTCAGGATCGTCTCCCTTCGGCGCAATACGGGCCATCAGGCGAGGCGGCATCAGGCGGCAACTGAGCCGGGATCGCAAGACTGTCGACAAGCCGGGCTCGCATGCCCAGGGGAGGATGTGCAGACCGTTACGCCTGTACCGGGTCGGCAACGGCCGAGGGTCACTGTTCCTGCGCAGGCTTAAGGATGAAGTCGGGTTCGCAATATTCAAGCAGGGAGGAGAATCGTTCGTCGAGCATGATTTCCAGGCAGAACACCATGGCTTTCATGGAGCACAGCATCTCGTCCGATCTGAGTATCAGCGTCTTGAATCGATCAAGCCTGGTTTCCAGTTTCAACCCGTTTCGACCGACCTTCCTGATCAGCAGTTTCTCCAGTTCTGGATCGAGAGGCCATTCACTGAATGAGACGATAATGCCCACGGCCAATCCCGGATCGGACTCCTCGCATTCGGGTTCATCCGGAGCCCTGGCGTGAACCGGAGGGTTGAACACGAACTGGGAGGAGACGATGAGGATCGCGGAGAGAAAAAGGGTGCGAGGACGTGACATCACGGACATGTCCGGGGGCTTGATTGAATTTGACCCATGCTCACTGTTGTTTTCCTCTTTGCGGATGCGTGCCAGCCGATTGGGCGATCCAGATCCGAAAAGCTGAGGGAATCTGCCCGTCAAACGGCATTCATTATAGCGCAATGGCCAAGAAGCCGATTGAAGACGCGACAAGGTCCTGCGAGCCCTGAGAGTGGATCCGGACGCGGAGGCCGCGGTTCAGCCTGATCGCTGGAAAAGTTGCCGGGAAGACGAGATGGTGCGGCTGATCAGGATGACCGGGATCAGCCCGGCCAGGACGATGAACAAGGCGCCCAGTGCGGCCCGCTCGATTTGCTCGTCCGAGGCGGCCTGGTAGATGTGCGTCGCAAGCGTCTCGAAGTTGAAGGGCCGAAGGAGCAGCGTCGCCGGCAATTCCTTCATGCAATCGACAAAGACGATCAGGACCGCCGTGAGAGCACCGCCCTTGATCAGAGGCAGGTGATAGAGCCTCAGCGTTTTGAACGGGGCGTATCCCAGGGTTCGTGACGCCATGTCGATGGAGGTCGACACCTTCGAGAAACTGGAATCAACATTGCCGATCGAGATCGCCATGAAGCGGATCACATAAGCCAGGATGATCGAGAAAGCGCTGCCGCTCAAGAGAAGCCCTGTCGAGAAGCCGAAGCGGTCCCGGAAAAATCCGTCCAGGGAATTGTCGATCCAGCCGAGGGAGACGACAATGCCAACCGCGAGGACGCTGCCGGGCACCGCGTATCCCATCGAGACAAGCCGGGACAGAGCCAGCGGGACGTTGCCGCGGTGAAGCCGCTTTGTATAACTGATCACGACCGCGAGAACGGTGCAGCAGATTGCGACAGTCAAGGACACGAACAGGCTGTTGGCGGCGTAGGACCGAAAAGCGGGAGTCCACGACTGATCGAAGTAGGCGACGCTGTTGCCGACGAGGACAACCATGGGAACAAGAAAACCGAACAGCACCGGCAACAGGCACAGCAGCGATGCTCCCCATTTGAATCCTCCCGCCAGAGCGACCCGTTCGGTCGGAATGAACCGGCCCGAGGACTGATAGAACCGGGCTTTTCGCCGTCCCGAATATTCCACCCCGATCAGGATGAGTATGAATGTCAGCGTCACCATGGAAATCTGGGCCGCTCCGCCCAGGTTGTTCATGTTGAGCCAGACGTCGAACAGGCCGACCGACAGGGTCTGGATCGAGAAAAACTCGACCGTGCCGATGTCGTTGACGGTTTCCATGAGTGCCAGGGCGACACCGATCGCAACGGCCGGCCGGGCGACCGGCAGCGAAACGAACAGGAACGTTCTGAAGTGGGACCGGCCCATCAGGCGGCAGGCGTCGCGGTAGTGTGGCGACTGCTCGAGGAACGAGGCTCTCGCCATCAGATACACGTAGGGATAGAGGACCAGTCCCATGAGGAGTATCGCGCCGCCCATGCTGCGGATCTCCGGAAACCAGTAGTCCCTCGCCAATTCCCAGCCGAAGAGGTGTCTCAGCAATCCCTGTACCGGCCCGGAAAATTCCAGAAGATCGGTATACAGGTAAGCGATCACATAGGAGGGAAAAGCGAACGGCAGAAGAAGCAGGAACTCAAGCTGCCTTCTCAGCGGGAACTCGAAGGTGGTGACCAGATAGGCGGTTGTGACACCGGTCAGAAACACCGCAGCGCCCACCCCGACCACCAGGATCAGGGTATTGCCCACATAGCGGGGCAGCGCGGTCTCGATCAGATGCGGCCAGATGTTTTCAGCCGGCGAGAAAGACAGTCCGAGGATCGTGATGACCGGCAGCGCGGCGACGACCGCGGCCACGGCCACGCTCAGCTGCCAGACATCTGCGCCGTAATGGAGGCGCACCCTGATCCGTTCCATCCCGGTCTCCCCGGCCGGCTTGGCTGCGGCGCGGGCCGTCAGCCGTCGTAATTCACCCGGTCGGCCATCTTGGAGGCCTCGGCGCGGTGCCGGGCGACGTCGCCGAGATCCAGCGAATCCCGCTTGAAGTCACCCCATTGCCGAACGTCCTTTGAAAGCGGAATCCCGCTCTTGACCGGATACTCGCCGTTCAGTTCCGCGTACATCTGCTGCGCCGCGTCGCTCGCGAGAAATTCCATCAGCTTGAGGGCGTTATCCCGGTTCGGCGCGTGCCGGGCCATGGCCATGCCGCTGATATTCATGTGGGTGCCCCGGTCTTTCTGGTTCGGAAAGACCACGTAGATCGAGTCCGCGGCAGGTTTCTGCTCGGGATTCGCGAGCATCAGCGCGAGGTAGTAGTGGTTGATGATGGCAATGTCGCACTCGCCCTCCTTGATCGCCTTGACCTGGCCTCGGTCGTTGCTTTGCGGTTTCCGCGCCAGATTGTCCCGGACCCCGGCCAGCCATTTTTCGGCTTCGGCCTCGCCGTGGACCGAAATCATCGACGCGGTCAGCGCAACCATGTACGGGTGCTTGCCGGATCGGGTACAGATCAGCCCCTCGAACCGCGAATCGGCCAGCTCTTCATAGGAGGTGATCGCTCCTTTCTCGACACGGTCCCGGGAAGCCACGATGATCCGGGCGCGGGAAGTCAGCCCGAACCAGTGGCTGTCCGCATCCCGCATCTGCGAGGGAATGTTCTGATCGAGCGCCGCCGAGCCCACCGGCTGGGTCAGCCCGGCATTCTTCAAGTCGGACAGGCGGCCGATATCCACGGTGAACAGGACATCGGCCGGGCTGTTGGCGCCTTCGCTCATGAGTTTCTCCAGCATGCCCTTTTTCGCGAAGATCACGTTCACATCGATGTCGTGCCGGGCGCTGAACGCATCGATCATGGGCTGTATCAATTCCTGCTGCCTGTATGAGTAGACGTTGACTTCCCCGGCCGCATGGGCACCGGATACCAGGGTCAGGGACACGATCGAACCTGCGAGAAGAGACTTGAGTTTCATGATTGGCATTCCAACAAAATAAAGATTACAGGAATGATAATGATAATCGTTCTCATTATCAACCTATTTTTTACTGTGCGCATTTTACCTGTCGATGGACAAATCCGCTTCTACTTGCCGTCTCGTGCGGGTACAATCGACGGCTTCAATCCTGTAGCCACGCCTCTTCGCGCCACGAAACATGAAAGACCAGGTCAGGCAGCTTGTTGCTGACGCGATCGCTCGTCTTAAGCAGCAGGGAGATTTCGTGGAGGTTGATCCCGAGCAGATCGTCGTGGAGCGGACACGCGATGCGTCGCACGGGGATTTCACGACCAACATCGCCATGAAACTGGCATCGCGCCAAGGATGCCCGGCCAGGGAGCTTGCCGGTCGAATCGTCGAGGCCATGCCCGGCAGCGCGATTCTGGAGCGGGCCGAAGTCGCGGGACCCGGATTCATCAATCTGTTTGTCGACTCCGGCGCCTATATCGGAATGATCGACACGATCCGAAGCGCAGGCAGCGAGTACGGGAAATCCGATTCCGGAAGCGGACTCAGGGTGCTGGTCGAATTCGTCTCGAGCAACCCGACCGGCCCGCTGCATGTCGGCCACGGCCGGGGTGCCGCGTACGGCGATGCACTCGTGCGGATCCTGTCGTTCGCCGGATACGACGCCCATGCGGAATACTATGTCAACGACGCGGGCCGACAGATGGACATCCTGACCGTGAGCGTCTGGATTCGCTATCTGGAGGCGCTCGGGCTGCCGTCCCGATTTCCGGAAAACGGGTACCGGGGAGGGTACATCCGGAACATCGCGCGACAGCTCAACGAGTCGTACGGCAGTCGCTTCGCCCGCGACGATCCGGCCTTGTTCGAAGCGCTTCCCGGGGACACGGATGCCGGCGTGGACGAACTCGTCAGACGCTGCAAGGAGGCATTGGGAGAGGGCTATGAGACCGTGTTCAATGCGGCATGCGGCGCCATGGTCGACGATATCCGGAAGGATCTCGGGGAATTCGGAGTGGTGTTCGATCGCTGGTTCCATGAAAGCTCGCTCGTGGGAAGCGGAGACATCGACGCCTCGCTCGCACGCCTCGATGAGAACGGATACCTCTACGAGCAGGACGGAGCGACATGGTTCCGCTCGACCGACTTCGGCGACGACAAGGACCGAGTGGTCGTTCGGGCGAACGGCAGCAAGACCTATTTCGCCTCGGACATCGCCTATCACTACAACAAGGCGGAACGACAGTATGACCGGATCATCAACGTGTTCGGCGCCGACCACCATGGATACACGAAGCGGATCGAGGCCTCCTTCCAGGCGATGGGAAACCCGCCCGAGCGGCTGGAATTCCTGGTCGTGCAATTCGCCATCCTGTACCGGGGGGACGAGAAGGTGTCCATGTCCACCCGTGAAGGGGAATTCGTCCCCTTGCGCGAGCTCAGGGAGGAAGCCGGCAACGACGCCGCCCGGTTTTTCTACGTTCTCAGGCGCTCGGACCAGCATATGGAATTCGATCTTGAGCTTGCGAAGTCACAAAGCGCTGAAAATCCGGTATATTACATCCAGTATGCTCACGCGAGAATCTGCAGCGTTTTTGAACAGGCCAGGGAGAAGGGTTTGGGTACGCCCAATACGCAGGCTCCCGACTATCGCCTGTTGACCGAGGAGCGGGAGATGGAATTGCTGAAGGTCCTGGCCCGCTTCCCGGAAACGGTCAAGCTGGCCGCCGCAAACCGGGCTCCCCACCAAGTGGCCTACTACCTGCGGGATCTGGCCCACCTGTTCCACGCCTACTACAACGCGCACCCGTTTCTCTCGAGCCGGGACGAGTTGCGTCTCGCCCGGCTCGGCCTGATCGACGCGGTTCGTGTCGTGATCGCGAACGGGCTCGGGATTCTCGGGGTTTCGGCTCCTTCGAGCATGTAACCGGAGCAGGGACCATGGCTGCCAAGAGGAAGAAACCCGCCCGCCGGTCGGCATCGGATTCCCGGATGGCGCCCACATTGATCGCATTCGCAATCGGGGTGACCGTGGGAGTGCTCACCATGGCCCTGTTGCAGCAAGGAGAGGTCAAGTCGGATTTCGGCAAGGGAATACGGGATTTCATGAGCCAGTCCCGAAAGGACGATGCGCTCAAAAAAGAGGAGACGGCATCGCCGGAACCGGAAGATGCTCCGGCGGAGCAGAAAAACATATACGACTTCTACACGGTGTTGCCCGAGGTCGAAGTGCTGATTCCCCAGGACTACAGGGAAACCGACACCAGGCCGGAACCGGCGAAAGCCGACAAGACGGAAGTGGCGAAGGCCGACGACACGTCCGGAACGTCGGCCGCGACCGATTCCCCGTCTTCACAGGCATCGCAGTCCGAACAGGCTTCGTCCGGAGGAACTCACTACGTGCTCCAGGCCGGTTCATACAGGCGGGAGGCGGATGCGGAGAGATTGCGGGCCCGCCTGGCGCTTCTGGGGCTCGGTTCGTACATCCAGAAGGTGACCATACAGGACAGGGGGGATTTCTACCGGGTTCGGCTGGGACCGTTTTCGGATTATGAAGACATGGTCAAGGCCGACGGGACATTGGGCGGCGAGGGAATCAAGCCGTTGCGACTGAAGGTATCCAAGAGCAATTGATCGAAGTTCCCCATTCCCGTACGCAGGGCAGGACCGCCGGGCATCTACCTTGCGCGGCTTCGCGGGCGGCGAAGCGCGCATTCGCCCGTGAAGTCGGGGACACGACAGGCCGCGCCCGACGATGTCAGAGCCGATCGGGCGCATCCGGCCCCCCGGCCGTTTGACGATGCGTACGATTCGAATCGGCACCCGCCGCAGCCGGCTGGCACTGTGGCAGGCGAACTACGTGAAGGACGGGCTGAAACGGCTGTATCCGGACCGGGATGTCGAACTGGTGGAAATCGTGTCGGAGGGGGACCGGACCCTGGACATTCCACTGCACCAGGCAGGCGGGAAGGGTCTGTTTCTCAAGGAACTCGAGACGGCGTTGCTGGAGGGGGAGACGGACCTTGCCGTGCATTCGATGAAGGACGTGACGATGCATTTGCCGGATGGACTTGAGATACCGGTTCTCTGTCCACGCGAGGATCCCCGGGATGCGTTCGTGTCGAATCGTTTCGATTCCCTGGATTCCATGTCCCGAGGCGGGAGGATAGGCACCTGCAGCCTGAGACGGACATGCCAGTTGAAGGCCGCCTATCCGCATCTCGCCTTCGAAAATCTCCGGGGCAACGTGGATTCCCGGATGGCCAAACTCGACTCCGGACAGTATGATGCGATCATTCTCGCTGTTGCGGGGCTCAAGCGCCTGGGCATGGAGAGCCGGATTCGCCAGGCGATCAGCCCGGATATCTGCCTGCCCGCAGTGGGACAGGGTGTCGTCGGCATCGAATGCCGAAGCGGCGATTCGGAAATCCGGGATCTGATCTTGCCCATGAACGATCCCGACAGTGCCATTCGCGTCGACACGGAACGGCAGGTCAACGCGGCATTGAACGGAGGTTGCCACGCTCCGGTGGCGGTGTTTGCCGAACCGTTCGATGATCAGGGAGAAGGCAAGCTCAGAGTGAGGGCGATGGTCGGGGAGCTGGACGGCTCCACCGTGCTGAAAAGCGATCGGGTCGGTCCCTGTGCAGCAGGCCATATGCTGGGCGAGAAGGTCGCCATGGACCTCCTTCGGCAGGGCGCGCGCGCAATTCTTGACCGGTTCGGCGGTGACCGCTCCTGAAGCACTTCGGAACCTTCGAGTCCTGGTTCCAAGACCCAGTCCACAGGGTGACGACGACACTGACCCCTTCCTCCACCCCACCGAGGCCGGGTCCAGCTTCAACCGTCCCACCGAGTTTTGGCAGAAGGTCCTCGACGTCAACCTCACGGGCGTCATGCTCTGCGCCCGCGAGGCCGCCCGCCAGATGGTGGCCGAGGGTCACGGCGGCACGATTGTTAACTTCGCCTCGACCGCCGCCTACAACCCCTCGCCCAACATGACCGACTATTGCGTCTCCAAGACCGGCGTCGTCATGCTGACGCGCTGCTTCGCCACCGAGTTCGGCCCCCACGGCATCCGCGTCAACGCCGTCGCCCCCGGCCCCATCGAGACGCCCATGCTGGCGCGGGTGCACCGTGCTCGCGGCGACAACGAAGGCTTCCGTTCCCTGCCCCTGGGTCGCACCGCCCAGCCCGAGGAGGTCGCCGAGCTCGTCCTCTTCTTCACCAGCGAACGCTCGAGCTACGTCACCGGCAAGACGCTTGGGGTCGACGGCGGAACCAGCACCCTCTAGGGGCCGATGGGCGTCCGCTGCCTACAGGTCGTCCAGCGGGCTCGATGAGCCGCCGGCGACGATCTCGTCCAGCGCCAGCAGCGCCTCCAGCGTGTCCTGCACACGCAACGGCACCGCGAACTCTCGCGGGATAAGCGGCCGGTTGATCGCCGCGAAGAAGAACTCGCGTGCGTACCTCGGCACGTCGTCCTCGTCCAGCAACTGCAGCCCGTAGTTGGCCTGCCGCACGAGCCGCTCCGCCACCTGCTCGTGCGACGGGCCAAGCGGCTGCTCCGAACCGTCATCCAGCCCCAGCGCGATGGGGCGCGTGCTCTCGTGGAATGGCCCCTCGCCCTCGTAGGAGACGCGCATGTAGGTGATGACGTGCCCGTCCGCGCTCTTCTCGGTGCACAGTCCCCCGATGCGCTCGAACCGTCCCCGCATCGCAGCCTCCCCTGGCCGCTGCCGGCCCGCCGATCGTTACAGGGTTTGCAGGCAGGATGGCAACCCCTTGGCCGGCCGGCGGGGCGCGATGCCCGCTCCTTAGGCTGACATTACCTGTCCTTAACGTTCGCCATGCGCCCCCGCCGCCCGAGTCGTACGCTGGAAGCAGGCATAGAGGTGAGTGGCTGATGAAGTGCGAATTCCTGACCCTCGCCGATGCCGCCCAGGTCCAGGGCGACCGCATCCTCATACTCGGACGGGGCCTGAGCTGCCTCACGACCGGTGAAGGCTTCCCCTTCAAGCACCACCTCGGCGTGGCCGCGAGCCTCGTCGTGGGGGGCATCGAGACCAACCAGCCCCATCATTACACCTTCCGCCTGAGCCCCCGAGACGCAGCCGGAGAGTCCATCGACGTCGAGGGCGACTTCGAAAAGGAGCGTCCCGTGGACTCGCCCCCGGACGACGACCAGCACATGCTCCTCGCCGCCAACCTCGACCCGAGCTTCGCGAGCGCCGGCGACTACGTCGTCCGCATGCTGGTGGACGGCGAAGAGCTCGCCCACACCGACTTCACCGTCCTCGACTCGGCTGCTGTCGCCGTCTCCTGACC
>VYGS01000067.1 GCA_009841725.1 Gammaproteobacteria bacterium
TTGTATTGCTCCTCGAAAAAGGAATCGATCCGTATCCCGGCCATGTTCAGTGACCGGTTCTGCACGAAAGCGCGCGCCCGGCCCGTCGCGCGAACCGAACACGGGTCATTGATACGATCCACGATTCGATTCGGGAAAATGAGCCTTCAGTAGACAGAATGGTCATGATGGCGTCCTTGAAAAATGCGCTCGAGGACATGGAAGGTCCGGGAATCCAGGGTTCCTGAAAGATCGACGGCCGTCCAGTGGGAAAGAAAATCGTCCAGATTCAGCGCGGTTGCTATCGCCCTTAGCTCCACAGCTCCAGATCGTTCAATGAAATCGACAACGTTGCGCAGATGATTGTCCAGATAGGCCGGATGATTGTGATTGCAGGTCGCGGTTTCCATGGGGGCACCATCGGATACAAAGACCAGGCATTTCCTGGATTCAGGGCGCCGCAGGAGACGCACGAGAGCCCATTCGAGCGCCTCGCCGTCGAGGCCTTCCCTGAAATGGGCGGGGTTCAGCATGGAGGCGATAGCGAGCCGTGAGCGTTTCCAGTCCGAATCGGCACCCTTGTAGACAATATGCAGCCTGTCGTTGAGACGTCCGGGATGATCCGGACTGCCATGCCTTCGCCATACCTTGATCGACTCTCCCCCGGCCCAGCCTCCTGTTGTGAATCCAAGAATCTCGGTCCCGACCCCGGCCATGTCCAGAGCCCGGCACAGCACGTCGACCAGCACTGCCAGCGCCTCGTACTTCTGTCGCCGCATGGAACCCGAATTGTCGATCAGGAAAGTCACGACCGCATCGCTTTGCGGAACCCGTTTTTCCTGCTTGAAAATCCGGGTATAGCCCGGGTTGGCAATCAGCTGGCTGATTCGCCGGCCGTCGACATGGCCGTCATCGACCCCCTCGTTCCAGCCCGAGCGCCGGGGTGCCCCGAATACGATCTTGAGTCTTTGGGCAAGCCGGGGAATATTGACCGACTGTGCCGCAATCAATCTGTCGAGCCTTTCCCGCAGCTCCAGCCTTTGGGCCAGCCTGTACAGGTCTTCGCCGGCCACGGTCCGGTCGAAATCCGTGCAGAAGGCCCTGTAACCCTCATCGGGAGGCCCGAAATCCCGCAACACCGGATTGTCCGCTGCCACCTCATCCAGGCTGTCATCGTCCACGCTTTCCGGAGGGAGCAGGCTCTTTTCTCGCAAGGCGGCGATTTCCCGGTCGATGACATCGAGTCCGGACCGGCGGAGAACGTCGAGAATCGTCCCGGCGATCGACAACGCGTGATCGGCATAGGCACCCTGATCATGACGACACTGCTTGAGCCCCGCGAGATCGCAACCGATCAGGGGAACAAGCCGGAATCGCACGGACTCTATCAACCCCTCGATCTCCTCTCCCGGAGCCCTGCTCATCAACCGGGAACGGACCATGTGTGCCAATGCGTGGATCATCAACCCGAGTTCGGTCTCGGCGAGTCCGCTTGCCCGGAACTCGATACACCATGTCGAGAACGATTGATCCATGTTGCGGATCAACCCGTCCATCCGGCCATCGGCGAGGGATTCGCAACGAAGCTGTTCAAGCATGTCGAAGACAAGCTGCTCAATCGGAGTATCCGGGCGCCGCCTGCGATGGGCATTCCTGTCGGAATGAAGCAGGCGCATGGCCAACGCATCCACAACTCCCCGGTTCCTGGCCAGGGAATGCCCGACGGGGTCGGCAAAAAGATAGGGCGACTGCAACGCCAGTCGCCTCCCGTCCACGAACAGGCCCTGACGGCGGTAGATTGCATCGGGAGATCGGGACAGGGCGCGGACGGCTGCCGTGCCGTGACGCTCAATCAGGCGATAAATGGCCGCTTCGTCCATACGGCTCAGAAATCGTCTTGCAGGCGATTGAGCTCCATGGCAATGGAATATTCGATTTCATGTCCGAAGACACGCTGAAAATATTCGGCGACAATCGAGCGCTCTGCCTCGTCACATTTGTTGAGGAAAGACAGTCGAAACGCCCTGTCGAAATCGCCGAGAATCACGGCATTTTCCGCCCAGGTGATCACGGTCCTCGGGGACATGACGGTTGAAAGGTCCCCCGTGGAGAACCCCTGGCGAGTCAGGTTCGCCATCGCCACCATCTGCCGGACCCGATCTGCCC
Source organism: Gammaproteobacteria bacterium (assembly GCA_009841725.1). Lineage (GTDB taxonomy): Bacteria > Pseudomonadota > Gammaproteobacteria > Arenicellales > Poriferihabitantaceae > Poriferihabitans. The sequence continues at coordinate 2,146 of VYGS01000067.1, forward strand.
GGTCCGAGAAGTCGGGAACCTGGGCGAGAACGATGGCAACCTCTTCTTCTTGCGGCAGATAGTTCAGCGTGGTGACAATGTTCCAGCGATCGATCTGCGCCTGGTTGAGCAACTGCGTGCCGTGATAGAGGCCATTCAGATTGCCCAGGCCGATCGTGTTGGCCGTGGCGAACAACCTGAATCCCGGATGGGGACTGATGACGCGATTCTGATCGAGGAGCGTCAACTTGCCGTCGCGTTCAAGCACCCGGTGGATCACGAACATGACATCCGGACGGCCGGCGTCAAATTCGTCGAACACCAGTGCAACCGGCCGCTGCAGGGCCCAGGGGACAATGCCCTCCTGAAACTCGGTGACCTGCATGCCATCCCGGACCACGACCGCATCCCGACCCACCAGATCAAGGCGGCTGATGTGTCCATCCAGATTGACTCTCACGCAGGGCCAGTTCAGTCGCGCCGCGATCTGCTCGATATGCGAAGACTTGCCTGTGCCGTGAAAACCCTGCACCATGACGCGCCGGTTGTTGGAAAAGCCGGCGAGCAATGCGAGCGTGACATCCCGGTTGAACCGGTACGCCGGATCGACTTCCGGGACATGATCATCCCTCCAGGTAAAGGCCGGCACGTCCAGGTCGCAGTCGATACCGAACACCTCGCCGGCGTTTACCGTGGTGTCGGGAAGATTATCCACTCCTTCGAGCGGCCGCAAGCTGACGGTCATTCTGATAAATCGGGGGAATACGATCGGATTGTACCGTTTTCCGAGCACCGTGAAAACGAACACCGGAATCCAGAAGATGCGGGGTCGGGCCGAAGCGGGCAGAGACAGCAGTCATGGATCCTTGCCGAAAGCCTGCCTTGAAGGATGGAGCAGAAAATGGTCTCGATCCGATCTTACCGCTTCTCAAGCTGCCGGTTTATAATGGGCCCGCATCCTTACCCGCCAACATATTCATGAAGGTCTTTTATTTCGCGCTGATTGCGGCAATCGGCAACGCCATGTTCGTCTACGGACAGCGCGCATCCAGCACCTCGGAAAACCCGTTCTACTTCCTGTTTCTGACCCTCGCCGTATGCATCGCTCTGTTTCTGGCAAGTGCCCTGATCAGCAAGGGGCAGATGACTACGGGCTATATCGTCGAAAACCAATGGTACATCCTGGTCAGCGGGGTCGGATTCTTCGTCACCTTCATCGGGTTTTACTGGCTGTACAACCAGCAAGGCGCGACCGGCTACATCGTTTATGCGCTGCTGTCGATCCTGACCACGTCGATCGGGGTGGGACTCATCCTTTTCAGGGAGCCGTTCAACCGGTTCCACGTGATTTCGGGCATCCTGGCCGCCGCCGCAATCGTCACCTACGGAATCGGACAAAGCCGGCTTGAAGGCTGACCTTGCGCAATGACGAACAGGCAATCCGGAATACTGCTTGCCAACCTTGGAACTCCGGATTCCCCGGAGGTTCCGGATGTCCGGCGCTATCTTCGGCAATTCCTGTGGGACCGCCGGGTCGTCAGGATGTGCCGGCCGCTATGGTGGGCGATTCTTAATCTGCTCATCCTGAGGACGAGGCCGCCCAGAACCGCCCATGCCTACGCCAAGATATGGACCCCCGAAGGATCGCCGTTGCTGGTCGAATCACGCCGGCAGCTCTCGCTTCTCAAAAAGCGTCTGCCGGACATTCCCGTCGAGTTGGGCATGCGCTACGGCAACCCATCGATTGAAAGCGCCCTGTCTAACCTGCATCAGGCCGGGGCGAGCCATTTCGTGGTACTGGGACTGTATCCCCAGTTTTCCTATACCACCACCTCGTCGATCAAGGATGAAGTGCTGCGATTCATCGAATCCGGCCACCCGGAGTGCCGTTTCTCGATGATCTGCGACTACCATGACGAAGTCGCCTACATCGAGGCGGTGGCGGATTCGGTCAGGCACCACCGGCAGCAGCACGGCGCTGTGGAGAAGCTTCTGCTCTCCTTTCACGGCATTCCGGAAAAATACGCACAAGACGGAGATCCCTACCCGGATCAATGCCGCAAATCCGCCGGGCTGATTGCCGAATCGCTCGAACTCGAGGGCAGCGAATGGGGGCTGTCCTTCCAGTCCCGGCTGGGGCCCACGCAGTGGTTGAGACCCTACACGGACCAGACTCTGGAAGCGTGGGGGCGGGACGGTGTGGAATCCGTGCAGGTCGCCTGCCCCGGCTTCAGCGTTGACTGCCTAGAGACGCTCGAGGAAATCGCGATCGCGAATCGCGAACTGTTCCTCAAGGCCGGAGGGAAACGCTTCGAGTACATTCCTTGTCTTAACAGCAGCCCGCCCCATATTGACATGATGCTCAACCTGATTGTGAAGGAGCTCCAATGAAAGCCTTGTTGATCGTTGCACACGGCAGCAGAAACGCGAACAGCAGCCGGGAAACCGAGGAGCTGACGGCCGCCGTACGCGACCGCGAACACCCGTTCGACATTGTCGAGCACGCCTACCTCGAAATCGCCCAGCCCGACATTCCTTCCGGCGTGGCAGACCTGGTTGCCCGCGGGGCCCGGTCGATCACCCTGCTGCCCCTGTTCCTTGCGCGGGGCAACCATGTTGAACGGGACATGCCCGAGACCCTGGAACACCTGTCAGGGGCATTTCCGGACGTCGTCTTCAGGATAACGCCGCATATCGGCACTTGCGACGGCCTGCCCGATCTCGTCATCGGGCATCTTGAGAGCGGAGACTAGGGGGGCGTTCTCAATAAGGTTGAGGATTTGGTGTCAAGATATTAATAGCGTTTTTCAGAGGAGAAAGGGATGGTCAGAGAGCCTCTGAGGGATGATCAATGGGAGTGCATCAAGAATCTGCTGCCGGGCAAGACGGGGGATCGAGGGGTGACGGCGAAGGACAACCGGAAGTTTGTCGAGGCGGTGCTGTGGATCGCGCGTACGGGCTCGCCGTGGCGGGACCTGTCGGTGCAGTTCGGTCATTGGAACCGGATGTATGTGCGCACCGCTGGTGCCACAAGGGTCACTGGGTGCGGATATTCGAGGCGATATCGGGCGACCCGGACCTCGAATATCTGATGGTCGACGGGAGCATTGTGTGCGTGCATCAGCATGAGGCTTCAAAAAAACACCGCGATGAAGAAGCGGTGGGCCAATCGAGATGCGGCTTGAGCACCAGGATTCATGCGGCGGTCGATGCCTTGGGCAATCCGGTCCGCCTGCTGATCGGCCCCGGCCAGGGTAGCGAGATGCGCCAGGCCGACGCCCTGATCGAGGGTATCCCGTCGGATTACGTGATCGCCGACAAGGGCTATGATGCCGACACGCTCATCGACTCGATCAAGCAGGCCGGGGCCGTCCCGGTGATTCCGCCACAAAGCCACCGCAAGACTCCCAGGCACTACGACAAGCATTTGTATCAGGATCGTAATTTGGTGGAGCACTTGTTTCAGAAACTCAAGCACTACCGCCGCATCGCCACGCGCTACGAACGTCTCGCAGTCACCTAGTAGTGCTTCCCTTAGGTAGTAACGAATGTTAAAGTACATTCTCAAGTATATTTTGAAACGGTTTGAGGATATGAGATGAAGAAGCTGTATGTGGTTCGTCTGACGGAAGAAGAGCGCAGTGGGTTGCATGATCTGGTGCACAAGGGCCGGGTAGCGGCCTACCGACGTCACCACGCGCAAGTGTTGTTGCTGTCGGATCAGGGGGAGCACGGCCCGGGACATCCGGATCGGGTTGTGGCGGAGCGGGTCGAGGTGGCCCATCGTACGGTCGAGAAGATCCGCGAGCGGTTTGTCCTGCACGGGCTGGAGGCGGCCCTGGGCCGTCAACCTCGTAGTCGCGAGCGTTCGAGCGTACTGGATGGAGAGGGTGAGGCGCACCTGGTGGCGATCGCCTGTTCCGAGCCGCCCGAGGGGTGCTCCCGCTGGACGCTGCATCTGCTGGCCGACGAGTTGAAGACTCGCGGGATTGTGGCCTCGATCTCGATCGAGACGGTGCGCCGGGTTTTAAAAAAACGAAATCAAGCCGTGGCGCCAACAGATGTGGTGCATCCCGCCGAAGCAGGACGCGGCCTTCGTGTGCGCCATGGAACAGGTTCTCGACGTGTACACGCGGGAGCATGACCCCCTGCATCCGGTGGTGTGCATCGACGAGGCGAGTCGGCAATGCGTGAAGGAGGTGCGCATCCCGCAACCGACCGCGCCGGGCCACCCGAGGCGTTACGATGCCGAATACGAGCGCAACGGGGTGGCGCATCTGCTGCTGTACCATGCGCCGTTCGAGAACTGGCGCCGGGTCGACGTCGAGACCGATCATGCCGCCACCACCTGGGGCCGAGGGCGTGCGGCGGCTGGTCGAGGAGGACTTCCCCGAGGCCGAGCGCATCACTCTGGTGATAGACAACCTCAGCACCCACACCGGGGCCTCGCTGTACAAGGCCTTTCCAGCGCCGCAGGCACACCGCCTGCTGGAGAAGCTCGACATGGTGTATACGCCCAAGCACGGCAGTTGGCTGAACATGGCAGAGATCGAACTCAGCGCAATGAGCCGACAGTGCCTGAATCGGCGCCTGCCCGATCTCGACACCGTGCGCAGGGAAACCGCCGCCTGGACTTCTCGTCGCAATGCCAGCGGCACCCCGGTCCGGTGGCGATTCACCACACAAGACGCTCGCATCTTGGTACAGGACCAAGTATTGCACGCATTACAAATATGCCAGTAAACTAATTCGAAACAAATCACAACAAAGCTAACGGAGAATCACTGGTCAGTTTCCGTGGAATAGCCATCCTAACTCCACAGATATAACTTTTTCAGAGCCGACCAATTAACATTTTCTCTAACTCTAGTTCCCAATTTGTTTATTGATAAGAAATCCGGATGATGACATGGAGCGGACCGAGTTCTTCCAAAGTACGCGAGTAGCCTTTCAAGGAGGAGGCATCAAGAGTATCGCTTTTATCGGTGCCTATCGGGCTGCATTAGAGCGCGGTGTTAACTTCTCAGAGGTCGCGGGAACATCTGCAGGAGCGATTATTGCAGCCCTTATTGGCGCCGGTGCGACTCCTGACCTTCTATGTGAGAAGGCTCATACAATGGACTATGCTGCCCTTCTCGCTCCTCCGTCCAAGGGGATCGGGTTCAAGCCAGACGTTTACTCTCTCTTAGCCACTCCATTTCAAGTCTTCAGGTCCTCTCCTCTCAACTGTATTGTGAAATTCAGCCGTATTGTGAAATATGGTGGCGCCTACTCATCTCAACGAATCGAAGAATCGATTAACGAATTGTTACAGGAGGTACTGCATATCCATCAGCGTACTGTTCGGTTCAAAGACCTACAGATACCCACCACTATTGTCGCAGCCGACATAACTAACGGCAGAAAGAAAGTTTGGAGTAGCGTCCGTACTCCCGATGATTCGGTTGCTTACGCCGTACGCTGCTCATGTTCTATTCCTGGTTTCTTCCAGCCGGTCACTGAAGGTATCGTCAGATATGTAGATGGTGGAATCTTGAGCAGCCTACCAGCGTTTGTCTATGCAAATGACAGTTTTTTGAGCCGACAAGATAGGATTCTGGCTTTTCGGTTTGCAGGTGATTTGAGTGAGGGCGTGGAGTCACGAATCGAGCTGTTCGAACGAGTGATCGATACTGTGGTTGATGGCGCAGTTGACATTCAGAGGAACCTGATCCAAGGAGTATATGAAGTAGGGATAGTAGTTGATAGTATTCGGAGTACTGATTTTCATGCCTTGAACTCTCAAAGGATCAAATCATTGATCGATCAAGGATATAAAAGCACTGCAAAGTTCTTTGAGAGAGAAGCGACGATCGTCGCAAATCAGCACTCTGCACTCGGAAGGGACCTGTGTCGTCACGATGGTGACATCTATGTCAACTTGGTTGAACATACTCGTCCCAACATCGAGCATGTGCTAATTGCCAAAAAAGATACGCGCTGGTTTTGGCAGTGCTTCCCCACCTTCTTGGCGTGGCGCTTGCAGGGTATACCGGTCACTGTGCTGTGTGGATCAGATGTAGACGACAGTCGAGAGAAGCAACGTCGACACTTTCTCAAGAAACTTGGGGCATCTGTGAACGAGGTCTCTTCCTTTCCTCTAGAGGGCTACCTGTATATGGCTCAGTCCGTAGGCTCGATGTTGTTTTTGTCATTGCCACAAACCGACAGTGGTGATGCACCTCACGCTACAGTCTATCGAGGCGTGTACGATGAGGATGTAATCAAGCTCGCATTTTGCAGATTAATCTCGATCGCCGGGGTCAATACAAATCCATGCCGGAAGAGAGTGGAACTAAAGAGAAGTGATCCGTCAGAACTGATAGATCGCCTCAGAACTGGCGTGTCGCAATATTCCGGATCAAGCATATCCATCACGCCTGCATCAATTGACGTTGCTCAAGTCAAGGTGCTTAATCGGTACTTGCGGACCCACAAGTACAAACAAGTTCACTATCTTTATGGGGCATATCAACGGCTTGAGTTGGAGCCATTCGAAACAGTGAGCGTATATTTTGAAAGGCAGGTGGTGTCAACCATGACTCCACCGATAGTGGAGGAGCACAATGGAGAATTGGTCGCTATTGAGGGGAATACGAGGATAGGCTATTGCGTTAAGAATAAAATTACACACTTGCAAGCCCTTGTAGTGCGAGGTGTGACAGATCAACTGCCAGGTGCTCCACAATGTCCACAGAAGCTGATTATTGATTCTACTCCTCGGCATGGTGAGCAACGCATTGTAGGTTTCTCATACGAGCATTTCAGAACAATAGAAAGGGCAGCACGACCACTATGAATACTAGAATGAACGGTGTAAATGTCGATCAACCATCGTCTAATCAACATTTTGGATTAAATACCTGGATTAAGGAACTGCTGGAGGCTAACTCCATTCTTGATGGAATTCTTATCTATCAATATTGCTTGCCGCCATCCGTGCAAGCACGGGCGAGCAAGGCAGGGAAATTTTTCGATGTGGTGATGGA
>VYGS01000076.1 GCA_009841725.1 Gammaproteobacteria bacterium
GGCTCAGACCGGCACCGGAAAAACGATCGCCTTTCTTCTCGCCTGTTCCCATCATCTGTTGCGCCAGCCGTCGGATCCGGACCGCCAGCCCTCCCATGTTCGCGCCCTGATCCTGGCCCCGACCCGCGAACTTGCAATCCAGATACACCGGGATGCCGAGATACTGCTGAAAGACACGCAGCTGTCCATCGGGCTGGTCTATGGAGGGACGAAATACGATGCCCAGAAAAGCCAGCTGCAAAACGGTGTCGATCTGCTGATCGGCACGCCCGGCAGGCTGATTGATCTTTATCGCCAGAATCTGTTCGGGCTCAAGCATGCCCAGGTCCTGGTGATCGATGAGGCCGACCGAATGTTCGATCTGGGATTCATCCGGGATATCCGGTTCCTGATTCGGCGCATGCCGCCGCCGAACGAGAGATTGAACCTTCTTTATTCCGCCACCTTGTCCTACAAGGTGATGGAGCTCGCTTACGAGCACATGAACGATCCGATCGAGATCAAGATGGACGACGAAATCCGGGTTGCGGCCGGGATCGAGGAGCAGTGCTATTGCCCTTCAACCGAGGAAAAACCGGTTTTGCTGGTCAATATGCTGAAGCGATACGAACCGACCCGGGCACTCGTTTTCGCGAACATGCGGGCCACGGTCGACCGGGTGTCCCGCCTCCTGAAACAGAATGGGATATCCCAGGGCATCCTTGCCGGACACGCTTCCCAGGACAGCCGGGAAAAACAGTTGTCCCGGTTCAAGAAAGGAGAAATCAACGTCCTTGTCGCAACGGATGTCGCGGCCCGGGGATTGCATATTCCCGAGGTCAGCCACGTCTTCAATTACGACCTGCCCCAGGATCCCGAAAATTACATACACCGGGTTGGCCGAACAGCCCGGGCCGGCCTCCATGGCATGGCAATCAGCTATCTCTGCGACCGGTACGCATTCTCCATAGAGGGCATTGAATCGCTGATCGGCCACGAGCTTCCCAAGATTGACATCCAGCCGTGGATGCTCGAGGAAATCGAGTCAAGTCCCCGGGAAACACCGGATTCCGATCGCAAGGCCCACCGGCGCAAACCCAGGACCGCTCCGTCAGAGACGACGGAAACGAAAGCCGGATCCGCCCCGGCAGAGGCGCAGCAGAAAGACAATCCGGCACCCGATTCCGGAGAAATGCGGACCGAGACGCCGATAACCCCGCCTGCCGAACCGCCGGATCATCCGCCCAAAAGTCCCGCATCTCGGATGGATTCGACGGCAAGGCGGTCCGAACGGCCTCCCTTCAAACCACCGAAAAACCGGTTCAGCCAACGTTTTGGGGAAATTCCGATGATCGGCTGACGGACCCGAGCCACCCCGAAGCCCGGCGGACGTCACCCAATCCGGCCTAGAATCTTGCGGACCCCTTGAGCAGGATTCTCGTGTTGTCCTGATCGTCCGTCGTGCCTTCTGCATTCTCCTGGGACAATTTCACGCCCAGCTCGGTTCTCGGCCACGGGCTCCAGGTGTACTCGAGGTGAATGGTGTCCAGAGTCTTCCCGCCTTGTTGCGAATCGTTTTCGAAACTCTGGCCATGGTGCCCCAGCACAATGTGAAACTTCGATCTGTCGCTCAGCGCATAGTAAAGACTGGGCCGAACGCTGTATGAACTGGACCGCTCGCCGCCCGAACCAGGCATGACATACAAGTCCCTGCCGTCTCTTCTGAGGATATAGCTGTCGATTCCCTGTCCGTAAGTGACCGACAGGGCCGTGACCAGATCGCCAATCTTCCAGTTGCCCTGCAGGTTCAGCCCCCAGCCGGCCAGATTGTCGCCATCGAATCCCTGCCCGCCCTGACTGAGATTCAGCCGGGTGCCCATGGCCGAGATACGATAATCGCCGGGCCTGCCGTCCTGGACCCGTTGCCACGACAGGACAACACTGGTCGAATCGTCGGCCTGATGGTCCAGATTCCGGCTTTCCGCGCTTCCGAAACTTGATTTCGGCGACGATTCCAGTGCAATCGAGAATCCGTTCGGGGTCAGCCAGCGAATCTGGTCTACAACATGCCGGTCATCCTGCTCCGGGCCCGGCTCGTCGGCCGTCAGCAGAAGCTCATTGAAACTGGCCCAGTCCCGTCCCACTCTCAGAGTGCCGATTCCGGTTTCGATCGACGCGTTCAGCCGCTCGATCTGCAATCCCTGCGAACTGTTCTCCTCGACAATCAGGCTGCCCGGCATTTCACCGGACAATCCATTGCCCGGGTTCAGGATCGTATCCCCTGCCCCAATCGGCATTGTTGACTTGGGCGTAACCAGGCCTCCCCCACTGATCCCGGCCTGCACGTGCAGACCGGATTCCGGTACAGGCTGCCCAGTCGTTTGCCCGATTTCATCGGAAAGGGATTCGGCATTCAGCAGCAGGACCAGAGGTAGGCTTGCGATCAGCTTGCCGGTCTGAATCATGGCAGACGAACCCATTGCCGAGCGATGCTCGGGATTCGTTGTCTTGGACCAAAATGACATCTTATATACCCGTTCCAAAATCGCTCCGCTATCCGGAAACGGCACGGCAAGCGATCAACTGCCTCGCAAATCGGATTGTATGTTATGCCTGTCTGCATAACAACCGAGCGTCACCCGCGAGATGTCCGATGGAAAGCCCGTATCGATGTTGTCAACGGGCACCAGGGTGGATTCGGAAACCAGGATTACAGGCCGTGAAGCCAGACCGGGCAGCGATCTTCGCAAGGGGCCGGGGCACTAATCACCGGGACGGACACATCCACGACAGTCGGAATCTAGTCAGTTGCGGGTCGGCTGCCGACCCGGTTGACGAAACCCATTTCGCTGTCAGTGGCCAGCTGCCGCACGCTTTCGACCAGTGTGTCATACACGGTCCGATCTTCCAGAAACCCGCCCAGTATGACACGGCCGACTCCGAGATCCAGCGTAAAGCGCTCCATTGGCTCGACCGCCCGCAGTACCGCCATCAGCATATCGTACCAGTGCGGGTCGGCAACATCGGGATTCACGACCAAATCATCGACCAGCCGGTCATGTTCGATCTCCCCGGTGATGATTCTCAACACGCTGTCCACCTGGCTCGCACGAGGCAGTTCCCCCTCCAGGCGAAGTTCGCCCCTGTGATTCCGGACAATACGGATGTAAGAAGTCCGTGTCGGGAGAATGTCCAGATCGAACCCGATCGAACGAATGCCGGACAGCGCCGAAACCGACTGCTCCAGCTGATTCTTTGCCGACTCATTGGACACGGTTCCGTGAATCACGAGATTCCGGCCCTCGACCTCGACCTCGACCTTTTCTGCGCCCGGAATCGAAACCGACTCCCGGACACGTTGTCCAACCTCGTCCTGAATCCTCTCTCCCTCCATGCGGGTGACGGCATTGCACAACAACAGAAAACCGATTGCGGTACAGGCAATCGTCATGCGGTGGAGCGACAGAAACACAGGAAATCTGCCCGGAACGGTATACATCGCGACTTCTCTCAATCTGGCATGACTACGTCTGGCATTGCGGACAGTAATAGGTCGCTCTTTGCGCGATAATCCGGCTCTTTATCGGATGGCTGCATGCCAGGCACGGTTCTCCGGCACGGCCGTAGACGGACAATTCCTGATCGAAGTAGCCCGGGCGGCCATCTGCACGGACAAAGTCCTGAAGCGTGGTCCCGCCCTTCGCGATCGAATCGGTCAATACCCTGCGAATGCTCAGGGCAAGCATGTCGTATCGGGCGATCGAGATTCTCGAGCATCTCCTGACGGGACTGATGCCGGCGACAAACAGCGATTCGCTCGCATAGATGTTCCCGACTCCAACCACAACCGAACTGTCCATTATATATGTCTTGATCGGAACGTTCCGGGTCCGGCCAAGCCGGTAAAGCCGCGCTCCGGTGAAACCGTCCTCGAGCGGCTCCATGCCCAGTCTCGACAGCCGCTCGTGACTCCCCGGATCGCCTTCACAATGTATCAGGCATCCGAATCGTCTTGGATCGCGATAGCGGATCACGGGACCCGCATCGGTGAGCAGGTCGAAGTGATCGTGCTTTTCGGGTCTCGTCTGCGGATCGACGATTCGGAAGGACCCGGACATGCCCAGATGGACCAGCAGCCCGCCCCGATCGAGATGCACCACGATGTATTTTCCCCGGCGATTGATGCCGACGACCTTTCTTCCCGCAACGCGTTGTTCCAGATCGGAAGCGATCGGCCACCGCAACCTTCTCTCCCGTATCTCCGCGCGAACGATGACAGCCCCTTCAAGATAGGGACGAATGCCGCTGATAGTGGTCGCGACCTCGGGAAGTTCAGGCATTGATTGACACGAATACGGTTGACCGATTATAAGGCTAACACGACTTTCACGAGGGCAGCATGCAGTGGGTTACCGGATCACCAATATACGCAACAGCAGCTCATTCGACGGCCGGGACGGAGAGTCGGTCATCGATGCGGCGTTACGGGACAATCGAATTTATCCCTATGGGTGTCGAAACGGGGCATGCGGGGCCTGCAAGAGCGTGCTGATCAGCGGAACTGTCGATTTTGGCACCTATTCCGATCACGCCCTGACAGAAGACGAAAGGCGGCAAGGCAAGCTCCTGCTGTGTCAGGCTCGGCCACTGTCGGACATCGAAATCGATGTCGAAGAACTGAGATCGGGCACGGACATCCGGATCAAGATGCTGCCCTGTCGCGTCGCAAGCCTGGACCCGGTTGCCCGGGATGTCATCCGCCTCTTCCTGGCCTTGCCAAAGGGCCAGGATTTCAATTTCATTCCGGGACAGTATATCGACATCGTGCTCAGGGACGGGCAACGCAGAAGCTTCTCGATCGCAAACCTTCCCCACCGGACGATCGACGAGGGGATTGAGCTGCATGTCCGGCGAGTCTCGGACGGTCATTTCACGCCCAGGGTTTTCTCCGCCATGCGCCCTCGGGATCTGTTGAGATTCGAAGGCCCCTTTGGCACCTATTTTCTCCAGAGCGAACCTTGCACTCCCTTGCTGATGATCGCCGGCGGGACAGGCTTCGCGCCGATCAAGGCCCTTCTCGAACATGCCCTGACAGAACATCCGGAGACGCAAATCCATCTCTTCTGGGGCGCCCGGGACGAGCAGGATCTCTATCTGGACAGCTGGGTACGCGACCGCCAAGACGCCCATCCCGGATTGCGGTATACCCCCGTGCTGTCGGATCACTGGTCCGACGGCTGGCATGGAGAAACCGGCTTCGTGCACGAGGCGGTATGCCGGAACTACCGCGACGTTTCAGCTTTCGACATCTACGCCAGCGGCCCCCCGATCATGGTCGACAGCATCCGGGACAACCTGCTTGAACGGGGCATGAATCCGGACAGGTTCCACTTCGACTCGTTCGAATTCGCCCCCCATGCGCCTGAAGCGTAGGGTGGCCGCGCAAAACCGCCGCATCGGCAATCAATACAGTCTGAGGTATTCCTGGACCTCCCAGTCGGTAACCGCCTGATGATACCGATTCCACTCGTCCATCTTGTACTGGATGAACGAATTCAGCATGGCCGGGCCGAGAACCTCGCGGGCCAGATCGCTTTGGGCTAGCCCCTTGACCGCCTCGTAAAGATTGCCCGGCAGCGGCTTGAGGCCGCGTTTGGCTTTTTCCTCATCAGACATGACATACAAGTCCGCGTCAAGCGGCGGTCCCGGATCAGCCTTCTCGACAATCCCTTCAATCGATGCCGCCAGCGTCATCGCGAATGCGGCATACACGTTCATGCACATGTCCGAAGCCCGGTTCTCGATCGCATAGCGGCTCTGCGGCAATCTCAGCATTGCGGAACGGTTGTTCGTGCCATAGGCCATGTGTGTCGGCGCCCAGGTATAGCAGCCGCCCTCAAATCCGCTGACCTGGGCCACCAGGCCGTTGTAGGAATTGACGGTCGAGCAGGCGATGCAGGTAATGGCCGTGCCGTGTCGCAGCATGCCCCCCACCGCATGCATCGCCTCGTCGCTCCAGCCGCCTCCGGGCTTTTCGTAGATGTTGACACCGGGGGTGTCGACACGCTGCATGGACGTGTTGAGATGGGCTCCGGATCGCCAGTCGCCGATGGTCGGCTTCGGCATGAACGTGACAAACATGCCGTGCTTCTTTGCGGTTTCCTTGAGAATGGCCCTGAGAAAGATGAAGCGGTCCGCCATGGACAGCACATCGGTATAGTGAAAATCGAGTTCAAACTGCGAATAGGCGCCCTCGGCAACCACATCGTGGAGATTCCAGCCCAGGCCCTCCAGGATGTCGATCAGCTCGCCCAGAAATCCCATTGCATCAATGGAATATTCCAGATCATACCCGAAAGCCTGTCGCCTCGGCCGGATACCGTGACCCGGCACGGGATCGTCGTCGAAAGCCTTGACCGGCAGGCCGTTCTCGTCCCACTTCATGGTGATGAATTCAGGCTCGATGCCTGCATACATCGCATATCCCTTTTCCGCTGCGGCCGCAATCGCGCGTTTCAGCATGTTCCGCGGACAAAGATTGTAGGGCTTGTCCTTCCAGTACAGATCCGCGATCACCCATGCGCAGGCGGGGTCCCAGGGGCAGATTTCAAGGGTATCCAGATCCGGAATCGGAATCTGATCGGGATCATGCGGACCGAGCTCCGGAACAAAAGACACGGAATGAACAGCGAACTGGGGCCCTTTGCCCTGACAGAGCAACTCGAAGTCGCTAATCGGCATGGGCTTGGTCTTGGGCACTCCAAGCATGTCAATCCAGCAGGACAGGATGTACTTGACCCCGGCCGCCTCCAGTCTCTTCTTCTCTTCGATAACCCGTCCGCGATCCGGCAGGGCCTCTTCAAGGCTTTCAGTATATTTTGAACTCATCGCTCTCCTCACATCGGTGATCTTGCCCGCCTATCCGGCCTAATATCCGATATCGCGGTTAATTTCATTCAGGATCGGCATGTCGCTCATCAAACGCCGAAAATTGTCCTCCACCACTTTCAGTCCTTCTTCGACGTGCCATCCCGACACGTGGGGAGTGACCGTAACACATGGATGATGCCACAGTCGGCTGGACTTGGGTAGCGGCTCGACCGTGAACACGTCCAGCACCGCCCGTCTCAGATAACCCCTGTCCAAAGCCTCCAACAGATCGGACTCTATCAGCAACGAACCTCTTCCGATATTGATCAGCATGGATTGCGCTTTCATGGACCGGAATCGGTCCATGTTGAGCAATCCGCTCGTCTCGGGAGTGGAAGGCAGCACGCAGGATATGTAATCGCATGCCGACAACAATTCGGCCAGGCCCGACTCTCCGCTCACACAGTCGATACCTTCCAGTGCCTTCGGGGTTCGGCTCCAGCCCAAGACCTGAAGGCCCGTGTCCGCGAACATTCTTGCAATCACTGCGCCAATATGTCCAAGGCCGAGCACTCCGACCCGCAGATCTTCCGGTCTTTTCGGGGCCACGGGCATCCACATGGAATCTCCTTGCATTCCCCGAAAATGATCAAGATGATGCATGTCCCCCGTTACCAGCGCGACGCAGTACCGCGCCATTTCCGTGGCGATCCCCGGATGGCGAAGACGGGCAACGCGGATGTCCGGACCCAGGTCCGGATCGGCAAGCATGGTGTCGACCCCGGCACCGAGCTTCTGGATCAGCATCAGGTTCGGCAATTGCTGGACGAGTCCGGGCCGTAACCGGTCGCATGCGAGCATCGCAATCTTTTCCGGATCGCCGAATTCCGGATAAAACCGGATGTCACGATCGGGGATGCCCGGAACCCGCTGCCGGAATGAACCCGGATCCATCCAATCGTGGGCCGTGATATCAATGAGTATTCTCATGACTGTCCTCGTTCGAGTCGACGCTCGATCAATCCTGCCGATTCTGGAGAACGCCATACTCCCGGTGAATGCACGATTCGGACTGCCTGCAACTGCACTCGCACATTGTGGAACGCGCCCCGCAGCGGCAGGGCGGAACTTCGGTTACGATACTTCGGAAATTATACATGGCACTCCATGAAGATGAGGCTGGTTCATGACCTCTTTTCAGACATCCCGTCGAACCGCAACCGACAGCACGCCGACAAGGGCCGGAATCGGCCGGGCATCGACTCCGGGCCGATATCCTGTCCAACCGGAATGGCCTTCGATGCAGCCTGGCCGCCACCGAACTGTAATGCCCCGCCTCCCGCACATCGCCCCGATAGCACTTGTCATCCTGCTGGGACTGTCAGATAGCCATACTGCGCAAGGCGCAGACACCTATCGGGGAGTGAAAATAGCGCCGGAAAACCGGTGCGCGCCATTTGACCGGAAGGACTATCCTTACCCACAGTCCGTTGAAAGGGCCATCGTGGCAAGACTGGGCGGCGTGATCTACAGTCCATACACCGGAACCTGTTTCCGGGACACGGGCGAAACCGACATCGAACATGTCGTCGCCTTGTCCGAAGCCCACGACAGCGGGCTTTGCGCCGCCGGATCCGATGTGAAAGCGCGGTTTTCCCGTGATCCTCTCAATCTCACACTGGCAAGTCCCTCGATCAACCGCCATCAGAAAATAGGCAAGGATCCTGCCGAGTGGCTGCCGCCCGTGAACGCATGCTGGTTCGTCGGGCGGACTCTGGAGGTCCGCCGCAAGTACGCGCTGACCATCGACCGCGCTGAAGCGGATGCAATTGAACTCGTTCTGGCTGCGTGCAGCACCACGGAAATGATCATGGACTGTGAAAACGGCATGCCGCGCCCGCGACAGACTGAAACGGCAAACGACGCCCTCTTGATGTACGACAACAATGGAAACGGGCGGATATCCTGCAGCGAGGCGAGGCACCACGGGATTGTTCCCGTTCCCCGATCCCATCCTGCCTATCCCTTTATGCGCGATGGAGACGGCGACGGGGTCGTGTGCGAGTAATCGGCTGGACCAGGATGCCGCAAGACGGCTTCAGAAACTGTAATATCACGAATTTATAAAAAACTGGTTGATCAGCATGGCTAATGAAACGATGCCACCCCGTATACCACCTAGAATCAGGTCAGCACCGCGAATTAGGCAAGTCTATTGGTGCGACCTGCCAGAGGATGCCCAGCTTCCTGAGTTTTGGAAGCGTCGTCCGGTATTGATTCTGTCGAAAAGAACAAGACTCTACAGCAACACTACTGTTCTACCATTCACTACAAAACCCCAACCGGACAATCCCATGGCTTACCCAATGGTTTCGCCAATTGACTGACAGGATACATGGGTCATCTGCAATTATCTGACTACGGTTGCCGTAAGCCGACTTCACTTGCCAGGAGATATATCGCCCAGAGTCAGTCAAGAGGATTTTAATCAAATCATAGCTCTAGTTCTGGAAGGACTACCAGTTCCCGCCTAAAATCCAACTAAATATATCTGTGCAGGTTCAGATACATGTGACACTTGAGGGGAGCAACTATGCCCTTGAACTTGGAATACCCACGCAGTACCTTCAACAACACGGGGTCACCGAACCCTCTCAGTCCCAGATGTATTGAACCCGGACAAATCTTGAATTCTTGAATTGAATATGGCATATTCACTTTAGATACGGCATGGGCTTGCCCTATGTCCGTTGCCCGCTTCGGCGGGAACTAAGTACGAAGGGGCGACATTGTCGCTCCTTTCGTCATTTTGGGGCAACACAAAGAAAGCTACAAGGAATAAGATCGGGCCAATCCCCAATCCCACCCAGTTGGATTCAGGATACATCCATGTCGATCCCGTACGGGCAGTGGTTCCCGAACCCATTCATCTAGGATGCCTCTCCAAATCACCCACACGTCTCCACAAGGTGGTACTTCTGGATAGGATGAACACTCCATTTCGGCGAGGTAGAGACAGATTCCAGGCCGTCTGCCCTCCTCTTCCATGCAGGCAAAGCCCGGCCCATCCCAAAAGGCGGGATATTTCGTGGCCCGACTGTATGGAATCAGCCAGCGGCTGGCCGTGCAACAGCGCAGGCTACAACTCTCGAATGACTCCTTGATTTCACTCGCCCGGGCGGGCGGCTCCTTTCGGAATCACCTCGTAGCCCGCCTCCTCCGGCTCGTCGTCGATCATCTCCGGCGGAAAACCCGGGGCCCGGATGTCGAGCCCGGTCGCCTCTTCAAGCCGTCTTATGATGTTGGGAGAATGCTCTCTGGCTCCATACCGTTCCATGGCCTCCTTGAAAAGACCGACCATAAGCGGCGAGAAATCGAGAGGAACCCCGGTGCGTCTTGCGATATCGTCGAACAGCGTGATGTCCTTGCACACCAGATCCATCGTGAAGTTGATATCGCGGCTTCCGTTCAGGATGACCTGGCTTTCGGTCTCGTGCACGAACGAATTGCCCGAGGAAATGCGGATGGCCTCGTAGGCGGTATTGAGGTCCATGCCCGCCGCCCTGGAAGTCGCAAGCGCCTCGCACAGCGTCACCAGATTTGCGGTGGCGAGAAAATTGGTGACCACCTTGAGAATCGAGGCCGAGCCGAGTCGGCCGGTGTGCAGTATCCTGCGGCCGAGGGAGGTCAGCACCGGAAGCATCCGGTCAAACGTCTGTCTTTCGCAGCCCGCAAAGATGGATATGTTGCCGGTCGCGGCACGGTGGCAGCCGCCCGATACGGGACAATCCACCGGTTCGGCGCCCCGGTCCGTGACCAGTGCGCCGAGGCGCAGCACCTCGTTTTCATCCGTTGTGCTCATTTCCGCCCAGATCTTGCCCTCGCCCAACCCGTTCAGGGCGCCATCCTCGGCCTCCATCACTATAGCGCTGGCCGCCGGACTGGGCAGGCAGGTGATCAGAAGATCCGCTTCCCTTGCCATATCTGCCGGACTGTCGCCCCAGTTTGCCCCGGCTTCAAGCAACGGACGGGCAACCCGGACATCCAGATCCCGAACCGTGAGGTCGAATCCGTTTCTCAGCAGGCTTCCCGCGAGCTTCGACCCCACGTTTCCGAGACCGATAAACGCGATGTTCTTGATTGAGGCCATGGCATCACACACCGAAATCCGAAAGCCCGATTTTATCCGCGACCACGGGACAAAACAGGGAGTTTTGCTGCTTTTTCGCGAAATTTCCGTGTTCAGACAGAATCGGATGCAGCATTGCAATACCCGAGCGCGATATCGGCCTTGCGCCGGTGTGCGCGGCATGTTTTGTCTTATAATTCGGGCAGGCTGCCGACCCGATCTCCCGATCAGCGCCCCATTCGATTCGAATTGGCGAAGCGGGAGCCTGTTCCGACCCGATCACTGCTATTTTCAACATGACTGGAATTGTCAACGTGAACAGAATTTGCGTCTATTGCGGATCAAGAGCCGGCGACGACCCCGCGTATGTCGCGGCCGCGACTGCTCTCGGGCACGCCATGGGCAAGCGGGGCATCGACCTTGTTTACGGCGGCTCGAGCATGGGCTTGATGGGAACCGTTGCGGACGCCGTACTGAGCGGAGGCGGGAAGGTCACCGGCGTGATTCCGGAATTGCTGTTCGATCACGAGCATGAGCATCCGGGGATCACGGAACTGATCACGGTCAAGAACATGCATCAGCGAAAGGAAACCATGGCTTCTTTGGCCGACGGGTTCATCGCCCTGCCGGGCGGCTTCGGGACATTTGAGGAGTTGCTGGAGGCCATCACGTGGTCGCAGCTTGAAATTCATGTCAAGCCGATCGGAATCCTGAACGTGAACGGCTATTACGATTCACTGTCCGCACTGATCGGACAGGCAATGGACCGGGGATTCATCAAGCCGGAGCACAGTCGTCTGTACTGCATCGACGAGTGTGTCGACACGCTGCTCGAGCGGGTGGAAGCCCGTTATTGCACAATCCATCAGGGACTGTCGGCATAACGCCGGATCATCAGCTCTGAAGCCTGTCTCCACGGGGATCGAACAGGGGCTCCGCACGCAATATCGCCGGGCGGGGCCGGCCGAGGACCGCGATCCCATAACGTCTGCCGGGGTGGACTGCTGCGCCGTCCAAATATCCCAGCGCAACGGATTTTCCATGCGTGTAGCTGTAGGCGCCTGAAGTGACCCGGCCAACATATTCCCCGTCCAGCATGATGGACTCGCCGCCCCATGCGTCCGCATCCTCCTCGCCCGGGACGGGTTCGAGTTCGAACTGGCACAGCAATTGCCGAGGCGCTGCATCCATGATCTTCACCCAGGCCTCGCGCCCGGCAAATTCGGGCTTGTCGACCCTGATCAACCCCTGCAGGCCGGATTCATGGGGATACCATTCCGGAGAATATTCCCGGCCCCAGCTGCCATACCCCTTCTCGATCCGCATCGAGCCGAGCGCCCGGCTTCCGACCGGCCGGATTCCGAATTCCTCTCCTGCCGACAGTACCGCCGTGTAGAGGTCCAGAAAACAGGATTCATCGACATAGATTTCGTATCCGAGATCTCCGGAAAATGAAACGCGTATCACGAGGGCATCGTAGCCCCGGAGTTTCAGCGTGGCATTTCGCATGAACGGAAGGGCTTCGGACGACCAGTTCTCGCCGGTCAGCCTTTCCATGATCCCGCGAGCCTTCGGTCCCGCCACATTGACACCGCACAGGCGATCCGTCACGCATTCGAACTCGACACCTTCACGGGGCAGATAACGCTCGAATAGACGCAGATGATAGTCTTCGGCAATTCCCGAACCAATCATGAAGAAGTGGTCTTCCGCCAGCCGTGCGACCGTGAAATCCCCGGCAACGCCGCCGCGCAGGCTGAGCAACGGCGTGAGGCACATTCGACCATCCAGCCGCGGAACGCGATTGGCGATGATCCGGTCGAGCCATGACGCCGCACCGGGTCCGGTTATGCGGTACTTCGCGAAGTTCGAGACATCGATCAGGCCGGCGGCATTGCGCACCGCCGCGACCTCTTCTCCGACCGTGTCGAACCAAGCGGGACGCCCGAAGCTGAAATCGTCCTTTGCCGGCACGCCCCGCGCGTACCACTGGGCATGTTCCCAGCCGTATGACAGGCCGAACACGCCGCCAAGGGATTTCTGCAGCGCATGGACCGGGCGGGTTCTGACCGGTCGACCGGCCTCCCTTTCCTCGTTGGGAAAATGAATCCTGAAGCGCGAGCTGTAATTGTCCAGCGCCCGGGCCTTTGCATAGGAACGGGTTGCCCAGGATCCGAAACGGGCCACGTCCCAGGCGAAGAGGTCGAGCTCGGGTTCGCCTTCCACGATCCATTCGGCAACGGTCTTGCCAAGACCCGCACTCTGGCTGAAGCCCGGGATGATGCCTGTGCAGACAAAATAATTCTTCAGCCCCCGAACCGGGCCAACCACGGCGGACGTGTCGGGGGACCAGATCATCGGTCCATTGATCACCTTTTTCACCCCCGCTTCCGCCAGCGCCGGAACCCTGTCGCAGGCCCGCATGACATTTTCCGAGATTCGGTCCAGATCCTCCTGCAGCAAGTCGTGGCCGAAATCCATGGGCGTCCCGTTTTCGGCCCAAAACCGGCCGTCCTTCTCGTAGGCGCCGACCAGCAAACCCTGCCCTTCCTGGCGCATGTAATACTCGTGATCACGATCAGCAACCGCCGGCAGCTCCCGCCCCAGCTCCCGGATCTGCGGAATGCTTTCGGTCACGAAGTACTGATGTTCAAGAGGCATGAGAGGCAGGGAGATTCCGGCCATGGCTGCAACTTCGCGCCCCCACAGTCCGGCCGCATTCACGACAATTTCGGCGTGCACATTCCCCTTGCGGGTGATCACCGTCCAACTGCCGTCGGATTTCGGAACGGTTTCCTCGACCGGCGTAAACCGATGGATTTCGGCTCCGGCCTTGCGGGCGCCCTGAGCGTAGGCATGGGTCACTCCGGAAGGATCCACATGCCCTCCCAGCGGCTCGAACATCGCAAGCCGGACACCGTCCAGATCCAGCAGGGGATGGAGATCGCGGACTTCCGGCAAAGAAAGCTCGTAGAATTCGGCATCGAATGCCGGGGCCTTGGAAGCCTGGATCCGTAACTGATGCACCCGCTCTTCCGTGCACGCCAGGTAGATCGCGCCGGGCTGGTGTATTCCGCATGACTGGCCGGTCTCCCGTTCAAGCTCCCGATAGAGATTCATGGTGTAGTACTGCATGCGCGAGACATTGTTGTTGTCGTGCAGGCCATGAATCCCCGCTGCGGCATGCCATGTCGATCCCGAAGTTAGCTCGCTGCGCTCCAGCAACATCACGTCCCTGCAACCCAGACGGGCAAGATGATAGAGGATGCTGCATCCGATCAGCCCGCCGCCGATCACCGCGACCTCGACATGGGATTTCACCCTTCCCTTCCCCCCTTCGATGATCGCGTGTCTTGCAAATTACGCCTCGGACAGTTGGAGTGCGAACTCGCGGATTCTCAGGCATGCCTGCTCGAAAATCCCGTCCTCGACACACAGGCTGACCCTGACCAGTCCGGTCCCGGATGCCCCAAAACCGTCACAGGGCAACAGGCTGACCCGATGCCGGTCCAGCATCTGCCGTGCGAATTCCCGGCTCCCGATGCCCGATTCCCGGACATCGAGTACCACAAACATGCCGCCTGAAGAATCCAGCAGCCGGAGGCCCGGAATATCGCGCAAGCACTCGATTGCAATCCTGCGGCGTCGGTCCATGCTTGTCCGGACAGCGTCGGCGACCGACGAGCCCGTCTGAAACGCGACCAGTGCGGCATCCATGGAAAAGGGCGGCAGCCCATACGTCATGCACATGGAAAGGTTGTACAGATGATCCATCAAGGCTCGCGGACCGATCGCCCATCCGATACGCCAGCCGGTCATCCGATGGGACTTTGACAGGCTGGAAACCGTGATGCAGATCTCTTCGGCACCGGGCAAACTGGCCGGACTTGACCGGTCCTCCGGCAACAGTATTTCCTGGTAGACCTCGTCGCTGACCAGCCAGATATTCCGGTCAATGCATGCCTCCACGATCGGCCGATACTGCGCCAGCGTGTAGATGGAGCCCAGCGGATTGTTGGGCGAGTTCACGACAATGGCGCGGGTCCTGTCGGTTATCGCTCCAATCACGTCCTCGGGCACCATCTGCATCCCCCTTGTCGCGTTGACCGCAACAGGCACCACCTTCGCTCCTCCGGCCGAGAAGGTTGCCGGGTAGGTCGTATAGTAGGGTTCGATCAGTATCACCTCGTCACCGTGCTCCAGCAGGCACTGGGACACGGCAAACAGGGCATTTTGCGCACCTGAGAAAATGGCGCACTGGTGCTCGTCGACATCCTGCCCCGTCAGTTCGCGGTGGCGTCTCGCAACCGCCGCTCTGAGCGCGGGGTCTCCTTCGACCGGCGTGTAGTGGTGCCTCCCTGATCGCAAGCTGGCCACTGCCGCCTCGACGATCTTCCCGTCGGTGTGCTCGTCGGTTTCCTGCCCGACACTCAGCACAATGATGTCCTCGCCCGCCTGAAGCCTGGCAAGCCCTTCATAGTGGACCTGCCAGGCATCCACGCTCTCGCCGGCAATACGATGCGTCAGACTGGCGAACTTCATCGTGTCCGGCTGAATGTCCGGGGTCGCCCGTGCACCGGTACCCCGTCGATACAAAGCGGCCAGGCAGCTTCCGAGGGCATGTCCACTATACGCTCATCGTTCGCTATTGACCGCCTCAAGACCGGGCTCTGTCGGGGAACAGTTCGCAAGAGGGCGCATCGAGCAACGGCACATGGCTTCAGACCCAAAATCCGAATTCAGTCAATGTCCAGTTCGTCATCCATGTCGATATCGTCGCCATGGATCGTCAAGTCGATATCCAGTTCGATGTGCTCTTTGAGCAGATTCGACATATCCGCCGCCGATACCGGCTCCTCCCTGGGAATGTAGGCAACCCGCATCTCTTCCCAGCGGGTACCGAACTTCCGTTTCGCATCGGACAGCTCCTTGCCGGCGAGATCCCTCAATTTCGGCACAACAATCGCCTCGACATACTCGATGACCCTGTCCTTGTGCGTATTGTAAAAAAATACCTTTCCTTCCCCCGCCTCGGGAAGTACCGGATCCCAGATCACAACGACATTGCCTTTCTTGACCGACTCGAGCATGCCGTACCAGACGCCTTTCCTGTTTCTGAAAGCCATGCAATCGCGCTGTATGATTCATGACCGGGCCGACCGACCCGAAACCTCACACAGATTGTATTGGTAAAAAAACTTTTTTCAACAAGATTAATTCAGCTTGGGGAGAGTTCTTGTCCTGCTCCAACCCGCAACGGCATTGCCAGAGTTCGGCATGCGCTTGCATGCACGACGTGCAAGAGGTGTGGATTCAAAAATCGAAAAAATATAATATAGGGCATTAAATGAGGCATCAGGGAATGATCAGGATGGACAATCGTGTGTTGCCTTTGTGTACGAAAGCCTGCGCCCAGCATGTATCGTGTTTTTCGGAGTTGATTCACGCTACAGCTCATGGCAACCGGATCATGAATTTGCTTCGTCTCTCCAGAAAAGCCTCCGTTCAGCCCAATTCGTTGTTCCAGACTCTTCAGATGCATCGATGAGGTAGCGTGTATGTTCTTTGGTTTCGCATTCCGGGTTGCGCTGGTGCTGGTTCCGATCCTGGTCATGGGCATTGCCATCACCAGCGCCTTGAGCCTGCACAAGTTCGGCCAGACATTCTCGAATCTTCTGGACTCCCGGTTCGAATTCGTGACAGGTCAAATCAGGAACGACATCGAAACCCAGATGGACCTGGGCCTGCCCCTGGAAAATCTGCAGATCACCGAAGTGCTCGAGGCATACGGACTGGACGACAGGCAGATTCTTTCCATCGAGGTGTTTGATGAATCCGGCCTGATTCTGCACAGTTCCGATTCGAGTTCCATCGGAGACCTGATTCCGGAAGAGTGGATCAGCATCTGGCGATTGAATGCCAGCACCGGCAACCCGTCCTGGTTCACCCAGGAAACCGACGCAGGAGTGGTGGGCACGCCCATCCGGAACAACCTTGGCCAGGATGTCGGTTCGCTCGTGCTTCGATATTCCCGTGATTACCTGGACCAGAAAATCCGCAGCCAGGCCCGCCACCTGCTTGTCGTCAATTCGGCCGCGGCGGGAATCGCGATTCTGATCGCGTTTTTCAGCGCCATGTACCTGCTCAATCAGGTCTGCAGGGAATTCAAGTCGATGGGCGAAGTCATGGACACCATCTCAAGCGACAGGCAAAAGGATATATCAGCGCTTCGGGAGACCGGCATCAGGCACCCGGCTTTCCACCGATTCATCTCTGCGATACTGGTCACTTACAAGGACATGGAATCAACGATCATCCGGGCCAGGAATCTCGATGAAGGAAAGGAGCGTTGACGGTGGACGGCCAGAAAGCACAAGTCGAGGATACGGCCGACTCCCAAGTCCCGGCCCGGCAGCGGAGTCTTTTTCTTCGACTCCTCATGATGGGCGGAGCAATCATGCTGGTCAGCCAGATTGTCATCTCCTGGATTGCTCTCAAGGGATTTGAGGAGGAACTGGGGCCGGAACTGAACCAAAAGGCCTCCGCGGTAGGTCGCGCGCTGTCTACGGAACTCACCTATGCCATCAACGAGCTCGGCATCCCGCCGGGCAAGCTTGTCGGAGTGAGCGAGTATTTCCAGCATATCCTCGAGTCCAATTTCGACATCCAGTACCTGGCTCTCGTCGACAACCCCTCCGGAGTCATGTTTGAGCACAGCGTGCCGGACAAGCTTCTGGACCAATTTCCGGCAACCCTCCACGAATCGGATGGATCACACAACTCGCATTCAATTCGGGACATTGGCGGATACCTCGACCATCGCTTCCCGATCCACTTCAAGGGCGACTCGAGCGCCGCGCTGCACGTAGGGGTCAGCAGCGGAAACATACGCCAGCAACTTGCCACAATTTTCTTCGAGGTCATCGCGGTGATTGTGGTGTCGATGGTGATCACCCTCGAGCTTCTCACCATGTTCATGAGTCGCCGCATTCTGGACCCCACGGCGCACCTGCAGAAAGTGCTCGAAGCCGGATCGAAGGGAAAATTCTCCTACCGGCTGTCGCTCCGGGCTCGAAACGAAATCGGCCTGATGGTCTCCAGCCTGAATCGGCTCCTGTATCACCTGGAGCAACGGTACCAGGATTTCCAGTTCGAATTGCGCGAGCTCAGGGACGCGCAGATCGACCCGAGAATCAGCCAGAAAATCGCGGCACTGAAAACGCAGGCCAGCAAACGCTACGGGTTCACCGACCAATTCAGCGTGATCGAAAAGACACCGGCCCTGATTCGCGTTCCGTTCTTTCTGTTCATTTTCTCGGAGGAGTTGTCCCGATCCTTCTTTCCGCTCTTCGTAAGCGGTTTCATCCCGGTTGAGCCGGCCCTCTCCTACGAGATGATGATCAGCCTGCCGATCACCCTGTTCATGGTCGCAGCCGTTGTCGCCACCCTGCTTGCCGGCAATCTGACCCATCGTCTGGGCTGTTCACGGCTTTTCCTGATTGGAATCGGCTGTGCATTCGCAGGATATTGCGGAACCTTTCTGTCCGACAACTACACCGAGCTGATCATCTGGCGATGTCTGAACGGGGTGGGCTACGGCCTGATTTTCAACGCTTGTGAAACCTGGATTGCCCTGCATTCCAGAGCCGGGAATCGTGCGCACAGCGCATCGGCCTATGTCGGCGCGATCTTCGCCGGGTATGTGTGCGGCCCTTCCCTGGGCGGGATGTTTGCAGACCATGTGGGCCAGCAGACGATCTTCCTGATTTCGGCAGGCCTGTCCGTCCTGTCCGGGTACGCAGCCTACCGGCTGCTTGCCAGTTCCAGCTCCGGACCGGGCAAGAATGCCGGATCGGCCCCGAATGCCCGCGTGTTCGGAATGCGCCCGTGGGCAATCCTGTTCAGCGACAACCTTTTCATCAGCACCATCCTGACGGCGATATCGACTCGAACCACGCTTTCTGCATTCCTGTTCGTTCTGATTCCCCTGTATCTGAATGAGCTCGGACACAGCAGCACCCAGATCGGGCAAATGATGATGCTCTACGGGGTAATCATCGTCATCGGAACACCCGCAACATCACGCCTCGCCGACAAAATCGGAAAGTATTTCACAATGACCGTGATGGGTGCCACGCTGAGCGGATTGGGGCTGCTTGCCACGTTGGCAAGCGACCATCTTGGGGATTCCCGGGCCGTCCTCATTTCCATCGTTGCCGTAGGCCTGGGGCATTGCCTGATCCTGTCGCCACGATATGCCATCATGCAGCAAATCGTTTACAGGTATCGCCATCTTATCG
The DNA here is from genome assembly GCA_009841725.1 of Gammaproteobacteria bacterium. Taxonomy (GTDB): domain Bacteria; phylum Pseudomonadota; class Gammaproteobacteria; order Arenicellales; family Poriferihabitantaceae; genus Poriferihabitans. The sequence continues at coordinate 19,279 of VYGS01000076.1, forward strand.
AGAGTTCGGTTTCCATCGGCATCTATCAGTTCGTGGACCGGATCGGCCTCATCATCGGACCGCTGCTCGCCGCCATTCTGATCCAGCAGATGCCCTATGCGAATGCGATCGCAGCCATCGGCGCAATCGTTCTCGTCGCCATCACCCTGTCCGCGATAATCGCCAATGTCGGCCAAAGCCAGATCAAGGGGGAATCGAGCGCATGACATCCCGAAAATTCCGCTTTCCCTGGCTTGCCGGGATCCTGGTCATTTCGCTGCTCACGCCGCTTGGTGGATACGCACAGCACACGGAAACGGACGGGAAGGACCAGCCCCACAAGATCTTTGCCGTGGTCTGGCGCGGGGAGACCGCGGTGGAAGCCGGATTCAAGGATTATCTGGACCAGCGAGGCATTCCGTACGAGCTGACAGTCCGCAATCTTGATCTCGATCGGGGCAATGCCCCGCCGATCATCCAGGAAATCCGCTACGCCAAGCCGGATCTGGTCTATACGTGGGGGACCGGAACCACCCTCAGCATTCTTGGCAGCGTGGATACGGATACCCCGGAAAAGTTCATCCGCGACATTCCGGCCATCTTCGTGCTGGTGGCCTACCCCCAGGCCGCCAACATCATCAAGAGCTATGAAAGCACCGGCCGGCCTGTTTCGGGAGTCTCCTTTCTCGCTCCGCTTGATGCGCAGATGAATGTCATCCGGGCCTATCGCCCCTTCAAGAAACTGGCTTCGATCTATGACAGCACTTCCCGAAATGTCAGGATCAATGTCGAATTGCTGAAGGAGGCGGTGCCCAGGGCCGGAATGGAATTTCTGCCCCTCCCGATTCCTCTGGACGATGACAACAAGTCGGATCCGGATACCCTGCCGGAATTGATCCGGCAGGCAAAGTCCGAAGGCGTGGAAGTGCTGTACATCGGTCCGGATTCGTTTCTGGCACGGCACGGAGAGATATTCACCAAGACCGCGATCGAGGAGGGCCTGCCGACTTTTGCGTCCACCCAGTTTCCCGTGAAAAACTCGCACAGCATGTTCGGCCTGATCTCGGACTACTATACCCTGGGCAAGCTGGCGGGCCTGCAGGCCGAAAAAATCCTGGTGGACGGAACCCGGCCGCGAAACCTGCCTGTCGCCCAGTTAGGCCGTTTCAAGTTGTGGATCAACATGGACGTCGTGCGCGCACTGGGCGTATATCCGCCTCTGGGCATGATATCGATTGCCGACTTCAAGGACAGCGGACTGGAATAACCCATCTGCCCATGATCTTCTGACCCATGCTGCTTCGCACACGAATAAGCTTTTTTGTGACGCTGACGATCGCGCTCATTTGCGCGAGCATCGTGTACGTTGGACTCCAGCGCGAACAGCTGATCAAGAACCAATACGCCCGCGAGTCGGTCAGCGACCAGATCAATCTCTGGAACAAGATCAACAACGAAATCATCCAGCAAATGGGAAGCAGCAAGTCGCTGGTCATGGAAAACCGGAACCTGATTCACGCCATCGAACGCCAGGATTCTGCCGCAGTCCAGGAACTCGGACGTGAACTGTTCGCACAGGTCGCTGAAAACAGGACGATCGGGCGTCTTGACATCGTCTACGGAGACGGTTCTCTCGCCTTCTCTTCCCTGCCATCTGTCTTTCAAAGTCCGACCGTCTCTCCGGGCATTGCGAAAACGCATATTCAAAACAATACGATCGCGACCGGGATCGGCAATGACCTGCAGAGGAACACATCCATCGTATACGGATTTCCACTCGGCAGTGGAAAATCGATCGGCATGGCGATTTTCGCCACGGATATTCTCACCGCGATTGCCGAAATGGAACGTGTCACGGATTCGCTGGTGATCTTCACCAACCGGCGGAGCCGGCTGATCTCGGCATCCGACAAGACCCTTTGGGGAAGCCTGCGCAAGCAGGTCGATCTGAACAATCTCAACACGCTCCAGACCATCAGGATTGCAGAACAGTATTATTCGGTGACCGTGCTTCCCCAGGCCGCCGAGCTGTCCGGCCTTATCGGTCGAATTGTCATCGTCAAGAACATTACCGAACTGATCGCCGGTCAAAAGGCCATCAGCAATCCTTCGGCGATCATCATCAGCTTCCTCATCCTGCTTTTCCTGATCGGCCTGTATTTGTACATGTCGCGGGCATTTGCACCGCTGGCGGAAAGTGTCAGGGTTCTGGATGCGCTGTCCAAAGGAGACCTGCAGGCCCATGTCGAGGATACGACCTCGGACAACGAAGTCGGACAGATATCAAGCGCCATCAACGTGTTCCGGGGCGACCTGGTGGCGCTGAACCGTTTCCGGCGCTCCCGGGAACGACAACAGGCGCGCCAGAAACGTTTCATCATCCGCGAGATGACCGACTTGTCCGAGACGCTGGAGGGGGAGGAACGCGATCAGATCCTAGAAGAGCTCGACAAGATCCGGTCCATCGTCCAGGATGATCCCTCGAGCATGGAGCACCGGGAACAGGCCATGAGGGAGATCATGGATGACGATGGGGAAAAACAGTCGCAGCAGCCCGACAGCCTGGCGATGATGGCGGTTGCATTCCAGCACATGTCCGGCCGGGTGCAGGATGCGATGCATACCAAAGAGGCGCTGTCCTCCATCCAGAAGGAACTGGATATCGCGACACGGGTCCAGCTGTCCCTGATTCCGGACAATCTCGATCTTTCGAAACCGTTTCATGCGGCCGGCTACATGACACCGGCAAAGGAGGTTGGGGGCGATTTCTTCGATCTGTTTCGGCTCGACGAGTACCGGATAGGCGTCGCAATCGCCGATGTCTCCGGCAAAGGCGTACCGGCTGCATTGTTCATGGTCATGGCCAGAACCCTGCTGCGCAGCACCGTTTTCCATATCGACTCCCCGGCCACCGTGCTGGAATACATGAACGACTATCTCGAGAAGAACAACGATGAGCAGTTGTTTGTGACCCTGTTCTACGGGATACTGAACGAGCGCGAGGGAACCCTGACCTATTCGACCGGAGGACACAATCCCCCGATCGTCTCCGACAGCAACGGAACCCGGGTTCTGGAACAGACGGAGGGAGCGGTCCTGGCACTGATCGACGACATTGTTTACGATGAAACGAGCGTAATGCTCGAGGACGGTTCGCGTATTATCATGATGACAGACGGCATTCCCGAATCCTTCAACAAGAACGGAGAGGCGTTCGGGGATGACAGGACACTCGAAACCATTGATGGCCTGAAGCCGGATCAGACTCCCGAAGAAGATATCAAGCAGTTGATTGGAGCCGTTGAGACATTTGTCGGTGAAGCCCCCCAATTCGATGACATTACATGCGTTATTCTCCATTACAGACAAGATGAACAATCAGAAAGAGGATCATGATGCCTGAACGACAGAGTCTAAACCTGAGCCTGCGCAGTGACTTGACTGAAATCCCTCGCATTGCGGATGAAATCACAGCATTTGGGGAGGCCCACGGCTGGTCGTTGCAATGGATATCCAACACCAATTTGGCGCTCGACGAGTTGATCACCAACTCGATCAGCTATGGCCATCTTGATGAGAGAGATGATGCAATCCGGCTCATGCTGAGTGTCGAGAACGACCAGTTGGTGATCGTTATGGAAGACGACGGGATTGCCTTCAATCCGTTTGAAGAGGCGGACTCGCCGGATCTGGATTCCGAGATCGAGGATCGGATGATCGGCGGGTTGGGCGTCTTTTTCGTCAAGACGCTCACCAGCGATTACCGATACCAGAGAGTCGGCGAAATCAACCGCATCACACTTGTCCAGGATTCCGTCCAGGCATAAATCGACATGCCGAACAGAAAGTGGCTGCCCGGAGGAACGGGGGAACTCGATACCGCACGAATTTCCGACAACGCCCTGGGCGAATGGTATGAGCACTGCGGCAAGCCGGAACCCGGCACGCTGAGCTGGGATGACTATCACGCCATGCTGCATGCCATCGAGCACAGCTTCCGCCATCTGCCGGACATCCACAGATTTCGCTACCTCCATCCGGTGCGCCTGCAACATCCGGAATTCGGAACCGGAAAACCGTATGAAGTCCCCATATCGTATTCCGATACTGCAAGCGAATGCGAACCGGTCATAACAATTGGCGGCCTGATCAATACCAAGCACCGCTTCGATTTCCTGGCCAACGATACGTCTGCCGATCTTCGCATCATTGCGATTGACCTGGCCGGCCGGGGCGGGAGCGGGTGGCTGTCGGAACAGTCGGACTACAACATTGAAACCTATATCGAGCAACTCCTGCAATTCATGGACCATCTCGGCCTGTCCTCGTGCACATTGCTTGGGTCGTCTCTGGGCGGGTCGATTTCGATTCGGCTGGCGGCCCGCTATCCCGACCGGGTCAACCGGATCATACTCAATGACAGTGGTCCGTATATTCCGGTCGAAAGAAGACAGCGACGCGCGACCGCCATCGCCCGTCACTATGTCTTCGACACACCGGCGGGAATGTTCAGGAAAACGGCCATATCGGCGCGGAATTCCGGGCCGGCCCCGGATGCGGTCCTGCTGTACAACCATCATCACAAGACACGCTGGTCCAACGAGGAGAACGGGCGCGTCTACCGCCATGACATCAGGGCAATGCTTGCGTATCGCTCCGAAGCGACCCGAAGCCTCGACCAATGGAGCTACTGGGACCAGCTTCAATGCCCGGTTCTGTTGCTTCATGGTCTTGAGAGTGATGCCATGCTCGACGAAACCATCGACCGCATGAAATCGAATCCACAGCTGTCGGTCATCCATGTTCACGACACCGGGCACACACCGAGTCTCAGTGATGGAGACCTCAACAGGAAAATCGCCGAATGGGTGCTGAACGACCGTGCGTACAGCCAGGATTTCCATTTCCGAAGCCGATACCGGCCCGAAAACATTTTCTACAGAATATGACAGGATCTGCATCTGAAAAATCCGAATGCGGATTTTTCTTCGCGAGACATGGGCAATCCATTTCGAACCGAGACGAGGTCAGCGCGGGTGGGGACATCGACCCCGGGCTGACGGAAATCGGCCGGGAGCAGGCACGGGTGATTGCCGGGATATTCCAAGATCTCGAAAGAAAGCCGGGCTACATTGTCACGCCTCCCCTCAAGCGGACTCTCGACACGGCCCGCATCATCAACCAAACCCTACATCTGGAAATCCGAATCGAAGCCTCTCTGGTCGAGCGATTTCTGGGCGACTGGAACGGCCAGTCCAGCGCCATCACGGATCCGTTGCTCAGGAAGGGGGTCACGCCACCGAACGGAGAGAGTGCGACCGCCTTCAGAAACCGGATTCTGGACTCTTTTCGCGGCCTTTCACGGCAATGCGAAAACTGGCCGCTGGTCGTCGGCAACCGCGGTCCCTCCCGGGTACTGCTCGAGGAAATCCGACCCGGCAACGGAGACTTCCTGGCGAATGGGGAACTGATGCAGGTGCGATTGTCGCCCGGAATCGAATTCCGTATCGCTGGAGTCGAGAGGCTGTAGCGCCCCGATCAAACTTCAGATTGCCCGATCCCTACCGATCTGGACAACCGGGCTTCGGTTCCGTGCGAACAGGAGCCGGCTGTTTCACGAATCGGGACCCGGTTCGGAAAACTTGAAAAAAGGCCGCGCCCGGGTTTCCCTGACCTGTTCAGCTGGAGCCGAGACAATCCTCGAATGCGTCGGCAAGCGCCTCCATGACCATAAACCAGACATCCGGTCCGGGCTCGATTTCGGTGCCAAGCGGATCCAGCACGCCGATCCGGACTCGGGTTCCCTCCGCCACGGCTTCAGCCAGATCCGGCTCGAGCTGCGGTTCGGAGAATGCGCAAGCCACATTCCGTTCCGACAGGACGTTGCGGAGTTCCGCCAGTCTCCTGGCTCCCGGCGGACGGGATGGATCGACGGTAATCAATCCGACGCCGTTGAGCCCGAAGGCGTCCTCGAAATATCTGTAGGCGTCGTGAAACACGATAAATCCGTGTTCGTGCACCGGTTCCAACCTGTTTTGAATTGTCTCCTCCGTGGCCTCGACGATCGAGTCGATAGCGGACAACTCATGTGCCATTAAACCGGACAGTTCTATTTGTTCTTAACAGCCCAAGCCTTTTTCAGCACCAGAGGGCATTCGATCAGTGAATTGGTCATGGTCTGAATCGGAATGTGTCAGGAAGGCAGCAGTCTTCGGACCTGCCCGCTGCTGAGGACCCGATGATCCTTCATGTAGACTTCGTGATTCTCCTCCACCCGGCCGAGGTCATACACATAGTTCACCATCAGGCCCAGTGACTGCCCCTTTCCCTTCTCGGACAGATCCGCCTCTGCATTCAGTCTCTCGAGTCGGGCACCGTTCTTGAGATGGAACCTGGCAACAGGATCAAGGGGTTCTCCATCGGGGCGCCTTTCCTGAAGAAAGTAACGGGCCGCCAGTGGCAGGAGAACCTTCGGGCTCCTCGCGAGGTCATTCGGTGCAGGCGCTTCACCTGTGAAATGCTGTTCCTCCAGCCAGTCACGGAACCCGGGAGCCGGAGAAATGGTCACAAACGACTTCAGGGACGGAAACCGGTTTTTGAGGCTCGTGGCCACCTGCTTGATCAGGAAATTGCCGAAGGAAACTCCCCGAAGACCTTGGTGACAGCTGGATATCGAATAGAACACAGCATGGGTCGCTTCTTCCGGTTCTGCGGGCCTGCGCTGACGATCGAGGATTTCATCGATTCCGGATGGCATCTGCATCGTCAGGGCCACCTCGACGAAAACCAGGGGCTCATCCGACATCACCGGATGAAAGAATGCATAGCAGTACCGGTCCACCGGCTCCAGGCGTCGGCGAAGTTCATTCCAGTTTCGTATTTCATGCACCGCCTCGTAGGCGATGATCTTCTCCAGAATGTGGGCGGGGGAGGTCCAGTCGATCGGCTGGAGAACGAGGAATCCGCGATTGAACCAGGATGAGAACAGATGTCGAAAGTCGATGTCCACTCGCCCGAGGTCAGGATGCCGGTCCATCGCATACAGAAGATCTTCTCGCATCCGGACCAGATGCCGCGTGCCGCCGGACATCAGATTGAGTCGCCTGAGCAGTTCCTGACGACGGGGTTCCGCCGCCTTCGTCAATGCCCGGAACGAGTCCGTGGTCGGTTCCTTTTGGTATTGTGCGGCAAGCGAGGCCACTGCTGCGGGGTCCAGGTCGAACTCCTGATCGAGGCATCGGAAGAAGTCCAGCTTCTGGCTGCCGTCCAGTCTCTGATAGATGTCCAGTATCTGCTCAGCGATGATCAGGCTGGAGCAGTCGCCGTCGGACTCCATCAGCATCTGCAACAGAGAACGGATATCGTGCTTATCCGTTCCGAACAGACGTTGCCGCAGGGTGGAAAGATGCCAGCCCGCATTCCACCAGGAAGGCCGCAGATCACGCAGTACGCTCAATGGCTGACCTTGCAGTAATGCTCCAGTCCGGATGAATTCCCAGTGCCAGTGCCCGTTTCCTCATGGGCAGCCGATGATCATTCGGAGCGTGGAATTCCTCCTGCCAGTTGACCTCATCCGACATGATGCCGATTCCCAATTCACCTCGGAACAGGCGCTCGGCACGATCCCTCAGTTCCTCCGCCTCCGAGGCAGTAATGAGATCGTCCACCGAAGTCACGCCATGCTGATGGAATTCCTTCTGCTGCCGATGCGAAATGGCGAAGCTCATATTTCTGGAGTCGTTCAGGAAGCGGCGAAGGGAACCAGCAACCCTGTCATTCGTGCATCCTTGGTGAAAATAACCGATTATCATCATATCATGAACGAATCCATTGAACACCGGATTATCTGCTGACAGCCCTGGCCTTTTGCGGTAATCCTGGCATTTATGGAGCATGATGGGCTGATGGCCCTCAGCGAAGACTCGGACAGTATCCGGTCGAGAGATCAGAGCTTGCAGGACGCGACTTTCCGGACACGGACTTGATCAAGCACGCCGATCAGGACTCACCGTCCCGTGCAAGGAGAAAGAAGATTCGGGGCTCGACAGACGGGTTGCCCGGTCCGCGCCCTTCAGGCCTATTCGATGGCGCTCAGGGCGCTCGCCCGGTTGTCGTAGGTGGGAATGATTGCGCTGAACCCGCTGATGGTAAAGACATCCTTGACCGGTCCTGCAACCGAGCACATCGCCAGCTTTCCTTTCCTGCCCTTCAAGTTCTTGGCCAAAAGCAGAATGACCCGCAAGCCGGCACTGCTGATGTAGATAAGATCATTCATGTCAAGAATGACAGAGCCTGCATCAAGTGGTATCGATTCCTGGACCTTGGACTGAAATTCCCCGGCATTGCTGCCGTCAATCCGTCCGGATATCTTCAGAATGAAAGTATCCTGTTCTTGCTCCACTTCCAACATAACCTTCTTGCCCAAATTTTCTCAGATACAAACTCGTTTTTCAGAGTTATCCTAGTGGATTATATATCAATCGTCTGTATTTTCCATGTCTTCGGTATCCGGCATCACCACGAATTCCGGATAGGCCTCGATGCCCAATTCGGCCGTATCCTGGCCCAACTCCTCGACAATCCCCGAAACGCGGCATCCCAGCGCCTTCTCAAGAACCAGCCATACAAGATAGGAACTGACAAAAACAAACGCCCCGATGGCCAATATTCCGACCAGCTGGGTCACGAAATTGCCGCCCGATACGATACAGACGGCAATTGTACCCCAAACTCCCGAAAAAAGATGCGCCGGTACGGCGCCGACCACATCATCCACTTTCAAGCGTTCGAGCAGTCTCATGCCGAGCGTACAGACCAGTCCGCCAACTCCGCCAATGAATATCGCCCAGACATGGTTGGTCATGTCCGGTCCTGCAGTGATCGCGACCAGTCCGCCAATCGCTCCGTTCAGCACGCTCAAGAGGTCTACTCTCCCGAAAATCGGACGGGAAACGCTGATCGCCACCAGCACTCCCGCTGCGGCAGCCAGATTGGTGTTCACCAGTACGATGCTCATCGCCACGGCATCAAAAGCGCTGCCCAGTGCAAGTTGCGAACCGCCATTGAACCCGAACCAGCCCAACCAGAGAATGAACACTCCCAGAGTGACAGCCGGAACATTGGAAGGCGGCGTGGGCTTTACGGTCCCGTCTTTGCGGAACTTTCCGCGCCTCGCTCCAACGACCAGCGCACCCGCCAAGGCAGCCCAGCCTCCGGTAGAGTGGACAATGGTCGAACCGGCAAAGTCCTTGAATCCCATTTCGTTCAGCCACCCTCCTCCCCAGGTCCAGGCCCCCACAATGGGATAGATCAGGGCGGTCAGGACCAGAATAAACGCAAAGAAGGACCACAGCTTCACCCGTTCGGCCAGCGTACCGGACACGATCGAAGCGGTTGTCGCAACGAACACCATCTGGAAGAACCAGTCGGACATGGTCGAGTACCCGGTGTCGACAACCGCCGCAGCCGCGCTCTCTGCACCCTCTTCGATCAGCAGGATCTCTTCCGGGGATGATCCGTAGAACAGGGTCAGGGAGCCGACCAGGCTGCCGACATCCACGTACATGAGGTTATACCCCACTATAAAGTATGCAACGCTTGCAATGGAATAAAGGCCGATGTTCTTCAGACAGATCACCGATGCATTCTTGGTGCGGACCGAGCCGGATTCAAGCATGGTGAAGCCCGCACACATCCACATCACCAGCGCACCCCAGACGAGAAACGAATAGGTGTTGAAGATGAATTGGGATTCCCCGCCGACCCCGGCAAACGCCGACACGGGAAGAAGCCCCAGTGACGAGACCGACAGGACCCTCAGACTCTTTTTGATACGGCTCATTCTGATCTGCTGTCCGGTAACCCTGATCGGAAAATCATTCTGCCTCCAACCGACTCCGGTTCTCAGGCACTTCCGGAAACCGGCATTGCGCGGTAGATCAGAGATACTTCCGCCGCTTTTCGACAGACTGTCGAGCGGCGCATTATTTTGGCTATTGTATCACCGGTGAACAGTCTGCAATGAAAATAAATTCCCTGTCAAGAAAGTCTCCTGGACCGCGCCCTGCCACAATGGCATCTCGCAGAGGCTCAAACCGCTCATGCCAACCTCACCGACCGGACGAGGACATGTAGCACCCGCTGTCCGCAGCCGACTGTGAGGTGGCATTCGGACTCGTGGACCGGAGCAACAATTGATTATGACGCTCGCGGGTCTTGATCTCGATATAGGCGTCTTTCGGCATCTCGTACAACTGGGGGTGCCGGGCGCTCAATTCAAACCATCGTTCAAGCCGCTGCAAATGGATGTCCGGGCGATGTTCCTGATCGAGGGTGTCGAAATAGGCCTGAATGCTGAACAGGTACCGGACGATATTTCTCTCGATTCCGCCTCGGCGCCCTCGCACATGGACCGCTTTTCCGGTTTGGAGATCCAGCCTGTCGACGGAAAACCCGGTCTTCCTCAGTCCGACCGTTGCGAGATAGATTCTGGCCAATGAGGAGACCCAACCCGGTTCGCTGGACAGATCGAATTCCATGTACACTCCATCGTCGGTCCCGATCGCCCTGAGCCGGTAGTCGTGATTCCGACTGCGATAGGGCCCCTTTGCGGCAAAGAGGACAACCTCGAGAAGCTCATCCGAAACCTCCGTTTCGAATTGCAATTCCAGCAGGGACGACTTTTCGGGGGTTCGATAGCGCTTCGGTCCGAGAAAGAAGCCCAGCATTTCCCGTCCATCACGATACCCGTGCCGGCAGGCCTTGACGTTCAGATGCAGCGGAATGAATTCGCACCACTGGGACGCATCCGACAATCGCTCGGCGAACGAGCGAAACGCGATGCCTTGCATGAATGTCGAAATCTGGGCGCTGATTGTTTTGCCTTCTTCCCGCGATTCCAGCACAAACGGCAATGAAGTCTGCGAGACGGTATCCCGGTATTCACCATACCGAAGACGCATGTCATCGACGATATCGGCATGGACAGTTCCGGCCATCGCGCAAACGAGCGACAAGGAAATCCGGACAGCCCTGATCCCGGCTGTCGCGACAAGTCGGACTGCCGACCCGGCGCATGTGAAAAGGGTGGCCAAATTCAGCAAAGCGGGCATCCTGTACTGACTCAAATCAACCGTATCGAATTTTCCATTTTATCCGTTGGAAGTCGTGAAATGCTGATGCATAATTCCGCATAGCCCAGATTTCCAAAGCTTTCAACGAGAGTTGGACGCAAATCCGGTTCCGCGATCCGGGACCGGTTCGGCAATTTCCATTCTTTGCACATGCAGCCATGAAACCTGTCACCGCCGGCCAAGCCCTTGTCGAGTTGCTGGCAGACCACGGTGTCGATACCGTGTTCGGCATACCCGGAACCCACAGTATCGAGCTGTATCGCGGTCTCGCATCGGAACGAATCCGCCATATCTCGCCTCGCCATGAGCAAGGGGGCGGATTCATGGCGGACGGCTATGCCCGCGCAAGCGGCCGTCCCGGAGTCTGCTTCGTCATCACCGGTCCGGGCGTGACCAACCTGGCAACGCCGATGGCCGGCGCCTATATCGACTCTGTTCCCATGCTGGTGATCTCGCCGGTCAATCCTCCGGACCCGCACGGCATCAACCGCGGAAGACTGCATGAACTGTCCAGCCAGGAAGCGGTCAGCCGGCCATTTTGCGCCGACAGTGTCACGGTCGAATCCGCAGACCAGATTCCTGAAGCCGTCAACCGGGCCTTTTCCCTGTTTGCCAGTCAACGGCCGAGACCGGTGCATATCAACATTCCTCTTCCGGTTCTGGTCGAACCGGTCGGCGAGCCATGGCATGCCCTGTCCTGTACGACCGCCATGGCGAAAGTTTCAGATCGCCTCGTTGCCGAGGCCGCAAGGAAAATCGGCCGGGCCCGGCACAAGGTGCTGGTTGTCGGCGGCGGAACGGTTGACGGCCAATCCGATATTCTGGCGCTGGCCGAGCGCATGAACTGCCCGGTCATCACGACCGTCGCCGCCCGCGGCGTGATTCCCGCCGGCCACCCCCTGTCCGTCGGCGCACAGCTGAGAGCCCCTCGCATCCAGAAAGTGCTTCAGGAGGCCGATCTAGCCCTGTTTCTGGGCACGGATTTCGCCCAAACGGATCACTGGAATGACGACATGCCGCTCCCGTGCGAACAGATATGGGTCAATCTGAGCCCCGATTCCATGGATTCGAGGACGAGTGCCCTGACCGCCGTCGGCGACTGCCTCCACTTTGCCCGGAAACTGCACGCACTGCTACCGGAACCGTCAAGGGAGGCCGTCGACAGATGCCGCATGCAATGCCTGGATTTGCGAACAGGCCGAGCGGAGAGCATGACGGACAAGGAGAAAATGCACTGGGCTGTCCTGGAGATCATCGACTCCCATCTGCAAAAAGGGATGCTCGTTGCCAGCGACATGACGCAATCGGCCTATACGGCGGTCGACTACCTGCCCGCTTACCGTCCCAGGCAGTGGTTGCATCCGGTCGGATACGGCCCTCTGGGATATGCCCTGCCTGCCGCAATCGGGGCGCTGCTTTCGGATGCGGCCGATACCGCGCTGGCGATCGTCGGTGATGCCGGTTTCCAGTACACCCAGCAGGAAATGGGACTCGCTGCAGAATTGGGCCTCAACCTGACCGTGCTGCTGTGGAACAATCACGCCTTGCAACAGATTTGCGACGACATGGACAGCGCCGGCATCGAGCCCGTTGGCGTCGTCCAGAAAAATCCGGATTTTCTCGCTCTGGCCGAAGCCTATGGATGGCGGGCCTGGAAAAATGTGGACATCACGAGCCTCGAATCCGAACTTGCCAAGGCATCCGAAACACCCGGCCCGGTCCTGATCGAAATCGACGAATCGCTTGTCAGGACGCAATCGGGCCAATCCGGCAATCGCCGGTAGCCGGCCGGGTACTGCATTTCCGGAGACTGCCGATGCCAACCGGACGCCCTGTTGATCCATGACCTTGCCCGTCCACGGTCGCCACCACCAACCGCTGACCGGCGCCTTGCTGGCCCTGTGCTCGATGAGCCTGTTCTCGTGGCAGGATGCCCTGATCAAACTGCTGGCCGAGGACTATTCGCTTTTCCAGATTCTTTTCATCCGAAGCGGCGTCATTGTCCTCCCCCTGTTCTGCATCCTGTACCTCAGGGACGGCTTCCGGTCATTTCGTACTGCGCGGGTGCCGGATCATGCCAAGCGGGTCACGTTCAACCTTCTGGCATTTCTCAGTTTTTATTTTTCCATCACGCGACTTGAGCTCGGTCAGGCCACCGCACTGGTCCTGTCCGCGCCGCTGATCATGACCGCACTGTCCGGTCCGTTGCTTGGAGAGCGCGCGAGCGTGAAGCAGGCCATCATCATCCTGATCGGGTTTGCCGGGGTCGTGCTGGTCATTCAGCCGATATCGGGCGCGGTCGACTGGGTGGGCACGGCCGCCGCGCTGTGTGGTGCATTCATGTTCGCAATGCTCGGAATCCAGACCCGGAGCATGTCGGCAACCGAAGCGACCGACCTGATGGTGTTTTTCGCCGGACTGACATTTTTCTGCCTGACCGGCTTGATCATGCTGGGCAACTGGGTGATGCCGGTCGGCCAGGACTGGCTGCTGCTTCTCGGTGTCGGCGTGATCTCCCTGTTTGCCCAGCTATGCATCGTCCATGCCTACCGCTTCGCACCGGTCTACATCCTTGCACCGTTCGAGTATGTCACGATCCTGTGGGCGCTTGTTCTGGGCTGGCTGATGTTTGCCGAGATTCCGACTGCCCTGATGCTCGCGGGCGCCGGGATCATCATCGCATGCGGCCTCGCCATCGTCCACATCGAACACAGGATCGCCCCTCCCGGCAAGATCGCACACTAGATTCACTCCGTTCAGGGCGTGCGGAACCGGGTTGCGCATCCGGCTCAGGCGATAATCGACGGGCTACTCTTCCAGAAACTCCAGGATGGCGGCACGGTCTGCGTCGCATGCGGGAATTGCGCCCCGAGTATCCGGATCGCCATAGTTCGAGAACTTGACCGGATTGCCGGGCATCCTGAAGACCAGGCCCCGCTCGCCCTTCGCCGTCACGATCATGTTTCTCGACAGCACCTGCGGGTCTTCGACGACGTCCCGCACATTGTTGATCGGCCCGCAGGGAATGCCATTGGAATTGAACAGCTCCAGCCACTGCTCCATGGTTTTCCCGGAGAGCGCCTGCTCAAGCTCGGCGTACAGGCTTTCATGATGGTCGGTCCGGCCGCCGTTCGTGGCATAGCGTTCATCCGCCGACAGGTCTTCCCTGTCGATCAGCGTACAAAGGCGCCTGAACATGGCGTCGTTGCCAACGGCCAGCACCAGATACTCGCCGGTGCGGGTCCGCAAGCCGGAAAAGGGGGTGATGGAGGGATGCCGCATCCCCAGCGGCCCGGGAATCCGGCCGTCCGCAAAATATCGACCTATCGCATTTTCAAGGATGGCGACCTGGCAATCGAGCATGGCCACATCCACCTTCGTGCCGCGGCCGGTGACTTCGCGATCGTACAAGGCGGCCAGAACCCCGGACAAGCCGAAAAGTGCCGCCGTGATATCGCCCAGAGACGTCCCGACCCGAACCGGACTTTCGCCGGCGTGTCCCGTCAGACTCATGATCCCGCCCATGGCCTGCACCACCAGATCGTATGCCGGGCGGTCGCGGTACGGGCCGGTATGTCCGAATCCAGACACCGCCGCATAGATCAGCCGGGAGTTCATTTCGTGCAGACTCTCCCAGCCCAGATCCAGTTTTTCCATGGTGCCGGGCTTGAAGTTTTCGACCAGGACATCCGCCTTTCTGACCAGCCGCAAGAACAGATCCCGGTCTTCCTTCTCCTTGAGATTCAGGGCGATGCTCTGCTTGCCCCGGTTGATGCCGGCAAAATAGGCAGACTGGCCCTCGACGAATGGCCCGAAATGCCGGGCATCGTCCCCGGTGCCGGGAACCTCGACCTTGATCACCCTGGCCCCCATTTCCGCCAGCATCATGGTCAGATAGGGGCCCGCCAGCACCCGGGTCAAGTCGACCGTCACGATTCCGTCCAGTGGCGCTTTTCGGTCCGACATGGGAATGTGTGCCCGAGCGACTATCCGTCTTGATCCAGTGCGTTACGGACACAGGACTGGAAAAAGATGGTCCCGCCTTCCCGCTCCGGAGACAATACCCCCCGTTCATAATATCCGGCCTCCAGGTTCTTCTGGACACGGCCGCAAATCTCGATGTCCTCGTCCATGACCCGGTTCGAAAATGTGACAGTCTCCTCCCGTTCCAGCGCGTCGACTTCAGGGAGAAACCAGAACCAGCGCTCGGTCCGGGACCGGCTGGGATCCAGCGGAACGACCCTCTCGATGTTGAAGCTGCTGTGGGAGAAGTGCAGCAACAGTCCGGGGAACTTGTATATCCAGTATCCCGGGCTTCCATCGGACAAGCTCGTCACCTCGAATCCGACATAGTTTCCGTCTGCATGGGCAGTGATACGGGTTTTTCCCGGTGCCAGCGACCGGTGCAGGCCGGGATGCACCGTGGCAAGATGGTACCCCTCGGCCGAATTGTCGCTGTAGTTTTTCCAGTTGGCCATGAATGTATTGCTGAGCCGGACATGAAATTCCATCTCCCCGATCGCGGGAAACTGGCCGGCAACGCCGATGATCCCGCCGAGCCAGTCAGCCAGCCCGAGGCATTCGCGGTCCAGGCAGGCAAAAACCAGATTGTTCCATGTTTCGACACGAACCGGCGTGAGGCCGTATTGCGCCTTGTCGAGCGACTCGTCAAACCCGGGGGCGTTCAGGAGTTGTCCGCCCAGATCATAGTTCCAAGCATGGTATGGGCACGTGAAACGGGAGACCTTTCCGGACAGATTCGTGCAGACCGGCGAAGCCCTGTGCCGGCACAGGTTGAGAAAGCCGCGAAGATCATTGGCGCGATCGCGGCAGATAAGAACCGACTGTCCTGAAATCTCTGCCGTCACGTACTGTCCCGATTCCTTCAATTCCTCGTCAGAACAGACAAAGGACCAGTTGCGCCTGAAGATCTTTTCTCGTTCCTCAAGAAAGATCTCCTGGCTGCAATACCAGCGGGAAGGCAGCGATTCCACCAGTTTCGACATCAGAATCCGGCCGATCCCCTACAGTCAGGCACGAAACCCCTACAGCTTCATGTCGTCCTGATAGGCGAAAAGGGCCGGGGTACCTCCAGTATGGATAAAAACGACAGTCCTGCATTCGGACAATTCCCCGGATTCTATCATTGCAATCAGGGTTGCCAGCGCCTTACCGGAATAGACCGGATCGAGCAGCAGCCCTTCATGCGTTGCGGCCAACTCCACCGCGCCGGTCACCGATTCCGTCAGTTGACCGTATCCCGGAAAATAGGCCCGGTCGGAGACCCGGATATCCTGTTCGGTAACCATGCCTTCCCTGCCGATCATCTCGCACAGGTTGTTGCAGTGACCGAGTACCCTCGGCGCCTGCAGGTCGGCGGGACGACGAACACAGGCCCCCAGAACGGGAATCCCGGAGCCCAGCAGGCGCAATCCCAGCAAGAGCCCGGAGTGCGTGATTCCGCTACCGGAGCCGACGAGGATCATATCCGGTTCAATCCCGGCGCTCTGGAATTGTCCGGTCAATTCAAGTGCCGCATCGGCATATCCGAAAGCGCCTTTCGGTTTCCTGACGGGCTTGAGCGGTATCACGTAGGGCTTGCGTCCCGAGGCGGCCAGCTCATCCGCCAGCGCCCGGACTCTCAGGTCCGCCTCCACCTCATCCTCGCCGTCAGGGCAGAAGCTGATATGGGCCCCAAACAGACCGGACAGCATGCGGTTCCCGGAACGATGGTAAAGCTCGGACTTGCCCGGAACTCGATCTTCCAGCTGGATATGGCACTCCAGCCCCAGCTTGCCTGCTGCGGCAGCGAGCGTGCGCATGAAATTTGACTGGATTGCTCCGGTGCTGAGTACCGTGTCGCACCCCTTCGAGAGAGCGTCTCCGAGATAGTACTCGAGCTGCCTGACCTTGTTGCCCCCGAATCCGAGTCCCGTGCAGTCATCGCGCTTGACATAAAGCTGCAGGGGCTCAAACCGGCTGGACAGCCTTGGCATGAACTCCAGCGGCGTCGGCACGTGTCCCAGTCGAACCTTGGGATAGGACGCCAACTCCGGCAAGGGCGAATGCGTCAACTCATGCATGCGTCGCGCGACCAGGCCATTGGCCGCATTGAA
Organism: Gammaproteobacteria bacterium; assembly: GCA_009841725.1. Taxonomy (GTDB): domain Bacteria; phylum Pseudomonadota; class Gammaproteobacteria; order Arenicellales; family Poriferihabitantaceae; genus Poriferihabitans. Next base: position 36,506 of record VYGS01000076.1, read on the forward strand.
ACCCGAGACGGATCTCCGTCCGCGGCCTGTGTTTCAGGATTCGAGCTCGGCATTCAGTTGCGGTATCGCGGTGAACAGGTCCTCGTTCCAGCCGTAATCGGAAACCTGGAAGATCGGCGCATCCTCGTCGGTGTTGATGGCGACGATGATCTTCGAATCCTTCATGCCGGCCAGATGCTGGATCGCGCCTGAAATTCCGACAGCGATATACAGATCCGGCGCAACCACCTTTCCGGTTTGCCCGACCTGATAGTCGTTCGGAACGAAACCGGCATCCACCGCCGCCCGTGAAGCGCCCACGGCGCCACCCAGCCTGTCTGCCAGCGATTCGAGCATCCCGAAATTCTCGCCGCTTTTCATGCCGCGCCCGCCGGAAACCACGACCTTGGCCGAGGTCAGTTCCGGACGCTCGCTTGCGCTCAGCATTTGCTCCATGAACTGCAGATGGCCATTGGCGCCGGGTGATTCCACGGATTCCACAGTCGCGCTGCCGCCCTCGTTCGGTGCCGACTCGAAAGCGGTGGCTCTAACGGTGATCATCTTGAGCGGGTCGGCCGATCTGACCTTGGCCAATGCGTTGCCGGCGTAGATGGGCCGCACGAAGGTGTCCGCATCGACGATCTCGCTGATGTCGGAGATCGCCTGCACGTCACACAGTGCGGCGACATAAGGAATCAATGCCTTACCGAATGTGGTGGCCGGAGCCATCACATGGGTGTAGTGGCCGGAAAGCGACTCGATCAGGGCGGCGACATTTTCAGTGACATGATGCTCATGGTCGGGACTGTCGCAGCAAAGTACCCGATCGACACCCGCGATGGCCGACGCCGACTGCGCCAGATCCGAACAATCGTGCCCCGTCACCAACAGATCGACCTTGCCGCCGATCTGTCCGGCGGCGGTCACGGTGTTGAGGGTCGAGAGGGCCAGTGCGTTCTTGTCGCACTCTGCAATAACAAGGATGCTCATCTAGATCACCTTCGCTTCGTTTCTCAGTTTGTCAACCAGTTCGGACGCGCCGGACACCATGACACCCGCTTCCCGGGCCGGAGGCTCGTTGACCTCGACGATTTCAACTCGCCTGGACACATCGACTCCGAGATCGCCGGGGTTCAGCGTTTCGATCGGTTTCTTCTTCGCCTTCATGATATTCGGCAAGGAGGCATAGCGGGGTTCGTTGAGACGCAGATCGGCGGTCACCACAGCCGGCGCACTCAATTGCAGTTTCTCAAGGCCGGCATCGATTTCCCGGACGATTTCAAAACCGGCGTCGTTGACGGAAATGCTCGAGATGTAGCTTCCCAGTGGCCAGCCCAGCAAGGCCGCGAGCATCTGTCCGGTCTGGTTGTTGTCGTCGTCGATCGACTGCTTGCCGAGCACCACCAGTCCGATGGATTCCTTCTCGACAAGTTTCTTGAGAATCTTCGCAAGCGCAAGAGGTTCCGGAGACGCATCGCACATCACGTGAATGCCCCGATCCGCCCCTATTGCCAGACCGGTTCTCATGGTTTCGACGCATTTTTCCGGGCCAATCGAGGCGACGATGATTTCGTCCGCACTGCCAGCCTCCCTGAGCCGCAATGCTTCCTCGACAGCGATCTCGCAAAATGGGTTCATCGACATCATGATATTGGCGGGTTCAACCTCGGAACGGTCGACTTTGACACGAAACCGGAAAC
>VYGS01000066.1 GCA_009841725.1 Gammaproteobacteria bacterium
CCGGTGTAAAGCCAGCACATGACCCAGTTGTGCTTGCGCTTGAAGATGATCGACTGTTCCTTGAACGAAGAGCGCGCATCGGCAATGTCGTGCATTCCGAACCATGCGGCGATGGCGGCCACGACAATAAAGGGCACCCACACGAAACCGGCATTCTGGATCCAGATCGGGCTTCCGTCGGACAGAATCTGGGGTTCGCCGCCAAGCGTTCCGAACACGCCCGCGGTGATCACAAGGGGCACCACGAACTGCATCACGCTTACCCCGGCATTGCCGAGGCCCGCGTTCATCGCCAGGGCATGTCCCTTTGACTTTCGCGGATAGAAGAACGAGATGTTGGCCATGGATGAGGCGAAGTTGCCGCCGCCGAATCCGCAAAGCAGGGCAAGGATGGCCAGGACCACATAGGGCGTTTCGGGATCCTGGACCGCAAAGCCGATACCGATGGCCGGGAGCAGCAGCGAGGCGGTTGACAGGGCCGTCCATCTGCGTCCACCGAAAATCGGCACTGCGAAGCTGTAGAAGATCCTCAGCGTGGCCCCGGACAGGCCCGGCAGCGCCGCAAGCCAAAACAGCTGGTTGGTGGTGTAATCGAATCCGATCAGTGGCAGCTTGGCCACCACGACCGACCAGACCAGCCATACCGAAAACGCCAGCAGGAGGGCCGGAATCGATATCCAGAGATTCAGATTGGCGATGGACTGGCCCGTTTCCGACCAGAATTTTTCATCATCAGGCCGCCATTCAGTCAGGACTCGTCCTCGATTCATGATTTGTCCTCATCGACATAGGGTTGATCCGGAACATCGCTCAGGTAGCGTTCTCCGGCAAGTTGGGGGTGTCTGCGATGCTCCGCCCGTCGAATCGCCAGATGCATCCAGACCGTGCTGATCAGGACCAGCACGAACAGCAGCATGAACGACGAGGTCCAGACCTTGAGCCAATCATTGAGAATGCCGAATGCGATCGGCAGGAAGAAGCCACCCAGGCCTCCGATCATGCCGACCAGGCCGCCGACTGAACCGACATGCTCGGGGTAGTACACCGGGATATGCTTGTAGACGGCCGCCTTGCCGAGAGACATCAGGAATCCCAGAATGATGGTCAGGAGCACGAATACGACCAGGTTCAGCCTGATCGTGAACTCGATCGGCCCATCGATACCCTGGACAGTGTAGCGGGTCTCGGGGTAGCTCATGAAAAACAGGCAGATGAGAGAGACGATGAAGGTCGCGTACATGACCGCCCGGGCTCCCCAGATATCCGACATCCAGCCCCCCAGAGCCCTGAAAACGGAACCGGGTAGCGAATAGGCTGCAGCCAGCATTCCGGCAAGCACCAGCTCGAGGCCGTATGCTCCCACATAAAACCGGGGCAGATACGAGGCAAGGGCGACAAACCCTCCGAACACGAAGAAATAGTAGGTGGCGAATCGCCAGACCTGGATGTTCTTCAGCGGCTTGAGCTGATTGGTCGCGCTGGGCGGTTTCTCACCCTGCTTCCGACGGCGAACCAGTGCCGGATCATCCTTGGCAAGGAGATAGAAAAGGACGGCGGTTATGGCGAGAACCACGGCATAGATCTGCGAAGTCTGCTGCCATCCGAAAGCGACAACCAGGAAGGGGGCTCCGAAGTTCGTCACTGCGGCACCCACGTTTCCGGCGCCGAATATGCCAAGCGCGGTGCCCTGCCGTTCCTTGCTGAACCAGCGCGACGTATAGGCGATCCCGACAATGAAGGATCCTCCGGCGAAGCCGACACCCAGGGCCGCCAGCAGGAACAGCGGGTAGGAATTTGCGGAGGAAAGGAGCCAGGTACACCCTGCAGTCAGCAGCATCTGGAGCGTGTAGATCAGGCGGCCTCCGAGCTGCTCGGTCCACACGCCCAGGAATATGCGGGAAATGGAACCGGTGAGAACCGGCGTCGCGACAAGTATTCCGAACTCGGTTTCGGACAGCCCCAGTTCCTGCTGTATGCGAACGCCGATGATAGAGAAGATGGTCCAGACCGCGAAACAAACGGTAAATGCGAATGTGCTGAGCCCAAGCGCCCGGTACTGATCAGGTTTTGATGCGGCTTCCAAAATCGTATCTCCCTCTGCGAATTGATGAATGGAAAATTTGACGTGATCGTTAGTTTTTTTGAATTATAGGTTATTTCCTTACAAAAATAGAGGTAAAATGAAATTGGTGCGAGTAAAATAGAATTTAATCAACCCCTGCCGGGATTCTGCAGGGTATTCGGCGGCCTGTCCATGGGTGTCCATGTCAGGCGTGAAATGATGATGGCGGGGGACCGGCCCCTCCTCATCGGACTGTTCAGCGCAAAACGGGAAAATCCATGAGCCACTTTCTAGATCGTTTGACTTTTTTCAAGAAACGCACAGAAGGCTTTTCCAACGATCACGGCGTCACAACCAATGAAGATCGGGGATGGGAGGAGGGATACCGCCAGAGATGGCAGCACGACAAGATTGTCCGTTCCACGCACGGGGTGAATTGTACCGGATCCTGCAGCTGGAAAATCTATGTCAAGGGCGGCATCGTCACGTGGGAAACGCAGCAGACCGATTATCCGCGGACCCGTCCGGAGATGCCGAATCACGAGCCTCGGGGATGCTCGCGAGGTGCAAGCTACAGCTGGTATCTCTACAGCGGCAATCGCCTCAAGTATCCGATGGTGCGAAAAAGCCTGATCGAGCTTTGGCGCGAGGCCCGAAGCCGCCTGGAACCGGTGGATGCCTGGGCGTCGATCGTCGAGGATCCGGACAAGGCGGCCCGCTACAAGCGAAACCGCGGTCTCGGCGGATTCGTGCGCAGCACATGGAACGAGGCGAACGAGATCGTTGCCGCGGCCAACGCCTACACCATACGGCGCTGGGGGCCCGACCGGATCATCGGATTTTCTCCCATTCCCGCCATGTCGATGGTGTCCTACGCGGCCGGAACCCGCTACCTTTCCCTGATCGGCGGGGTCTGCATGTCGTTTTACGACTGGTATTGCGATTTGCCGCCGTCAAGCCCGCAAACCTGGGGGGAGCAGACGGACGTGCCGGAGAGCGCCGACTGGTACAACTCCGGGTTTCTCATTCTCTGGGGATCGAACGTGCCGCAGACCCGTACGCCCGACGCCCATTTCTACACCGAGGTGCGATACAAGGGGGCCAAATCGGTGGTCATCACGCCGGACTATTCCGAGGCGGCCAAGTTCAGCGACCTGTGGATCAATCCGAAGCAGGGGACCGACTCGGCGATCGCCATGGCAATGGGACACGTGATATTGCGTGAATTCTATCTGGACAATCCCTCGGAGTATTTTGCGGAATACGCGCGTCAGTACACCGACTTTCCCATGCTGGTGAGGCTGCAGGAAAAGGACGGCGCATGGATTCCCGACCGGTTTCTGCGGGCCAGCGACCTCGATCAGGCTCTGGGAGAGGAGAACAATCCCGAATGGAAGACCGTCGCCTTCGACGACAACAGTGGCAACGTGGTGGCGCCCGCCGGAACCATCGGCTTTCGCTGGGGAGAGAAGGGCAAGTGGAATCTTGAGGAGCGTGACGGAAAAGGCCGCGAGACATCGTTGCGACTCAGCCTGATCGAACATCGCGACGAAGTGCTGTCGGTCGCTTTTCCCTATTTCGGCGGCCGGGCCCACGAACCGTTTGCATCCACATCGCATCCTGAAGTCCTGCATCGGAATATTCCGGTCAAGCGCCTGCCGCTGGCCGGCGGCGGTGAAGCGGCGGTGGCGACGGTTTTCGATCTTCTGTGCGCAAACTATGGACTCGACCGGGACCTGGGCGGAGACAATGTGGCGTCCGGATACGATCAGGACATTCCCTACACTCCGACCTGGCAGGAACCCATCACCGGTGTTCCGGCAAGCCAGGTGATCCATGTGGCGCGCGGCTTTGCCCGAAATGCGGACAAGACTCGGGGCAAGTCGATGGTCATTCTCGGCGCTGGTCTCAACCATTGGTATCACATGGACATGATCTACCGGGGCATCATCAACATGCTGGTGATGTGCGGATGCATCGGGCAATCCGGCGGGGGATGGTCCCACTACGTCGGGCAGGAGAAGCTGCGGCCTCAAACCGGCTGGCTGCCTCTGGCATTTTCTCTCGACTGGAATCGCCCGCCCCGACAGATGAACTCGACATCATTCTGGTATGCCCACACGGACCAGTGGCGCTACGAAAAACTGACGATTCCCGAGATTCTCTCGCCGACGGCGCCGGACGGGGAATGGGAAGGCTCGCTGATCGACTACAACGTGAGGGCCGAACGGATGGGATGGCTACCTTCCGCGCCGCAACTGAACCGCAACCCCATCGAGGTGGGCCGCGAGGCGGCCGAGTCGGGACGGGATGTCGGGGAATACGTGGTCGAGCAGCTGAAATCGGGAAATCTGGCCTTTGCCAGTGAAACTCCCGACGATCCGGCCTGTTTTCCGCGCAACCTGTTTGTCTGGCGCTCCAATCTGCTCGGCTCGAGCGGAAAGGGGCACGAATACTTCCTGAAACACCTCCTTGGCGCCAAGCATGGCGTCCAGTGCGGGGACCTTGGGCCGGAGGGCAGAAATGTCCATCGGGAAGTCAAGTGGGAGGACGAGGCCCCCGAGGGCAAGCTCGACCTGGTCTGCACCATTGATTTCAGGATGTCCACGACATGCCTTTATTCCGACGTGGTGCTTCCGACGGCGACCTGGTATGAGAAGAACGACCTCAACACCTCGGACATGCATCCGTTCATCCATCCGCTTTCCACGGCCGTGGATCCGGTATGGGAGACGCGCAGCGACTGGGAAATCTACAAGGGAATCGCCCGGTCCTTTTCCGAAGTCGCGGGCAAGGAACTCGGGAAGCGGACCGATGTGGTGCTGGTCCCGACATTGCACGACACTCCGGGAGAGCTGGCCCAGTCCACCGATGTCAGGGACTGGAAACGCGGTGATTGCGAGCCCGTTCCCGGAAAGACCATGCCGCAGGTCGTTTCAGTGGAACGGGACTACGGATCAACCTATGACCGGTTTACCTCCCTGGGCCCGTTGATGGACAGGCTCGGAAACGCCGGAAAGGGGATGAACTGGGATACCTCGGAGGAAGTCTCCTTTCTCAAGAGCCTGAACGGCACCGTCGGAGACGGGCAGTCCGGCGAGTCGAGAGCGCGGATCGAGAGCGACATCGACGCGGCGGAGGTCATTCTGGCCCTGGCTCCTGAAACCAACGGTGAGGTGGCGGTGAAAGCCTGGGAATCGCTGTCCCGGACGACCGGGCGCTCCCACGAGCATCTCGCCCTGCCGCGCAAGGACGAGAAAATCCGCTTTCGCGATCTTCAGGCCCAGCCGAGAAAAATCATCTCTTCGCCCATCTGGTCCGGCCTCGAATCGGAGCATGTGAACTACAACGCGGGTTATACGAATGTCCACGAGCTGATTCCCTGGCGGACGCTGACCGGACGCCAGCAGCTGTATCAGGATCATTTGTGGATGCGGGCGTTCGGAGAGCAGTTGTGCGTCTACAAGCCTCCGGTCGATTTGAAGACGATCCTTCCGGCCGATCAGAGACCGGGAAACGGAAACCCCGAGATCCTGCTGAATTTCATCACGCCGCATCAAAAATGGGGCATCCACAGCACCTATACCGACAATCTCCTGATGCTGACCCTGTCAAGAGGCGGGCCCATCGTCTGGATCAGCGAAACCGATGCCGAGCAGGCCGAAATCGAAGACAACGACTGGATCGAGGCCTACAACGCCAACGGGGCGCTGACTGCGAGGGCGGTCGTATCGCAACGCGTCAAGCCGGGGATGGCGCTGATGTACCATGCCCAGGAGAAGATCGTCAACGTGCCGGGCTCCGAGGTGACCGGAACCCGGGGCGGCATTCACAACTCCGTAACCCGCACGGTTCCCAAGCCGACACACATGATCGGCGGTTATGCCCAGCAGAGCTACGGGTTCAATTACTATGGCACTGTCGGCTCGAATCGGGACGAGTTTATCGTGGTCAGGAAGATGGCGACAGTCGACTGGCTGGAGGAGGCAGAGGAATGAACGACAGAGAATGCAGTATCCGGAGGACTGACTCATGAAAATACGGGCTCAAATCGGGATGGTCCTCAATCTCGACAAGTGCATTGGCTGCCACACCTGCTCCGTGACATGCAAGAATGTCTGGACCAGCCGGGAAGGCATGGAATACGCCTGGTTCAACAATGTGGAGACCAAACCCGGTGTCGGATACCCCCGGGAATGGGAAAACCAGAACCGCTGGAACGGAGGATGGGTAAGAACCGGCTCCGGAAAGATCCGACCAAGAATCGGAGGCAAGTGGCGGGTGCTGGCGAAGATTTTCGCGAATCCGGATTTGCCCGAGATTGACGATTACTACGAACCCTTTACCTTCGATTACGAACATTTGCATCACGCTCCGGAAAGCGCCCATCCGCCAACTGCCCGGCCTCGCTCATTGATCACCGGGGGGAGCGCATGGAAAAAATCGAGTGGGGGCCGAACTGGGAGGAAATCCTGGGCGGCGAGTTCTCCAAGAGATCCCTGGATGTCAACTTCGAAGGGATCGAAAAGGACATATACGGCCAGTTTGAAAACACCTTCATGATGTATCTTCCCAGGCTGTGCGAGCATTGCCTGAATCCGAGTTGCGTGGCCTCGTGTCCGTCGGGCGCAATCTACAAGCGCGAGGAGGACGGCATCGTCCTGATTGATCAGGACAAGTGCCGAGGGTGGAGAATGTGCGTATCGGGCTGCCCCTACAAGAAAATCTATTACAACTGGCAGACCGGCAAATCCGAAAAGTGCATTTTGTGCTATCCAAGGATAGAGGCCGGTGAGCCGACCGTCTGTTCCGAAACCTGCGTCGGGCGAATCCGGTATCTCGGCGTCGTGCTGTACGATGCCGACCGGATCGAGGAGGCGGCGAGCTGTGAAAGCGAGCAGGACCTCTACGACGCGCAATTGCGGGTGTTTCTTGATCCGTTCGACAAGGAGGTGCAGAAGCAGGCGATTGAAGACGGCGTGCCGGATGCATGGGTCGAGGCGGCCATGCGTTCGCCGATCTGGAAAATGGCGATGGACTGGAAGGTCGCTTTTCCGCTGCATCCCGAATACAGGACACTTCCCATGGTCTGGTACGTGCCCCCGCTGTCGCCGATCCAGTCGGCTGTCGAAGCCGGATATCTTGACAGCGACGACGGGATTGCGGATGTCGGTTCCCTTCGGATTCCGGTGCGCTATCTCTCCAACATGCTGACGGCAGGCGATGACGAGCCGATCATTTCAGGATTGAGGCGGATGCTGGCCATGCGCGCCTACATGCGGGCGAAAACCGTGGAGGGAGTCGTCGATCACAATATCCCGGAGCAGGTGGGGCTGAGCAGCTCGGACATCGAGCAGATGTACCACCTGATGGCGATAGCGAACTACGAGGACCGGTTTGTCATCCCGACCAGCCACCGCGAAGCGGCGGAAGACGCCCAGCACATCCGGGGCAACTGCGGATTCTCGTTCGGTAACGGACGCAGCACATCGTCAAGCACGAATCCCTTCGCGATCACCTATTCGAACACCGGCAGCGTTGCGGTCAGCATGGACGGGAGGCGAGATTGAAGACGTTCCGGGTCCTGTCGGCGGTATTGATGTATCCGGAAGTCGAACTTCAGGAAGCGATCCCCGAGTTGAAAGCGGTGCTTGAGGAGGAGCGGCTCCTCAAGCCGGCCGAACTGCAGGCTGTCGGACTTCTTCTGGACAGGCTGGAAACGGGAGGACTTCTGGACCTTCAGGAAGAATACGTGCTGTTGTTCGATCGAACCCGAAGCCTGTCGCTGCATCTGTTCGAGCATGTACACGGCCAGTCGCGCGATCGCGGCCAGGCCATGGTGGATCTGCGCCAGCAATATCTGGAGACAGGCGTTGACATGGTGTCTTCGGAATTGCCCGACTTCCTGCCGATGTTTCTGGAATACCTGTCCATGCTGCCCGTGAAGCAGGCCAGGAAACAGCTGAATCTGTGCCTGCCGATCATTGCGGCCATTCGCGAACGGCTGCGCAAGCGCGGCAGTGCCTATTCGGCCGCGTTCGGCGCCCTCACGGGCATTGCCGGGGGCAAGCCCGATCCCGAGGTGCTTCATACGCTTCTTTCGCTGGCGGAAGACAATCCCGAGGACATGAGCGCCGTCGATCAGGCCTGGGAGGAGTCGCCGGTCAGCTTCAGGCCCGATTTTTTGGTTCCCGAAACCTCCGGCACCACGGAAATACCCATCCGGGTGATGCCACGCCAACCATCCAATTCGTAGGGAGGGTTCATGTACACGTATACGAATTTCCTGCTGTTCGGAATTTACCCCTATATCGCGCTGGCGGTGTTTGTCTTCGTCAGCATCGTCCGATTCAACCGCGATCAGTACAACTGGCGAAGCGGTTCCAGCCAGCTGCTTCGCAAGCGTCAGCTTTTCTGGGGAAGCAATCTTTTTCATTTCGGCATCTTGATCGTCTTTCTGGGACATCTTGTTGGGTTGCTGACACCGATAGAGGTGTTCGATGCAATCGGAATATCCCATTCCTTCAAGCAGATCATGGCGATCGTTGTGGGCGGGGTGGCAGGCATCGCATGCTTTATCGGTCTGACGCTGCTGATTCATCGCCGACTTTTCGATTCGCGCATACGCGCCACCAGTTCGTTTTCGGATATTTTCATTCTGCTGCTCCTGTATGTTCAGCTGATCCTGGGATTGTTGACGATCCTGGTGTCCGTCGGGCATCTGGACGGCGAAGAGATGGTGCGTTTCATGACATGGGCGCAAATGATCGTCACGTTTCAGGGCGGTGCGGCGGATTTGCTGATCGACACGCATCCCTTGTTCAAGCTGCACCTTTTCTTCGGATTGACAGTGTTTTTGGTCTTTCCGTTTACAC
>VYGS01000151.1:0-9671 GCA_009841725.1 Gammaproteobacteria bacterium
CTGAATCTTGAGCACTATGCGCTCGCTGTCGTGGTCAGCGTGGCCGCGGCGAATTCCGTGTCGTCAACCATCGACACCCTCGGTCTCGCGCTGCCCGATTCGATCCTTGTGGCCAGTGTCGGGCCGGTGACCAGCGAGGCGTTGAGACGCCGGGGGCTGCGGGTTGACATCGAGCCGGAGCGGGACTTCACGTCGGAAGGACTGCTTCAGGCGCTTGAGCATGTCGACTTGTCCGGAAGACGGGTTGCCATATTCCGCGGGCAGACCGGCCGGGAGATGCTTGCCATCCGGTTCGAAAGGGTGGGAGGGCGAGTGGATCGGATCACCAGCTACCGAAGGCGGATCACCGACCGCCCGTTCCGGCCCGTTATCGAGATTTGGGAGTCCCGCGGGTTTGATGCGGTCATCGTCACCAGCAATGCCATTCTGGATGCATTGCTGCAGCTTCTCGGGGCCCGGAACCGGCACCTGATCGAATCGGCCCGGGTGCTTGCCATCAGTCCGAGAATCGCAGAGTACTGCAAGCGGTCGGGGATCGTTGACGTGATTGTCAGCAAGCCCGGCAACGGACCTGTCATCGACAGCCTGTCCCGCCTGCCCCGGCGCTGATCCGCAGCCTGCGGGAATGTCTGGTAGAATCAGATTTGGACCGGGCCGGCCATCACGGATTGATGAGCCGTCGCCGTAGCAATCAGACCGGACGCATACCCAACATGACTGACAGCCGCGACACGAGTCGCAAGAAACCCGTATCTGCAAGGAGAAAAACCTCCGTTCGAAAAAGATCGACGGGCCCCGCAAGGAAAACCGGGCGATCCCGTCCGGCCGCTTCGGACGCGACCCCGGCAGCGGCTGGCGCGGGTGTCGAGACGGGTCGCAAGGGGAAGGCTGAATCGACCAAGGGAGCAAAACCGGCTTCCGTTCAATCGGCGGATAGCGGGCGGAAAGAAGACGATTCGATCCCGAAAGAGGAGACCGGCAAGTCCCTTCCTTCTCCCGAACCGGTGTCCGAAGGAAAGAAACCGGCCGACGGCGCATCCGTCCTGCAGGCATCCAGACAGTCGGCCGGGTCCGCCGTTGATGCGCCGCGCGCTTCAAGGGGCGGCCATGCGCCCGCCCTTGCCATGGCCTCGGTCGCCCTCGTTCTGGGGGTTCTCGCGATTTCCGCGGGAGGGTATGCCGTGTATGTTTCCCAGTTCGATTCGAAACTGGAACGGCTGAGGCAGCACGACCAGCTCGAGCTGCTTGAACAACGGGCCGATGCCCTGCAGGCGTCGCAGTCGGCTCTGGAGCTGGGCGTGACCAGTCTGCGCGCAAGTTCGGCCGAACTGGAGACCGCCAATCACGGCAGGCTGCTTGAGCTCAGGGAGCAGCTCTCGTCGCAGGAAGACACGATCCGGCAGCTCGATGCACTGTCGAACGACCAGTGGAGCAGCGAAATCGAGTCGTTGAGGGAACGGATGGCCGACCTTTCGAGTGACATGTCGGCTATCCAGGCGCAGCTCGAGCGCGGGATGGAAAGCTGGACCATGGAGGAGATCGAGCAACTGGTCCGGGTGGCCGATTACCGGCTTCGCTTTACCGGTGAGGGAAAACTCGCGCTGGACGCCCTGCAGATCGCGAGCGACAGGCTGGCAACCCTGAACAATCCTGCATACGCTGAACTGAAACGGCTTCTCGCCCGGGATGTCGAGGCGCTGGACGATATGGAGCCGGTCGATACCCTCGCCTTGCTGGGAACGCTGCGGATCCTGAACGATCGCGTGGCGTTTCTTCCTCTCGCAGGCGACATTTCAGCGGGAGCCGCCGGGGAGGAAGAATCCCGGGAAACGGGTTCCCGTCCGGCATCGACAGCCCCGGCCGATCAGCAGACTGGTCCTTTCCGGTTCCTGGCCGATGCGGGAGCCAGGATTCTCGACAGCCTGGGCGATCTTGTCCAGGTCGAGAAGAACGGCCGTCCGGTCCGGCCGATCATATCGGGCGAAATGAGGCAGCTTGTCTATGAGCGGACCCGGCTGCTTCTCGAATCGGCCGAGGCGGCACTGGTGCGCCAGCAGTCTTCGTTGTTCAGGGAACGGGTAGAGGTCACCAAAAGCTGGATTTCGGAGAATTTCGACCTGACCGCGGACGCGACGGCCGATTGGCTGGAGTTGCTCGATGACGTGGCCGAGGATCTGCCTGCCGGCGCCGTTCCGGATCTGTCGGAGTCCCTGGAAGCCCTGCATGCGGCCATGGGCAGGCAGCGGGGTTGAGGCATGAAGCTGGTCATCGTCTGCCTGATTGCGCTGATTGTCTCGGCTGGGCTGGCGATGCTCGCGATCGAGGACCCGGGATACGTGGTGCTGGCCTGGGATCCGTATGTGGTCCGCATGCCGCTGCTTTTTCTGATTCTGATTCTCTTTGTCGCGTTCATTGTCCTGTATCTGTTCTTCAATTTTCTGGGCGGGCTGTTCCGGGCCCCGAAGAAGCTCGGAAAAATGAAGCAGAGGATGAACGAGGATGCCGCCCAGAAATTCTGCATCCAGGGCTTCACGGGGCTGATCGAAGGCCGATGGGACCATGCCGAAGCCCGGCTGATGAAGAAGATCGACAGTTCCCGAATGCCGCTGATCCATTATCTGGGCGCGGCATACGCGGCGCTGCAGCAGGGGCATCTGGAGCGTCGCGACCGATATCTCGACCAGGCGCTGGCGATCCAGCCCGATCAGAGCCTGTCGATCGAACTGACCCGGGCACGGTTCCATTGCCATGCGGGTGAGTTCGACAAGGCCCGGAATGTTCTCGAGTTCCTGAGAATCGACAACGCCCGGAGCAAGCCCGTTGTCCGGTTGCTGGCCGATGTCTACCAGCATCTCGGGGACTGGGAGGCCTTGCGGGAAATGCTGCCGACCATGAAGAGGCTGAACGTGTTTCCGAAAGAGGATTTCGAGGCGCGGGAGCAACTGGCATGGGACCGGCTCATTCTCTCGGAGAACACCCTGGCCGGCCCTTCCGCAGAAGAGGCGCCGCTCAACTGGAGTACCTTGCCCTCCAAGCACAGGAGAAATCCGGCGATCATCTCGAGCTGGGTCAGATTGCTGCTCAGAAAGGGAGAGGCCAAGGAAGCCGAGAAAGTCCTGCGCCGCGCTCTTCGGAAAACCTACGACCCGAGGCTGATCCATCTGTACGGACAGGTCCGAAGCCCGTTCGTGTCCTATCAGATCGAGTTCGCCGAAACGTTTCTGAAGACCCGGCCCGACGACCCGGAGCTACTGCTGGCGCTTGCCAGGCTGCACCGCCACGAGCGGAATTTCGAGGCTTCGATATCGATGTACGAGAGGGCGATGGCGGCCGGCGCAAGGGACGAGGTCTACACCGACCTTGCATCACTGTATGAACAGATGGGCGACTCCGACACGGCTCTTACGCTCTACAAGAAAGGGTTCGAGGCGCTTGAGCACCAGTCGGAACAGAATACCGGCGATGCGGCCCCGGCAACGGAACGTGCGCTCACCCATGAAGTCCATGACGAAGCGCAGCTAGTCAAGGGCATTATCCCCGTGGTGCGCTGAAGACCCCGGAATCGAGTCTCGGCAGAAGCCCGATCGACGAATCGGGCTCGGGAAATTTCAAGTCTGTGCGGCCAACAAGCGCTTGATCGAAATGGTTTGAACACATGTCGACCGCAAATATAGGATAAGCATGACATCAATTATTGCATATTAAATACTGTTATGTATATTTTATGCAAATTTTGATAAAATTCTGATGTTAAATAGACAATAAAGGTCAAAGAAATGCTGTTGCGTTTCGGTGTTGCAAATCATCTTTCCATTTGCGAGAGACAGGAACTGTCGTTTGCCGCATCGTCCCTGAAAGATCGGCAGGAGGGCCTGCTTGCATGCGAGGCGGTGCCGAAAGGCGCCGTTGTGCCTGCGGCAGTCATCTATGGCGCCAATGCGTCCGGCAAGACCAATCTCGTTGATGCACTGGCAGCCATGCAGAAAATGATACTGTGGTCGCATACCAGGGGTGAACCTGGAAAGGGTGTCCCGCGGGAGCCGTTCAGGCTTGATCCGGGATGCTTTAAAGCCCCATCACAATTTGATGCCGACTTCACCATCAATAATGTCCGGTATCACTATGGGTTTGAAGCAACTGACGAGGCTTTCACGGCGGAGTGGTTGTATGTGTTTCCAAGAGCCCATCGTCGGAAACTATTCGAACGCAATGAAGATGAAATGGATTTTGGCCGCTGGCTGAGGGGGGCGAACAGCAATATTGCCAAATTGACCAGATCAAACAGCTTGTTTCTGTCTGCGGCAGCCCAGAATGGTCATGAGCAGTTGTCGAGTGTTTATGATTTCTTCAGGTCGATCGAGTTCATAGGGAAGATGTCTGTCTCAGGAATGGAGGCCTCTTCACGATATGTGAAAAAGGATCTTGATGATCGTGTGATAAAGTTTCTTGAAACTATGAACACAGGGGTTGTCGGATATAGAAAAAAGGCGGTACAGGTTCCCGAAGAGATTCAGGCCATTCGTCGGGAGTTGCAACCGGTACTGGAGAAATTCTCAGGTGGGCCGGTTGAAATCAAATTGGGAGACGAGGATACGTTGGTAGCGATTGAACTGGCTCACCAGGGACAGGGTGGAGAACCGGTTTACTTCGATCTGGATCTGGAAAGTGCCGGCACTCGACGATTGTTGATGATTCTTGGGCAAGCGTACCGGGCGCTGGACGAGGGGCTGCCACTTGTGGTTGATGAACTTGACGCCAGCCTTCATACCCATGCGTGCGAGGCCATACTCAAGTTGTTCTGTACACGAAAGGTGAATAAATACGGCGCTCAGCTCATTACGACAACCCACGACACAAACCTGATGAAGTCCGATGTGCTGAGAAGAGATCAACTATGGTTTGTGGAAAAGACTTCCGGAGGCGCCACGGAAGTCTATCCGCTGACAGATATCCGAACACGCAAAGGGGATAATGTGGAGTTGGGATACCTGCAGGGCCGATACGGAGCACTACCGGGTGGCGGACCCTTGTCGTCAATTCGTGAACTGGCCTGAATGTCGAAACGGAAAATACCAAAAGTTCGTCGGCATTTTGCGCGTCGAGAACCAAAAAGGCGCTTTATACTATTTTGCGAGGACGGGAATACAGAGCCAGAGTATTTTTCGGCTCTTGAGCGATGTTTTGATAGCGCCCTAATTTCGATAAAGAAGCATTCCGCTGTCGGGGTTCCAATGACGATTGCGAGAAAAGCTGTGGAGTTCGCAAAGAAGGAGGGCTTATTGAGAAGTAGCCGTCGACGAAAGTCTTCGTTTGAGAAAAGGATGAGGTTTGGGCAGTCTTTGATCGTGATGAACATGACAAGTATTCCGAGGCGGTAAATCTATGTGAAACATACGGTATTGGCGTCGCGCGATCAAATCCCTGCTTTGAACTCTGGCTGATTTTGCACGAGACTGATTATGACCGGCCCGATGATCGTCATGCGGTGCAAAAGAAGTTGAGTCAACTCAGGCCTGAATACGACAGGAAAGGAAACAAGATTCCCGACTGCAACGATATGGTTTCCCGTGTCACGAAGGCAGAGGAGCGCGCCGATCAAATGCTGTCACGTCGCAGGGAGGAAGATATTCCATATGGATGTCCTTCTACGACGGTTGGAGAATTGACAAAGTCGATTAGAAAAGCGGCGCAACTTGCAAGGAGAGGGGCTGGAACGCTTTGAGCCATCAGCGTTCATTGCTCCAAAGAGTGCCGATGGCTCAAGAGGATTACGCCGATGAGTGATCATTCCGAATTCGTGCTGCACGGTTTCAGGCTTCAGAGCGGAGTCGTCCTGCCGAAACTGGTCCTTGCCTACAGGACCTATGGCGAGTTGAACGGTGCACGGGACAACGTCGTGGTGCTGCCGACGTTCTATACCGGCTCCCATATTCGCAACGAAGGCTATTTCGGCCCCGGCCGGACAGTGGACCCCGAACGGCATTTCATCGTTTCGGTCAACCTGATCGGCAACGGCTATTCCTCGTCTCCAAGCAACACGCCCTCGCCGTTTGCTGGCTCGCATTTTCCGGTCGTCACGCTGTACGACAATGTCCGGGCACAATACGCGCTGGTGACATCGCATCTCGGGGCCCGCAGCATTGCGCTGGTGACGGGATGGTCGATGGCGGGATGCCAGTCGTTCCAGTGGGCGGCCCAGTTTCCCGAACTGGTCAGGGCGATCGTGCCGTACTGCGCCTCGGCAAGAACCTCGGTCCACAACCGGGTCTTTCTCGAAGGCGTCAAGGCCGCCCTTGAAGCCGACTGCCGGTTCGATGAGGGCAACTACCTCGAATCCCCGGTCGAGGGGTTGAAGGCGTTCGGCCGGGTGTATGCCGGATGGGCCTATTCGCAGACCTTTTTTCGCGAGGGAATGTATCGCAAGCTCGGATTCGAAACGGCCGAGGAACTGCTTCTTGACTGGGAATCGGATCACCTGAACTGGGATGCGAACGATCTTCTCAGCAAGCTCGACACGTGGCAACGCGGCGACATCAGCGACAACGAACTCTACCACAAGGATCTGGGCAGGGCGCTGTCCTCGATCACGGCAAGGACGATCATCATTTCGTGCAGCGACGATCTGTACTTCCGGCCCGAAGACAACGAATTGGAGGTCGCCCACATCCCCCATGGACGGCACGACTGCTATCGATCCCCGTGGGGGCATTGTGTGGCTTCGGGACGAAACGATCCGGATTTTCACGACTATCTGGATTCCCGGATCCGCGAGGTTCTGGACTGAGTATCGGGCTCCGACCCTGCATGCAACCGAATGATTTCGGGCGGATTGCGGGCATTCCACAACCCGGGACGGGTGCTCCAGACAGATCTGACAGACCTTGTCCGAAGGCCCCGGCGGGTTTTGCCGTCTCTCCAAATTCGCGGGTTTTCGGGTAAGATTCATAGTTTCGGGAACGGGGTTTTCAGACATGAGCAGCGAAAAAGGCGGCGGACCGGCACGCAGGGCAAGAGAGTGGGAGCAGCTTGCCGCAAGAGAGCTTCGCGCCGACGATACGGGCTCGATCGAATGGCTGACGCCCGAGGGCATCCGGGTCAAGCCGGTCTATTCTGCGGACGACCTCGACGACATCGCCCACCTCGATTCGATGCCGGGATTTCCGCCGTTTACCCGGGGGCCGAAAGCGACCATGTACGCAGGCCGTCCGTGGACCATTCGCCAGTACGCCGGATTTTCCATCGCGGAGGAATCCAACGCGTTCTACCGCGCCAATCTCGCGGCCGGGCAGACCGGCCTGTCGATTGCCTTCGATCTGGCCACTCACCGGGGCTATGATTCGGATCACCCCAGAGTGCCCGGCGATGTCGGCAAGGCGGGAGTGGCGATCGATTCGGTCGAGGACATGAATATCCTGTTTGACGGAATCCCGCTTGACAGGATGTCGGTGTCGATGACCATGAACGGCGCGGCCTTGCCGGTGATGGCGATGTACATCGTGGCGGCGGAAGAGCAGGGCGTCGAGCGCAAGCTGCTGTCCGGCACCCTGCAGAACGACATTCTCAAGGAATTCATGGTGCGCAACACCTACATCTATCCCCCGCGCCCGTCGATGAGAATCGTCTCGGACATCATTGCCCATACGGCCGAGAACATGCCCAAATTCAACCCGGTGTCGATCTCCGGCTATCACATGCAGGAAGCGGGAGCGACCGTGGTCCAGGAATTGGCCTACACGCTTGCAGACGGCATCGAATATGTCCGGGCGGCGATCGACGGCGGCCTCGACGTGGACCGGTTCGCGCCGAGGCTGTCCTTCTTTTTCGCGATCGGCATGAATTTCTTCATGGAAATCGCCAAGCTGAGGGCGGCCCGGACATTGTGGGCCCGCCTGATGCAGCGGCATTTTTCGCCGGAAAACGAAAAGTCCCTGATGCTCAGGACGCATTGCCAGACTTCCGGCGTGAGCCTGACCAGCAAGGATCCCCACAACAACATCATCCGCACCACGGTCGAGGCCATGGCGGCGGTGCTCGGCGGAACCCAGTCCCTGCATACCAATTCGTTCGATGAGGCGCTCGCGTTGCCGACCGAACACTCGGCCCGGATCGCGCGCAACACTCAGCTTGTGCTCAGGCACGAAACCGGCATTGCCAATGTGGTCGATCCCCTGGCCGGATCGTATTATGTCGAGAGTCTGACCGACAGCCTGGTCCGCGAGGCGGAGAAGCTGATCGACGAGGTGGAGGAACTCGGCGGGATGACCGTGGCCGTCGAGGCCGGGATGCCCAAGCTCAGGATCGAGGAAGCGTCCGTGCTCCGGCAGGCCCGGATCGACAAGGGCGAGGAAGTGATCGTCGGGGTCAATCGGTTTCAGCTCGATCAGGAGCAGGAGATCGACATTCGCGTTGTCGACAACCACGCGGTCAGGGAAGCCCAGGTCAGGCGCCTGGCCGAAGTGCGGGCCTCCCGGAACGAAGAGGCCGTCAGGTCCGCGCTCGATCGATTGACCGAGGCGGCCAGGACCGAACAGGGCAACCTGCTTGAACAGGCCATCGAGGCGGCGCGCGCCCGGGCGTCCCTGGGAGAGATATCCGGTGCGCTGGAGTCGGTTTACGGACGGTACGACGCACACCCCAAATCCCTCGGCGGCGTCTACGGCCGCGCCCTCGAGGGTCGGCAGGAATTTGAGACGCTGCGCTCCCGGGTCGACGAATTCGCCAGACAGGAAGGGCGCCGGCCGAGAATGATGGTGGTCAAGCTGGGCCAGGACGGTCACGACCGCGGCGCAAGAACGATCGCGACCGCGTTTGCCGACATGGGATTCGACGTGGACGTCGGCCCGCTGTTCCAGACTCCGGAGGAAGCGGTCCGCCAGGCGGTCGAAAACGACGTTCATCTGATCGGAATATCCTCCCAGGCCGCAGGGCACTCGACGCTGGTTCCCGCAGTGATGGACGCGCTCAAGGCCGCCGACAGCGAGGACATCCGGGTCATCTGCGGGGGTGTGATTCCCGAAAACGATTACGACTCGCTGTATCGCTGCGGGGTGGCCGCCATCTTCGGGCCGGGGACCAATATTCCGGAAGCGGCCGGCGAGGTGGTAGACTTGCTTTTCTCGAAACGCAATTGAGCGGCTTGCGCTCCTTGTGACAGGACTTTCGGTACGACGCAATGCAGGACATCATCGAACAGCTCGAACAGAAGCGGGAACAGGCGAAACTCGGCGGGGGCCGCCAGAGAATCGAGACCCAGCACGCCAAGGGCAAACTGACCGCCCGGGAACGGATCGAGGTATTGCTCGACGAGGGCAGCTTCGAGGAGTGGGACACGTTCGTCGAGCATCGCTGCACGGATTTCGGGATGGACGACAAGACCATACCGGGTGACGGAGTGGTCACCGGCTATGGCACGATCAACGGCCGTATCGTTTTCGTATACAGCCAGGACTTCACGGTATTCGGGGGATCCCTGTCCGAATCCCATGCCGAGAAGATCTGCAAGATCATGGACAAGGCGATGAGCGTGGGGGCTCCGGTCATCGGGATCAACGACTCGGGGGGCGCGCGCATCCAGGAAGGTGTGGCGTCGCTCGGCGGATACGCGGAAGTGTTCCAGCGAAACGTCATGGCTTCCGGGGTGATTCCGCAGATTTCGCTGATCATGGGGCCGT
>VYGS01000151.1:9681-34693 GCA_009841725.1 Gammaproteobacteria bacterium
TCGCCGGCCATCACCGATTTCATCCTGATGGTGGAGGACAGTTCCTATATGTTCGTTACCGGACCGGACGTGGTCAAGACGGTGACGCACGAGGAAGTCTCGGCCGAGGATCTGGGAGGCGCGATTACGCACACCACGCGCTCGGGGGTGGCGGATCTTTCATTCGAGAACGATGTCCATACCCTGCTGATGACCCGACGGCTGTTCAACTTTCTGCCTCTGAACAACCGCTCGATGCCTCCCCTCAGGGAGACCTCGGACATTCCGGGCAGGATTGAAATGTCTCTCGATACGCTGATTCCGGACAATCCGAACCTTCCCTACGACATCAAGGAGTTGATCCACAAGGTGGTGGACGAGGGGGACTTTCTCGAGCTTCAGCCTGATTACGCCAAGAACATCATCACCGGTTTTGCCCGGATCGAGGGCTCGACGGTGGGCATCGTCGCCAACCAGCCGATGGTCCTGGCCGGCTGCCTCGACATCAACGCGTCGATCAAGGGAGCCCGGTTCGTCCGGTTTTGCGATGCCTTCAACATCCCGATCGTGACCTTCGTGGATGTGCCGGGATTCATGCCGGGAACAAGCCAGGAATACGGGGGAATCATCCTGCACGGGGCCAAGCTGCTCTTTGCCTATGCCGAGTGCACGGTGCCGAAGATCACGGTGATCACCCGCAAGGCCTACGGCGGCGCCTATGACGTGATGTCCTCGAAGCACTTGAGGGGGGATGTCAATCTGGCCTGGCCAAGCGCCGAGATCGCGGTGATGGGCCCCAAGGGAGCGGTCGAGATCATCTTTCGGGAAGAGGCCAAGGACCCGGAACAGCTCGCACGACGGGAGGCCGAGTATCGCGAGAAATTCGCCAATCCGTTCGTCGCGGGCCGCCGCGGATTCATCGACGATGTCATACTGCCGCATGCCACGCGCATGCGGGTCTGCCGTTCACTGGCCATGCTCAAGGACAAGTCGCTGAAGAATCCATGGAAGAAACACGCCAATATCCCTCTTTAGGATCGTGAGGCAGACGAGGTGTTCGAGAAGATACTGATCGCAAACCGGGGGGAGATCGCCTGTCGCGTCATCGCTTCGGCAAAGCGCATGGGGATTGCCACGGTGGCCGTGTACTCCGAAGCGGACCGTGTTGCCAAACATGTCCGGGAGGCGGATGAGTCGGTCTGCATCGGACCGCCCCCGACGGCTGAAAGCTACCTGCTTGGCGAGCGGATTATCCAGGCCTGCCGGGACACCGGGGCGGCAGCGGTTCATCCGGGCTACGGATTCCTCTCCGAGAATTCTGAATTTGCCGAAAGGCTGGAGAAGGAAGGGCTGGTGTTCATCGGCCCCGGAGCTCATGCGATTCGCGCGATGGGGGACAAGATCACCTCCAAGAAACTGGCCGCGAAAGCCGATGTCAGCGTCATACCGGGATACGATGGAGTCGTGCCCGATGCCGATCGGGCGGCGGAGATCGCGGCCGGAATCGGTTATCCGGTAATGATCAAGGCCTCGGCCGGAGGCGGTGGCAAGGGCATGCGGATCGCGCATGACGAGGCCTCCTGCCGGGACGGATTTGAGCGCGCCGCCAGCGAAGCGCTGTCGAGCTTCGGCGACGAGCGGGTTTTCATCGAGAAATTCATTGACAATCCCCGTCATATCGAGATCCAGGTGCTGGCCGACGCCCACGGACACGCCATCGCCCTGAACGAAAGGGAATGCTCGATCCAGCGTCGTCACCAGAAGGTCGTCGAGGAAGCGCCCTCTCCGTTTCTGAACGACGAAACCCGAAGCGCGATGATGGCGCAGGCGGTTGCGCTGGCGAAGGCGGTCGACTACAGGTCGGCAGGGACCGTCGAGTTCGTCGTCGATGAAAACAGGAATTTCTATTTCCTTGAAATGAATACGAGGCTCCAGGTCGAGCATCCCATTACCGAGTTGATCACGGGGCTTGATCTGGTGGAGTGGATGATCCGGATTGCCGCCGGGGAGCCTCTGACGATCGATCAGGAGGACATCGGCATCAACGGCTGGGCGATTGAGTCGAGAATCTACGCGGAAAACCCGCTGCGGGGATTTCTGCCTTCGACCGGACGTATCCGAAGATACCGGGCTCCCCGGAACGTGCCGAACATGAGAATCGACACCGGCGTGGAGGAAGGTTCGGAAATCTCCATGTTCTACGACCCCATGATCGCGAAGCTCGTGACCTGGGGCGAGACCCGGGAAGAGGCCATGAACGCCATGAGCGTTTCGCTCAACCGATACTACATCCGGGGCGTCGATACCAACATTCCGTTCCTGTCGTCCATTCTGAAGCACCCGGTGTTCCGTTCAGGAGAGATCAACACCTCGTTCATCGAGCGCGAGTATCCGGACGGCTTTGCGACGGAGCCCATCGACGAGGGCCTGCTTCCGGGTGTCGTGTGCGCGCTCTCGTCGATACACCACCGCTTTCATCTCAGGGGAGGCACGATTACGGGGCAGGTCGAAGGCTATGGCCGCAACGTCAATCTCAACTGGGTCGTGGTGATCGACGGTGTCGAGCATTCCACCCGAATCAAGGAAGGGGAAGACGAGGACGGCATGACGGTGTACCTGAACGATCAACCGTACCGGGTTCGTGACGACTGGGTCATCGCGGAACCGGTCTACCAGGGCCGGGTGAACGGTATCGAGGTCAACCTCCAGATCGAGAAGCATGACTTCAGGTATGACTTCGTGTGCGATTCATACGCCGGACGGGTCATCGTATGCCGGCCGAATACCGCGGAACTCGCCCGGCTGATGCCGTTCAAGCCGCCGCCCGACCTGTCCCGCTTCCTGCTTTCGCCCATGCCCGGACTCCTGGTGTCCATGTCTGTCGAAGTGGGGCAGCAGGTCAAGCCGGGCGAGGAGCTTGCAGTGATCGAGGCGATGAAGATGGAAAACTCGTTGCGCGCGGAGCAGTCCTGCGTTGTCTCGAAAGTGCTGGCCGAGCCCGGCAGCAAGCTTGAAGTGGACCAGCCGATCCTCGAATTTGAATGAGGCGGCAAGACGGTTTCAGCCCCGTACCCGGCATGGCAGAACTTGAAGCCTTGCGATCCGGCGACCGCAAGGCGCTTGCCAAGGCGCTGACGCTGGTCGAATCGACCCGGCCGGATCACCGGCGGGAGACCGAGCGGATGCTTGAGTTGCTGGTCGGCCAGACGGGCCGTTCGCTCAGAATCGGGATCACCGGCATTCCCGGGGCCGGGAAATCGACCATGATCGAGGCGCTTGGAAATCATGTCATCGAGATGGGCGGCAGGCTCGCGGTGCTGGCGGTCGACCCAAGCTCCATGATCAGCGGCGGGGCGATTCTGGGTGACAAGACGCGAATGCATACCCTGTCGAAGAATCCGTCCGCGTACATTCGGCCAAGCCCGGCGGGGACGTCCCCCGGCGGTGTCGCCAGGCGCACCCGCGAATCGATCCTGGTGCTCGAGGCGGCGGGGTATGAGGTCATCATCGTCGAGACGGTCGGGGTCGGCCAGGCGGAAGCCATGGTCAGCCGGATGACCGACCTGTTCGTGCTGATGCTGTTGCCGGGCGGCGGTGACGATCTTCAGGGCATCAAGCGGGGCGTGATGGAGCTCGCCGACATCGTGGTGATCAACAAGGCCGACGGCGACCTCAGGCAGCGGGCGAATCTGGCGGAGGCGGATGTCCGCCACGCCCTGGGATTCATCCAGCCAAGGCATTCGGGATGGGAGCCTTCGGTACTCAAGACCTCTGCCCTCGATGGAAGCGGCGTCAGGGAACTGTGGGACGCGATCGTCCGATTTCGGGAACAGACCGAGCAAAGCGGGGCGTTCTCGGCAAACCGGAAACGACAGCTGGATGACTGGATCCGGATGGAAGCCCGGGAGATGCTGCTTGAAAAATTCGATTCCGACGACAGCCTGCAAACGACGCACCGCTCCCTGGGCGAGGCGGTCGCGGCCGGAACAATCAGTCCCGTCACGGCGGCAAGGAGGTTGTCGGACCGTTTCCTGAATAAAGACAAACCCTGAGGCAGGTACTTGAACATGATCGGAAATCTCAATCACGTGGCCATAGTGGTGCCGGATCTTGACTCGGCGGGACGGTTGTACCGGGAATCTTTCGGTGCCGAAGTGTCGGACCCTGTCGATCTTCCGGAGCACGGCGTCACCACCGTATTCGTCAATCTTCCCAATACCAAGATCGAACTGCTCCATCCGCTCGGAGAGGGGTCCCCGATCAGGCGGTTTCTCGAGAAGAATCCCGACGGGGGCATGCATCATGTCTGTTATGAAGTCGAGGACATCGGGACTGCGGCCGAGCGCCTGAAGGAGCAGGGCCTTCGGATTCTCGGAGACGGGAATCCGAAGATCGGCGCCCACGGCAAGCCGGTGGTGTTTCTGCATCCGAAAGACGGCATCGGGACATTGATCGAGCTCGAGCAGACCTGAGGAAGAGGGGGTTTTCGGTCGCCGGATCGTCTCTCCGAATCCGGTGTCCGGAATACTGCCGCCATGAGCGAGTCGGACGACATCTATGCAAAGAAGCGGTCCCCGCTGGGGGATTTCTCGTTTGACGCCGATGTCGCCCGGGTCTTTCCGGACATGATCAGGCGCTCGGTTCCCGGGTACGAGACCATCGTCTTCCTGATCGGGTGCATTGCCGGCATGCATGCCAGGGAGGGCAGCAATGTCTACGATCTCGGCTGTTCGCTGGGGGCGTCGACGCTCTCGATGCACTCGCGAATTGACTGTCCCGGCGTACACTACTTCTGCGTCGACAACTCGATGGACATGCTGAAGGGATGCGCGAAGGCGTTCGGGAGGAGGATTCCCGAATCGGACTACACTCTGGTTCGCGAGAATGTCGAATCGGTCGAAATCACAAATGCCAGCGTCGTGGTCATGAATTTCACGTTGCAGTTCGTCGACTCCCCCGAACGGGATGCCCTGATCCGGAGAATTCACGACGGCATGCCGGGCGGCGGGGTGTTGATACTGTCCGAGAAGGTGCGCCCGGGCGATGCCGGGCAGGAGCGGTTCATGGCGTCGTTGCACGACGCGTTCAAGCGGGCCAACGGGTACAGCGGCCTCGAGATCAGCCAGAAGCGAACGGCGCTTGAGCGGGTCATGAAACTGGATTCCCCCGAACGCCATCGGCGAAGGCTTGTGGATGCGGGATTTGATTCCGTGCACCAGTGGTTCCAGGGACTGGATTTCCGTTCGTTCGTGGCAATCCGGACGGATACATCTCCGTGACAACTTGTTGGCCGGCCAATTCCGGGAGGTTCTGGCATGTTCTGGAGCGTGATCGTCGTGGCCGGAGTCGGGGACAACGTTACGTCAACAAGGCGAACGCACAAGCCGTCTCGAGTACCGGTCTCGCTGGCGGAACCAGATCAGTTTTGGATTCAAATCATGCTATACTGTTCAAAAACGGCAATAATTGCCGCATTGTTTTCGTCTCGGTGAAGCCATGGAAAATGTCTCCGAAATCCCGATGTCCAGACAACGTGCCGAAAAGATATTACGGGAAGCGGCTAGAGATTCGAGAAGGCTTGTCAATACCGTTCAGTACAGCGAGAAGGAAGCTTGGTATGAGATGACTTCTTTCAGGCAGATTGTCTTGTGTCTGGAAGCCGGCCGGGTCATTAAGGCCCCGAGCAAGGATGAACATGGAAACTGGGTATGTGTGTCTCACAGGCTCTGTAGCGGTATCGACGTATATGTCACGACCGCTATTGGAACGGACGATGGCGAGCATAGCGCAAATGTCTACATTCTTAACGTGCAAAACAGAATTGATCCATGAACGACCAAACAGTACATCCAGAGCCGTACCATTATGTCGAGTGCGGATTGCCGAATGTATGGCTTACCAACGGGTTTGAGCGACATTCCACCCCCTACGGCCAGGGGGTGTCTATCCATGACATATTGGGACTGCACAAGTGTATTGCCAAGTTTCTGTGCGACAAGACGGAACCGTTAACCGGACAGGAATTCAAATTCCTCCGCCGCGAGATGGATTTTTCCCAACAGGCAGTGGGGGAGTTGTTCGGCGTACAGCCTCGGCAAATCCGAAACGTCGAGAAGAGCGAGGAAACAGGAGCTCCATACAACCTGTGGATGCGGCATATCTATCTGGAAAGTATCGATCCTCGGAGCTCTCTGGTTGATCTGATGGAACGTCTTCGTTCTCTTGATATGGAATGGCATCAGAACCTAGCGATGAAATCTGACGAATCCGGAGCGTGGATGGTGGAGCTCTCCGAGGCGGCTTGACTGAAATTGCGGCATGCTCGGTCGTATCGCCTGTTGACCGAAAGACATGGCGATGTGCTGATTGTGTTCGAGATAGTATTGGACCGGAAAGATTTATTTTTCTCTCGTGCGCCGATAGTACGAAGGAGTTGAATTTCCGTTCTTTGGTGGCCGTCTCCCCGGAGCTTCGGACTGATTTGGCATTGATAGAGGGAGTGCCGTGCAACGGGTCCGCCACATGCTTGAATCAATCTGTTTCCGGGCTGTCCCGTTTTCATAACACCGTATTCTGACTCGTCGCTCCCTGTCGCATCCAGCAGCCCGGTCCATGCTTGAACCCCGGACACTCGCCGCCAGGCTCCACCTTTCGCCGTTGGACTGCGTTGCCGATCCCTTGCGCATCGTCACGGCCGAAGCGATAGCCGCCCGCAGGCACGGGCTGCTGAACAGATGGCGGGGGTTGTTGTCGTCGCTGCCGGAAGCCCGTCCCGGAGACCGGGATTTCGGGAGCGGGACGGTGAGAATCGGGAACCCGGACGACATGTCGAAGAGCGACCGGGAGACGGTCCGGGGCATCCTCAAGCAACTCCATCCGTGGCGAAAGGGTCCTTTCGAACTCTTCGGCATCGATATCGACGCCGAATGGCGTTCGAATCTCAAGTGGGCCCGCCTTCAGGGGAAGATCGCACCCCTTCGCAACCGGTTGGTTCTGGATGTCGGATGCGGCAACGGCTATTACATGTTCCGGATGCTGGGAGAGGGCGCACGCTTTGTCCTTGGCATCGACCCGTCCATGCTGTTCCTGGCACAGTTCAGCGCGATCCTCAAATACGTCCCCGACATCCCTGCGGCGTTGCTGCCCCTGCGGTCGGAAGAGTTTCCGGCCGAGGCCCTGCGCGGGCGAGGAGTCGAATTCGACAGCGTGTTCTCGATGGGAATTCTCTACCATCGCCGAAATCCCGGGCAGCATCTTGCCGAGCTCGGGCGGGTGCTGCTCCCCGGGGGAGAACTGATTGTCGAGACGCTCGTGATCAACGAGAGCGAGGGAGAGATTCTCGTCCCGGACGGTACGTATGCGAAGATGCCGAATGTGTGGGGCATCCCGTCCATCAGAACCCTGGAGAAATGGCTGGCACAGGGTGGTTTTGACGAGGTCCGGGCGCTCGATGTATCGCCCACGCTCGCTGACGAGCAGCGCCGTACCCCGTGGATGACCTTCGAATCGCTGGACGATTTTCTGGACCCGGACGACCCGGGGCGAACCGTTGAGGGCTATCCGGCGCCGGTTCGGGCCATGATCAGCGCAAAGAAGCGGTGATTCCCGGTCGGCTAGGCCGCGTGTGGACCGGTCAGGTCGCCGCTTTTCGGTAAATCCGGTTCTCCAGTCTCGGATCATCGAGCCTTGTCCGGGACTCGAGATGCCAGACGCCCTCGTCAATGTCCGGAAACCGTATCGCCCGGTCCGATTCGATCCGATCCGGCACCCGGGTGACATCAAGCATCTCGATCCACTCGAGCGTGGCCCGGTAGATCTGGCCTCCGCCGATGATCCAGGTGTCGCCGTCGCATCGTGCGAGCGCGGATTCGGGATTGGGGTACCACTCGATGTCGCCCGGACGCTTGCTACTGATCACGATGTTCCGCCTGTTGACAAGCGGCTTTGCGCCGATCGACTCCCAGGTTTTCCTGCCCATCACCACGGTGCAACCGGTCGTGCGGCGCTTGAATCGCTTGAGATCCTCCGAATAATGCCAGGGAATGCCGTTGTCAAGACCGATGACGTTGTCGCGCGTCATGGCGACAATCGCGCCGCGCAGCGGCATCCCGTCCCGGGGAGTCATGCTACACGGCGACCTTGAAGTGGATCGGGGGGTGCGGGTCGTAGCCTTCCAGCACGAACAGCGACATGATCTCCTCGGTTTCCAGCTCGAGAAGAGGTTCGATGTCCTGCAGGGACCGGATCGACGGATCGATATGGAGCTTTGGCAGCGGCCGCGGCTTACGGGAAAGCTGCTCTTTCAGCCCGGGAACATGATCGTACTTCGCCATGCTGCCGTCGGCCTTGGACGTGTAGATGTGGGCGTCGATCAGCGTGTGGCCGAACCGTCCGGGCCGGATGTTGCCGAAGCGGGAGAACAGTTCAAGCAAAAGAGAGTAGCCGGCGATGTTGTACGGAACCCCCAGCGCAATGTCGCAGCTTCGCTGGGTCAGATGCAGGCACAGGCAGGGCTCCCCTTCGGCATCGAACTGGACGTTGAGCACCCAAAATGCGTGGCACGGCGGCAACGCGCTGGTCTGGGCGTTGCCCGGTGCCCAGGCGGACACCACCATGCGCCGGCTTGTGGGATTGGCGGTCAGCTGGTCCATCACATAGGCGATCTGGTCGTTGGTCCGGCTGTCGGGCAGCGGGAAGTGACGCCAGAAATTGCCGTAGGCGCTGGGAACCTTGCCGTCCTTGTCCGCCCACGGATCCCAGAACCGGCATCCGTGCTTGCGCAGAAGATCAATGCCGGTCTGTCCGGACAGAAACCAGAGATTTTCGATGACGATGTTCTTCCACGAAATTTCCTTGGTGGTCAGCAGGGGAAACCCGAGCGACAGGTCGATCTCGTAGTTGATGTTGAAGGTCGACAGGGTGTCCACCCCGGTCCGGTTTGGTTTTCTGTGTCCGTTTTCCAGGGTGATCCGGACTGCGTCGAGGTACTGTTTCAAGGATTTGTTCCGAGGGAGGGTATCGGCTACGAGTTGGAATGGGGCGACCGGTAGTAGAAATGCAGGATGTCCCGGACGAAACGGGCAGACTTGACGTACCACTTCTTCTTGTTGATGCACAGCATGGCATAGGCAATCTTCCGGTCCCCCTTCTCGGCAAAGCCCACGAACCAGTCGTATTTTCCGCGCGGTTCAAGGCCGGTCAGGGAACCGGTCTTGCCGCCGACAACGAGTTTTTTGTAGTCCTTTCCGTCCAGCCTGCCGAACGACCGCTTGGCCGATCCGATCCGAATTGTCGATTCCATCATGGACTTGAGTTGTTCTGCAGTCTCCGGCTGGACGACGGCCGTCTTGTTGGGGTGTTCGTTCAAGTATATCGGAATACCGTTGGGGCCGGTCAGCGATTTGACCAGAACCGGGGCCACGAGGTGCCCCTCGTTGACCGCGATCGCGCCAAGCAGGGCGCCGTGGATCGGCGACAGGGTGTTGCGGGTCGTGTATCCCGAGGCCATTTCCGCGACTTGCCACCTGTCTTCGGGATCGGTGTCGACCACGCCGGTGCTGAATTCGAAATCCGAGGTGAAGCGGCCGTTGAAACCGAGCTGACGGGCATATTCGAGCATCGTGTCGGCGCCGACATCCACCGCTCCCAGGCGCCCGAACACGGTGTTGACCGATTTTGCGAACGACTGGTCCAGCGTGTAGTTGCGGGTCCACTTCCCCGTCTTGTGATTGAAAACGTGTTTCTTGTAGAACGAGGTTCCCTTGCCGTTGAACGGAATGACGGTGGAGGCGGAGGCGTGGCCTTCGTTCACGGCGGCGACCGCCGTGATGATCTTGAAGATCGATGCCGCGGGGAAGGTGTTCTTGAGGGCGAGCACTTCTTCCCTGCGGCCGTCCCGGCGAGATTCGGCCATGGTCAGGACGTGGCCGTTTTCCGGATCGATCGCGACGAAAACGCCGTAATCGGGGTTGTATTTCTCAAGCAGTTCCTGAGCGCGGAACTGGAGTTCCTGATCGATCGTGTAGGTGATCCTGAGCGGCTCGTTGACGATCCCGTTTGGAATCTCGACGTATCCGGGCAGATTGTGCGAATGCATACGGGGGGAGATCGCGTCCGAAATGGCACGCTCGGTGATACCCCAGTTCCGGTTCTCTCCAGGGCCAACAAAGCCTACTGCGGCCGGCCAGACACCCAAGGCGCATGCGGTGACCAGAAAGACTCCGAGTTTCAGCAATGATCTCAATGCAATCAAATCACTTGCACACAGATTGTAACAAATTTTCGAAATGATTGAACAGCCATGTTCGGGTTCAGCGATTGAGCAGCGTATCCTTGGCCTGGTTGATCTGGCTGGCCAGAAAGCTTGATCCGCCCTTGTCGGGGTGAATTTTCTGCATCAGCTTCTTGTGGGCGGCAATGATGTCCTCCTCGCTTGCGCCCGCTTCAAGCCCAAGAATTTCCAGGGCTTCCTCGACCGTCATCTTGCCGGGCGGCGGCGCAGGCCCGCTTCGGCCTGCTCCCCAGAATGAGCCCGGATTGGCGCGGAAGCTGCTGAACTGACGCCAGATCATGCGGGCGGCGAGCGCCCTGTTGATCCATGGCACGGCGGCGCTCAGGATCGCGAAAAGAGCGTGAATCTTGCCGGTCACGACCAGCAGCAGCAGGGCTGCGCCCAGTCCGTAAAGAAGTATGGCGAGCAACGAACGGTTGCGCTTCTCGCTGTTTGCCTTCCTGTACCACGACAGGTACCACATGATGCCGATCAGGGCGACCAGTACGAGAAAAAGCCGCGGAGCCATGCTAGGATATTCAGGTGTCCGGATGTTTCACGCGCCGAGAGGAATTGCCCTTCGACGCTTCAGGCCCTATTTTAGGGGAACATTGGCAAATCGTGAACTCGAATATGATAGAACCGTCGTCCGTGCTGGAATTCTGGTTCGGCACAAAGACCGACATGGCCGAAATCAATGCCGAGAAGTCGCAGCTGTGGTGGGGAAAGGATTCGCAGATCGACCTGGAAATCACCCGTCGGTTCGAGGACCTGGCGGAGCGGGTTCGCTCGGGTGACGGATACGGCCACTGGAAGGCGGATCCGAGGGGATGTCTGGCGTCCATCATTGCCGTCGACCAGTTCCCCCGGAACATGTATCGGGGAACGCCCCGGAGCTTTGCCGGCGATGCCGTGGCAAGGAGCCTGGCCGGACATCTCATCGCGTCGGGTTTCGACAAGTCGCTGTCGCCGCTTGAGCGGGTGTTTGCATATCTTCCCTACGAGCACAGCGAAAGTCTCGAGGACCAGGAGCGTTCCGTTGCGTTGTACCGATCGCTGATTGAAATCGTGGCGCCCTCGGAGCGGGAAATGTTCGAGGGATTTCTCGACTATGCACTCCGGCATCACGAGATCATCGAGCGCTTCGGCCGGTTTCCTCACCGAAACGACATCCTGGGCCGCGGCTCGAGCGCCGAAGAGCGGGAATTCCTGACGCAGGACGGGTCGTCCTTCTAGCGGTCTCCTTCCGCAGGTCCGGCGCCAGACGCGGATCGGAACAGGTCGCGGCGAAGCGGGCTCAGCGCCGCCGGATCGATCTTCACGTGAATCACTGCCGGCTCGCCGGATTCGAGCGCCTCGGCGAGCGTCGCGCCAAGCTGTCCGGGCCGGTCGACGGCATATCCCTTCGCGCCGCACAGCGAGGCGACCTCGTCGAAAGGTGGGCTGTCGATTTCCGAGCCGATCAGACGGCCGTCGAAAAAGTTCTGCTGATAGGCTTTTTCCGCCCCCCAGGCACCGTTGTCGAGCACGATCGCAACGACCGGCAACCGATGGCGTACGGCGGTCGTGATCTCGGCCATCGTGTAGCCGAATCCGCCGTCGCCGATGATGCTCACGACCGGCCGGTCCGGAGCCGCGGCCCGGGCGCCCAGGGCGGCCGCATAGCCGAATCCCACGAGCCCGAAATCGAGTGGGGTGATCAGCCCGGGCGAGTTGAAGTGGGCCAGACGGTCGGCGGCGGCCAGGCAGGCGTTGCCGGTGTCCAGCGTGACAATCGCGTCACGGGGAAGGGCGTCGCGGATTTCCCCGAACGCCCGGGTCGGATGAAGCGGAATCGCCGCATTTTCGGATTCGGCCGAGCGCTCCTCAAGGAGTTCTTCCCGCTCGCGCAGGAACGATTCGCTCCACGCGGCCCATTCGGCGCTGTCCGGGCCGTGTTGCTCGATTTGTGAAGCGAGTGCCCGCGCGCTCTCCCTGGCGTCCGCCTGGATACAGAGGCTGGCAGGAAAATAGCGTCCGGCAGCACTGGCCTCGATGTCGATGTGCACGATATCGGCCGACGGCGAGACGTATTGGTTGCTGAAAAAGGTCGAATTGAAGCCGAGCCGGGTTCCCACAGCGAGAATGAGATCGGCTTCGCGTGTCAGACGGCCGGCCACCCGGTTCCCGCGGGGCCCCGTCTGCCCGGCATTGAGCGCATGGTCGTGCGGCATGATGTCGGCATGCCCGGTCGACGTGACGACCGGAATGCCGGTTGTTTCGGCCAATCGGACGAGAGCCCGGGACGCCGGGCCCGGCTTGAATCCGCCTCCGGCGAGTATGACGGGGCGGCACGCCTTCCCGAGTAGCGCGATGATCGAGGCGATGTCTTCGGGCGCGGGCGGTCCCGCCCGCGCGATCCGGACCGGCTCCGGCGACGCCGGCTCGACATCGGCACGGAACAGGTCGCGCGGAACATGCAGCACGACCGGTCCCGGCCTGCCGCTCAGGGCGGTGCGGATGGCGTCCCGCACCGCCGCAGTCAACCCTGACGGCTCGAAGACGGCAATCGAGCGCTTGCTGATCGGCGCGAACAGCGCCACCTGGTCGATTTCCTGGAAGGTGTCCCTGCCGAGGTCCTGCCGGCTGACCGCTCCGGCGATCACGACCAGGGGAGAATAGGCGAGATGCGCCTCGGCGACAGCCGTGGCCAGGTTGACGACCCCCGGTCCGGCCTGGGCTCCGAGCACGACCCCGGGACCGCCCGTAATCCGGGCGTAGGCATCCGCCATGTGGCCGGCGGAGCGCTCGTCACGGGCCCCGACATAGCTGATTTTCTTGCCGAGATACAGGGCGTCGTACAGTTCGAGCATCGAACCGCCCAGCAATCCGAATACGGTTTTGACATTCTGTTCGCACAGAACCCGGTAAACCGCTTCACCGCCTGAGATCGTGGTCATCCCAATTATTCTCCTGGTTGCATTCGTGGTGTCGACGGACAGTTCTTGTGAACCGTCCCCGTCAGATTCGCTCGCCCGCCTTCAACCCCTCGTAAACGGCCTCCTCGGCCGTCCGCGGGGCAACACAGTCGCCGATCGAGATGATCTCGGCTTCCCGGGCCCACCGCGCTTCGATGTTCGAATCGGCACAATGGCCGAGTGACAGGACGAGCGTATCGATGCCGCGCAACTCCACCGGCCCTGCGCTCAGGGTGTCGACAAACCGGATGGTGCCGGCATCGGCGGAAGAAAGGCGAAGATGGGACAGGATTTTGACACTCGTCCCGCGCAGCCTTCCGAGAAGGTGGTTGCGCGTATAGAGGTCGAGCGTCTCGCCTGCCATCGCGGCATTCGAGCACAAGGTGACGTCATGCCCGCGGGAGGCGAGAAGCTCGGCAACGCCCAGGCCGATCCAGTCCGCCCGCCAGTCCGCGACAACGACCGATTTTCCGACATCGGTCCCGTTCCCGAGAACGTCCCAGGCCGAGACGACATGGGCGTTTTCAAGTTCGAGATGCTCCGGCACATAGGGCCGGGCACCGGTCGCAGCGACCACGACGTGCGGCCTCTCCAGGCGCAGCAACTCTGCGGTGACCGTGGAGTTCAAGACGACGCGGACCCCCGCGCGGACCATCTCGCGCTCAAGATTGCCGATGATGCCGCCGAACTCCTCGCGGCCCGGCAGACGCTGGGCCAGCAACGCCTGTCCGCCCAGGCGATCGTCACGCTCATGCAGGGTCACGTCGTGGCCCCGGGCCGCGGCGACCGATGCGGCTTTCATGCCGGCCGGCCCGCCGCCTGCAACCAACACCCGTTTGGGCTTGTCCGACGCTGGCGCACGGTGCCGGTCGGGTCGTTCGGTTTCGCGCCCCGACTCGGGGTACTGGATGCACGAGATCGGCAATCCCCTGTGCGCCCGCCCGATGCAGGCCTGGTTGCAGCCGATGCAGACGCGAATGTCGTCGACCCGGCCGGATTTCGCTTTCGCGGGCATTTCGGGATCGGAAATCAGGGCGCGGGTCATTCCGCACAGATCGGCCTTGCCTCCGGCAATGATCTCCTCGGCGATCCGGGGGTGGTTGATTCGCCCCGTCACGATCACCGGTCTTGCGGTGCGCTTCCTGATCCTGGCGGACAGAGGCGCCAGGTAGCCGTGTCCGAATCCCATGGGCGGAGAGATGTGGACCGACCCGACAAGGCTCGAGGAGGTTCCCGCGACAATGCTCAAGTAGTCGATGTCGTCGGCGATTGATGCGCAAATATCGCAGACTTCGTCCTCTCCGAGACCGTCCGCATCCCGTTCCGAGCCGGACAGCCGTACGCCGACGACTTGTCCGGGGGCGTTTCTCCGGATGGCGGCGATCACCTGTTTCAGGAACGCCAGGCGGCGGGAGAAGTCGCCGCCGTAGGCGTCGTCACGCAGGTTGACCCGGGGATTCAGGAACTGTGCCGGCAGGTATCCCTGGTTGGCGACGATTTCGAATCCGTCGAATCCGGCTTCTGCAAGCACTGCCGCGGCCTGGCCGAACCCCTCGACAATTTCCTCGATCAGATCGACCGGCAGCGCCTTCGGCATGACATGAAAGCGCTCGTTCGGGACGGCTGACGGGGCCCAGGCGACTGGAAGCAGTCCGTCGCGGGAGCGGGCGACCTCGCGGCCCGGGTGGAAGAGCTGGGCGAAAATGGGAGTGTCGTGGGCATGGCAGGCATCGGCGAGTTTCCCGTAGGCGGGGATGACATCCCGACTCGTGGCGCTCAGTTGCATGTTCGAATAGGTGCCGGTTTCGTGAATCGAGACGATTTCCGATATGATCAGGCCCACTCCGCTTTGCGCCCGCTTTTCGTGATAGGCCACCAGTCGTTCGTTGGGGACGCCGTGCGCCAGGTATGTGTGATGGCCGGTGGAGACGATCCGGTTGCGCAGGCGGCTCGACCCGATCCCAATGCCAGAAAGGAGATTCGGGTAGGAAGGCGGGGTCACGTTTCGCGCCCGGTCTCTTCACGTGAAAGAAGGAGGTCGAACCGCTGCCTGAGGTCAAGATCCACCGTGTCGTCGATGTGGGCCGGAAAATGGTCCCGCAGGATTTCGGCCGCCTGCCTGCGGGCGACAGCCCGGATGTCGTTGGCGCCGCTTTCCTCCCACTCGCGGGGTGTCCGGCGATCGCCCAGCGCCGGATAGCTGTAGTGCGATTTCATGTTTTCAAGGGTCTGCGGATGGCCGAGATAGTGGCCCTCCCCGCGGCAGACTTCGGCGATGACGTCGGTGGCAATCGTTTCGGGCGCCGCCTCGACGCCGCGCACCGAGCGCATGATGTTGCCGAGCATGTCGTTGTCGATGACATAGGACTCGAGGGCGCATCCGAGAAGGCTTGCCTGCATGCCGCAGGACTGGGTCACCAGATTCGAGCCGGCGTGGGCGGCCAGGCTCACGGACAGGCATTTTTCGGCACCGTGCTGGGCATCCGGAATCTTCGAGTCGGTGATGCCGGCTATGGAACTTGTGGGAAAGTCGTAATAGCGTCCCATCTGCGCGGCAGCGGCCATCAGGATGGCCTGCTCTCCGCCACCGCCTGACATGGCGCCGGTCCTGAGGTCGGCGACGAGGGGCTTCGGGGCAAAGACGACCATCGCATCGGGATTCACCAGCCAGGCGAATACCATGCCCGCAAGGGATTCGGCGACAGCCTGGGTGAGCGATCCCGCGAGGGTGGCGGGGCTGGTCGCACCGGCCTGTCCCGCCGAAATGACCTGTATCGGAAACCCCGAGAGAACCGCGCTTTCCAGGACCTCGCATGCTTCCCGGGCAAAGCGCATGGGCGGCACCACGTGGGCGATCATGAGGGTCATGAACGGTCGCGCACGAAAGGCCGCCTCTCCGCCTGCGACGGCATAGCAGAGATTCGCGACATGAGGAACGCTGGAGACCTCGGTACAGCTGATGCAGGTGTGCTTGGACGTGCCGGACAGGACCGCATAGGCCGTATTCACGTCGAGAGAACGCGAATCCGGCGCATCGGTGGCGACCAGCGAGCGGCTGAAGACGTGAATGTGCTCGAGGGTGTCCACGAGTCGTGCCGCATCATACAGGTCCCGGGCGGTCGAGGGGCGGTACCGTCCGGTCTTGAAATCGACGATGTTCGGAGCGGCTCCGCCGGAGCCGAAATGAACCCGGTATCCGGTGAGTTCAAGGGAAGGGATTTCGGATCGGTTGTGAAGATGAACGTCCCGCCGGATCGACGAGATGGCCTCCTCGACCAGCCGGCGGGGAAATCTCAGTCTTCCCTCGTCGTCCAGCCGGCCTCCCCGGGCGGCCACCCTTTCGACCAGGGAGGGAATGGCCTGGGAAATGCCCAACGTCTCAAGGAGATCAAGGGCGGCCTCGTGGACCATCGCCTGTTCATCGGCCGAAAGCGGCTTGAAGCAGCCGCTCTGCATGCCGGGTCCGGCCGATGGCGTATCAGGCGTACCCTGTTCGGAAGAACCCGATCCGGCCCTGTTGCGACGCCGCCCGGTTCTTGCAAGAATCTGCTGTGTCATGAGACGCGCTGTCTCCCGACGGTGAACGGCGCAAATTTAGCACCTTTGGCGATGGAGCGCAATTTTTGTGCGCTAGTGCTGGGTATTCTTAGGCATGCGACTGCGGTGGTTTGATCAATGATTCTGCCGGAATTCCCAGGCCTTGGTGGAGCTTCCAGATCATCTTCAAAGTCAGCGAACGTTTGCGGTTGAGGATCTCGTATACGCGATTGCTTTTGCCGATCATCGGCTCTAGGTCTTTTACAGTTAAACCCTTTCGTTCCATTTCGAACTTGATCGCCTCAACAGGATCGGGCAAGTCCATCGGGAAGTGCCTGGCTTCATAGGCTTCGATCAGTGTGATTATGACATCCAGCTTTTCACCTTCCGGCGTATCTGGTCCTGCCATCATCAGGCTTTCAATTTCATTTAATGCCGAATTGCAGTCGGCATCAATCTTGTCGCACTGCGTATGGGTGCCAATAAAGCGGATGTAAGCAACTCTGTAGGCATAGTTGATCCAGGCGACGAGTCGATACTTGTTACCAGCGATATTGAAAACCACTCGGCCATCTTTAAGGATGTCGGCATTCCTGAAATCCCGCTTAACCTCGGCCGGCGAATTCCAGTCGGCATGCAAGGCATGACGGTACCAGGCCAATGTCGGTTCCTTGGCATCCTGATACTCCGGATTTTCTTCCCAGAATGTTTTCAGCGTCGACAGTGCGATGATTCTCATGTGTACGGCATAATAGTCCCAAAACGGGACTATTGCAATAATTTTTTGGCTACATCACCTTCGGATATATCTCCAGGCCGTGCCGGACCGGGGGTACCGTCCCTGCCCATCTTCGGGATGCACATGAATCACACTTTTCGCTATCCGGATGCTGAGGGACTTGCGGACTTCGTCCTCCTTGCGCCGGGGCGTGATACGCTGAGAACATCTTTTTTGGTGGTGTGCAATTTGTTTAAAATCGATGCTGTTTTCAATCCGGCCAGATGGCAGTCAGCGAGTTGCACAACATGAATTCGGTTCCCGAAAGCGCCGATGTCGTCGTCGTCGGCTGCGGAAATGCCGCCCTGTGCGCGGCCCTTTCAGCCCGGGAAGCCGGGGCGACCGTTCTCGTTCTCGAACGAGCGCCCAAGGACGAGGCGGGCGGAAACAGTCGTTTCACAGCCGGAGCCTTCCGTTGCGTCTACGACGGTGTCGAAGACCTGCGGCGGCTGATGCCCGATCTGACCGACAGCGAAATCGGGCAAACGGATTTCGGGACCTACACGCAGGAGCAGTTCTTCGATGACATGGGCCGGATCACCGAATACCGGTGCGATCCGGACCTGACTGAAATTCTTGTTCGCCGCAGCCGGGAAACGCTCCTGTGGATGCGTGATCAGGGTATTCGGTTTCAGCCGATCTGGGGCCGTCAGGCGTTCAGGGTCGACGGGCGGTTCAGGTTCTGGGGCGGCTTGACTGTCGAGGCCTGGGGCGGGGGCCCGGGACTGGTCGACGGCCTCGTCGGTGCTGCCGGAAAGGCCGGTATCGGCATCCTTTACGGTGCCCGTGCCCTGTCTCTCGAGATCGGTGAGGGAGGTGTGACCGGGATCAGGATTCGCCATGGCGGGCGGGAGCGGACGATCCGGACATCCGCCGTGGTCCTGGCATCGGGAGGCTTCGAGGCCAATCATGAATGGCGGGCCCGGTATCTCGGCCCCGGCTGGGACCTCGCAAAGGTGAGGGGAAGCCGCTTCAATACCGGGGACGGTATCCGGATGGCGATGGAAATCGGCGCGTCGCCCTATGGTCACTGGTCCGGCTGTCATGCGGTGGGCTGGGACCGCAATGCGCCCGAGTTCGGAGATTTGCAGGTCGGCGACGGATTCCAGAAGCATTCCTATCCGTTCGGCATCATGCTCAATGCCGAAGGCGATCGATTCGTCGACGAAGGCGCCGATTTTCGCAACTACACCTATGCCCGGTACGGGCGCGAGATACTGAATCAGCCCGGCCAGTTTGCATGGCAGGTTTTCGACAGCAAGGTCTCGCACCTTTTGCGGGACGAATATCGCATCCGCCAGGTGTCGAGGGCCACGGCCGACACGCTTGAGCAGCTCGTCGCGAGACTCGATGGAGTGAATGAGAAAGGGGCACTCGGCACGATCGAAGCCTACAACCGGTCTGTCGATACCCGGATTCCGTTCGACCCGAACACGAAGGATGGACGGGGGACAATCGGTCTCGAAATTCCGAAAACCAACTGGGCCAATACCCTGGACGAGCCGCCATACGAGGCGTATGCCGTGACATGCGGCGTGACGTTCACGTTCGGCGGGCTCCGCATCGATACTTCCGGCAACGTGCTGGACACGGATCTGTCGCCGATAGGCGGCCTGTTTGCGGCCGGCGAGCTGGTCGGCGGCCTGTTCTACTTCAATTATCCGGGAGGCACCGGACTGATGGCCGGTTCGGTCTTCGGACGGCTGGCGGGAAGATCGGCCGCACAGGCCTCGGGGCGCGGCAGGGCGGCAAAGTAGGGCGGCCAGCCGGGCACCGCTGCGCGCGGACACGATCCGACGGAATGCACGCCCCGGTCCGCAAGGAC
Organism: Gammaproteobacteria bacterium; assembly: GCA_009841725.1. Taxonomy (GTDB): domain Bacteria; phylum Pseudomonadota; class Gammaproteobacteria; order Arenicellales; family Poriferihabitantaceae; genus Poriferihabitans. The sequence goes on from VYGS01000151.1 coordinate 29,028, forward strand.
GGGGCGTACCACCGAACAGGAGTCCGGATTGCCGGCTTCCGCCAGTCGGTCCCGATCAGGAAAGAGGCAGCGCGACGAATGACGCGCCGTTCAGACGCCGGATCAGCATGAGGACCGAGGCCCGGTTCTCGGCGACCAGTTGGTCGATTCGCTCTCTCGCATCCTGTGCAGTCTGGACTTGCGCATTGTCCACGCGCTGGATGATGTCCCCGGGCCTCAATCCATGCCGTGCCGCAACGCCGTCGGGCTCGATGCCGACGATGATTGCCCCCTGAACGTCATCTTCAAGATTGAACTGCTTGCGGTCCTCGCGGGAAATGTCCCGGATCGACAATCCCAGGACGTCGACCTCGCTTGAAGAGGAGGAAGGATCCTCGCGCATCGACGCCTGCTGGCTTGCGATATCCGCGAAGACGTTGACTTCGGCGTTGTCCCGCCACAGCGTCACCACCACCTTGCTGTTTTCGCTCGTCAGGGAGACCAGCCGGGCGATACTGCGGGGACCGTCCACCGGCTTGCCGTCGAATCTGAGGATGATGTCTCCGACACGAATCCCCGCCCGTTCCGCCGGACTGCCGGGATTGACTTGGGCCACCAGGGCTCCCGTGGGCTCGGTCAGGCCGAAACTTTCGGCAAGCTCGTCGTTCAGCGACTGCACCAGGACGCCCAGAAATCCCCTTTCGACGATTCCGGCTTCCTTGAGCTGGTCGACGATTTCCCGGGCCGTGGATGAGGGAATGGCGAAGCCGATTCCCACGTTGCCCCCGTTGGGCGAATAGATCGCGTTGTTGACGCCGATCACCTCTCCGCGCATGTTGAACAGGGGGCCGCCCGAGTTGCCGCGATTGATCGAGGCGTCGATCTGGATGAAATCGAGCAGGGAGCCCTGCTGGATGTCCCGACCCCTTGCGGAGATGATGCCGCTGGTGGTGGTGCCGCCGAATCCGAATGGATTTCCGATTGCGACGACCCAGTCGCCGACCCGGGCGGCGTCCGAATCGCCGAAGACGGCATAGGGCAGCGGGCCGTCCCAATCGATGTTCAGCACCGCCAGATCGGTTTTCTCGTCCGTTCCGCGCAGGCTGGCGGGAATTCGGGTGCCGTCATGCAGAACCACCTCGATCGTTTCGGCTCCCTCGATGACATGATGGTTGGTGACAACCAGACCGTCGGGGTCGACGATGAAACCGGATCCCACCGCGACCGTCTTGCGGACGCCCTGCCGCGGGCTCCTTTCCGGGGTCATGCCGGGAAAGTCCTCGAAAAACCGCTCGAAGAACTCATCGAACGGCGTGTTGTTTCCGAACGGCGTGAATTCCCGGGTTTCGGCCCGGCCGGTCACCGAAATATTGACAACCGTGGGCTTCACCGCTTCGACAAGTTCCGCGAATCCGTTGTTGATGTTGACCTCCCCGAGATCGGCCGCAGCATGCGGCGGCGCCAGATTGGCCCGGGGCGCATTCTGCATCAGGATCGTGGCGGCGGCCAGGACGGCCAGGGCCAGCAGATGGAATCGATAGGAGCGGCGGCCCGTCCGGCAGCCGGCGATTGAACCCGGTGATTTCATGTTTACCTCATGTGGCAAGATCAGTTCCTGCGGGAGGTTTTATCATGGCTGGCTGACTGGAACATGAATCGGATCGGTCGATTTGCCGGGAGCGGCCGAGGACGAATCCGCAGCGGTTTTCCACAGTCGAAAGGGATATTGCGGAAGGCCTGGACGGCCGTTGCAAGCCTGCAGGTGATTTCGCCAGGGCCGCCAGGATGCCGTCCCGGGCCGGCGGTTCAGGATTCCCAGACGATGCTTCCGTCCTTGACGGTCAGTACAACCTTGCCGTGGAGCTCCCGGCCGAACCAGGGTGAATTCCGTCCCCGGCTGATCATGGTTGAATCGTCGAGCGTCCACTTGATGTCCGGATCGAAGATCAGCAGGTCCGCGGCCTTTCCGGCGGCGAGGTCGCCGCACTCAAGCCCGGCGATCCGGGCCGGATTGGCCGTCAGTGCCGCAATCACGGTTTTCGCGTCCAGCTGATCGCTCCGGACCAGGCTCCACGCCAGGGTCAGCAGCGTGTCCAGCCCAGCAATCCCGGTGGCCGCTTCGCTGAAAGGGGCCAGCTTGGCATCCATGCTGTGCGGCTGGTGATCCGAGCAGATGGCGGAGATGTCGCCGCTGGCGAGTCCCTGGATCAACCCTTCCCGGTCCCGCTGCGTTCGCAAGGGGGGCATCACCTTGAACTGGGTGTTGAATTCGCCGATATCGCTCTCGCTGCAAAGCAGATGGTGGATGGCGACGGATGCGGTGATCGGCAACTGCCGCTGACGGGCCTCGCTCAGTCGGAAGACCGACCTCTCGCAGGAAATCAGGTCGAAATGCGCCGCGGCGCCGCTGGTCTCGACCAGCGCGATGTCCCGCGCGATCCCGACCGTCTCGGCCGCCTCCGGGACGGCCGGCAAGCCCAGCTGGGTGCTGATGACCCCCTCGTGCACGACGCCGTTGCCCTGAAGCCAGGGGTCGCAAGGAGTCAGGAAGACCGGAATGCCGTAGGTCGAGGCGTACTGCATCGCCCGCCGCATGAGCAGCGTGTTCTCGACCGATTCGAGGGCATTGCTGACTCCCACGCAGCCGGCATCGGACAGGGTGGCCATGTCGGTCAGCTGCGTGCCCTTCAATCCGACGGTCAGCGCACCGAGGGGGTGCACGTCGGCAAAGCCCGCCGCCTCGGCACGGTCGTGGATCATGTGCACCATTCCGGGCGTGTCGATGACCGGAAGCGTATCCGGTGGACAGACCACGCTGGTGATCCCGCCGCTGGCGGCGGAGCGCGTTTCGCTCTGTATCGTGGCCTTGTGCTCCTCGCCCGGCTCCCTCAGGCGGACGCACAGATCGACGATGCCCGGAAGGACGTACCGGCCCGCGGCATCGATCGTGCGCTGCGGCGCAAATCCGGTCGACGGCGTGCCGACCGCCTTGATGCGGGATCCGGAGACATGGATGTCGGCAATTTCGTCAATGCCGTTTGCCGGATCGATCAGGCGCCCGTTTTCGATGCTCAGTTCCATTTGCTCTTTTCCTGTCCGCCCATCAGATGAGCCATGATCGACATTCTGACCGCGATGCCGTTGGTGACCTGGTCGAGGATCACGGACCGGTTTCCGTCCGCCACGCTCGATGCGATTTCAAGTCCCCGGTTGATCGGCCCCGGATGCATCACGATCGCGTCCGGCCTGGCGAACCGGAGCGCCTCCTCCGTCAATCCGTAGCGGTTGAAGTACTCCTGCTCGCTGGGTATCAGCTGCCCGTCCATCCTTTCGCGCTGAATGCGCAGCATCATGATCACGTCGATGTCCTCTAGACCGTTCTTCATGTTGTTGACATAGGTGACGCCCATGGTTTCGATGTCGGTCGGAATCAGGGTGCGCGGTCCGATGACCCGGATTTCCGGGGCGCCCAGGATATTCAGGGCATGGATCTGCGAGCGGGCCACGCGCGAGTGCAGGATGTCTCCCACGATCGCGACCCGAAGGCTCGGAAACTCCGCCTTGTGCTGGCGGATCGTGAACATGTCGAGCATGGCCTGGGTCGGATGCGCGTGGCGTCCGTCGCCGGCATTGATCACGCGGACGTGTTCGGGCAGGTGGCTGGCGATCAGGTGCGCGGCGCCGCTTTCGCGGTCGCGAACCACGAACATGTCGGTGTGCATGGCCTCCAGGGTTCTGACGGTGTCCAGGATGGACTCGCCCTTGGTCGTGGACATTCTCTCCGCATTCATGTTGACGACGTCGGCAGACAGTCGTTTCGCGGCGATCTCGAATGTCGTCCGGGTTCGGGTGCTGGGCTCGAAGAAAAGATTGACCACCGTCTTGCCCCGCATCAGCGGAATCTTCTTGATCTCCCGCTTGCCGAAGTCGATGAAGGAATGGGCGATGTCGAGAATCCCGGTCAGGGTTTCGGCGGGCAGTCCCTTGATGGTCAGAAAATGGCGAAGATTCCCGTTTTGGTCGAACTGGACCGGAAAGTCTGTACGCACGTTCAAGCTGAATTTACCTCGCAGATATTGACCTTCAGACTGCCGTTCTCGCGATACAGCTTGGCCTGTTGGCGGTCGTGAAGATCGAGTTCCATTCCCGTGAAATCCGATTGTATCGGCAATTCCCTGCCGGCGCGCCGGATGAGAACGCCCAATGCGACACTGGCCGGCCGGCCGTAGGAGAAGATTTCGTTCAGGGCCGCGCGGATGGTGCGGCCGGTGTAGAGCACATCGTCGATCAGAACGATGTTCCGGTCCTCGACGAGAGCCGGCAGCGAGGAAGCCCTGACCTGCGGGTTGAGGCCGACCCGGCTGAAATCGTCACGGTAGAAGGAAATGTCCAGCGTGCCCATTTCCTCGCTGATTCCGATTTGCCGGTGAAGCAGCTCGGCAATCCATACGCCGCCGGTATGGATGCCGACCAGAAAGGGGTCGTCGATATTCCGCGCGGCGATCTGCTCGGCGAGATTGGTGATGGCGTTCTTAACCGCGTTGTCCATGTCAGGCACAGGCAGGGTCCCCGAATTCTTCGAAATAGGTCTCAAGAATGAGCTGGGCGGCCACGGAGTCTACAGGAGGGGGATTCCTGCGTCCATTCATCCCGGAAGCGGTGTTCCGGGCGATGATGTCGGTGGCCTCCCGGGTGGTGAGCCGTTCGTCGACCAGCTGGACCTCGAGGCCGGTTCGATTGCCCAGCTGCCTGGCGAACCGGCGCGCCTTTTCCGACGAGGGGGTTTCATCACCGCAGAGCGAGATGGGCAGCCCGACGATCAGGGTGCGCGGGTTCCACTGGCCGATGATCTTCTCGATGCCCGGCCAGTCGGGACCGCCGGTTCCGGAAGCGACGACGGCGAGCGGTTGGGCTGTGCAGGTGATCGTATTGCCGACCGCGATGCCGATTCGGGCCGTGCCGAAGTCGAAGCCCAGGATGCGTTCCCGTGATTTCATCTATGGGTACGGGTCAGGCATGCCCGATCTGGTTGGAGACATGGCTGATGTCGATGCCTAGGGTCGCGGCCGAGAGGTGCCACCTTTCGGAAACCGGCGCCGAAAACAGGATGTCGTGGCTCACCGGCGTGGTCAGCCAGGAGTTTGCCCTCAGCTCGTTTTCAAGCTGTCCCGGGCCCCAGCCGGCATAACCGAAGCTGAGCAGGGCATCCCTGGGGCCGCTTCCAGTTGCCATGTCGTTGAGAATGTCCCTGGAACTCGTGAGAAACAGGCCGTCGTCGACCTTCAGGCTGGATTCCCACTGCTCATCCCGGCCGCTGTGGACCACCAGGCCGAGTTCCGGGAATACGGGCCCTCCTTCCAGCACCGGTTCGTGAGTGAAGGAATCGCTGGTTGAAATGATGTTCAACTGATCGAAAATCTCACCGATACGATGGGAAGTCAGCCGGTTGATCACGATCCCGATCGCACCGGTGTCGTCGTGTCGGCAAATCAGGACCACGGTTCTGAAAAAATTCAGATCCAGCAATTGGGGCATCGATACCAGAAAAGAGTTTCGGAGAGAGTCCATCGAGTCTAGTCGGAAAATGCTGTCCGATTTGCCGGGCCGATTGTCCAAAATAGTTGGGCATTTTCAATCTTGCTCATCCAAGTATACCATGAGACAGGCAACCTGCCGTCAACAATTCC
>VYGS01000151.1:34703-36975 GCA_009841725.1 Gammaproteobacteria bacterium
GCAACAGAACCGGCTTGTCGGCAAGACCGGCCCTTTCCTCGACATGTCCAAGAAAATACTGATTGCCAGCGACGACAGCCTCCTGCTTGACCGGACCGGCGGGAAGTTGATGACCGAAGATTACGAGGTGCTTGTCGCAAGGGATGGGCTCGACGCCATTGCCGGGATCGTCGAGCACCGGCCCGACATGATCATCGTCGACACCGCGATACCCCGCGTTGGCGGATACGGGATCTGCGCCCTCATCAAGGACAATATCGAGTTCGGCGCCACCCCCGTCGTGGTGGTTTCCGACCGGGGCGGCCTGTTCGATCGGGCAAGAAGCGACACGCTTGGCGCAATCCGGCACCTCGTCAAGCCGATTGACGACGACGAGCTCGTGGAGATGGCAAACCGGTATACGGATGCCTGACTGCAATCGGGACGATCCGCTGTTTTCGAAGGATGGAGGAGCAAATTGCCGATCGTCGGCCCCTTACGGGTCAAATTATCCGAGGCCGGGGCGAAAATCGCAGGGATCGGCGATATTTCGGCCCTGCTCGGGCGATTTATTGACGCAGAGGGTCAATCGGTTATCATTGATCTTGATGCGTTTTCAAGCCCGCGGGCATTTGCCGATGCCGCGAGATCTTGACGAAATTGCCGGTCTGGTTCGGGTCGGTTTCACGGGCATTGCGTTCAACGAGAACATGATCGAATGAGTTGGAGAGCAGACAGAGAGATTCTTGACGAACTCTTCGATGAGTTCGACCGAATCAATCCGGATTTTGGCTTTTCGAAAGAGCCGGAACCGGACGCTTCTCCTGCTCCCGCTCAGGGGGCGGAGCAAGGCGAAGCCGGCGCGATGTCCGACAGGGAGTCTCGGCAATCTGGCGATGTATTGCCCGGTGCCGGAGCGGTTGCAGTGGAAGAGATCGTTCCGGATGATTCCGAACCGCTGGTGCTGAGCCCCGAAGACCGTGTCGATCAGGAGCCCTTGCAGGCAATCAGAATCGAACATCCGCCGGCGAAAAGGCAGACATATACGGGTTCAAGGCTGACGGCGATCGGCTGCGTGATGCTCTTCCTGCTGTCCGCCGGCCTGTCTGTCGCCTACATCCTGGCGGAAAGGGAAATGGTCCGGGAGCATGTCGGGGTGACAGGCGCGGTGCTGCAGCTAAAGGAGAGCGAGGCCGCCTTTCGGGATGTGCTCGAAAAAGTGGCGGCTTCTCCCGGCCGGAGCCTTGTTGACGGTCTGGTTGCGGCGAATGGCGAGATGAGCGCGGCGATGCGACGTCTGAGCGGATTGCGTCTGGCGGATCCGATCGGCCGGAATCTCGAATCACTGAATGAAACATGGGGGAGCATTGCAGAAGCCGTTCCGAAACTTGCCGATCAGGCGGATGTCGTCATCCGGGCCCGCGAACAGGTCGATCGGGTCGGTCCGGCGCTCAAGACCTATCGGGACGGTCTGGAGTGGCTGCGTCTCCGGCCGGAATTTCCGGATTCCGATCTCGCAGGCGAACGGGAGGAGAGGCTCGAGATGCTCGAACTTACGATCGACCGGATTGCCGACAATATCTACCGGGTCCTGTCCGCAGACGATCCGAAGCGCGGCATTCATCTGTTGAAAAGGGATTCCCGGTCGATCAGGGACTTGAGACTGATGATAAGCGAGGCAGGAGACGGAACCCGTCCGTCGCTGGGCGAGTTGAGAGCCGCCCGTGCCGTGCTGCTGGCCGCCATCGACTTTCTTGATCGACATCACGGGGAACTTGCCGGCTATTTCGGCCGGGTCGGCATTGTGCTGGAGCAATCCCGGGACGCTGGAAGGCAAATCGACGATCTCGTGCGGGCATCCATCGGCGCATTCGGATCGCGGGGCATGACCGATTCGCCGCTTGCCGGGATTCCTCCCCATACGCTTGCCATCCTCGGTACCGCGGCGCTGGTCTCGGTGCTGCTCCTGGCCCTGGTTTGTCTTGCGGCGATCCGGGAAAACACGTCGCTCACATGGGCGATCCCTGCGCGACAGGACGGCCTGGCCGCCGACTCGGGAAATGAAAAGCGATCTCCCGTTCCGGTCGAGCCGGTTATCGGGGTCGCCGACGATCAATGGGCGGTCGGGAATGTCGTGGCTTCGCTTGACCGCGCCACGGTGGAGTTGTACCGGCTGGCACGAAGATTGAAGACAGCCATCATCGAGCTGGACAAAGTCGTCGAATCGGCAATACCGGTTCCGGAGCCGGCAATGGGCGGCGACGTGCTGGATGCGGCCATCACGGTCCCGGAC
>VYGS01000135.1 GCA_009841725.1 Gammaproteobacteria bacterium
CTTCAGCGATCTGATACCTGTCGGGGATTGTCAAGAATGTGCGCGAACCGCTCTCTCCTTGGGAACGATATCAATCACGACAAGGAGATTGTGATGTGACATGTGAACACTTGCCATGCGATTTGATACAAGTGTATCATTGGCGGCGTCTTCGCCCCACCCGATTTGCTTTATGCACAATTCCATTCAAGCGCGAACCGTGATCATCGGCGGCGGTGTCATGGGATGTTCGCTCGCCTATCATCTTTGCAAGGAGGGCGACACCGATGTGATCTTGCTGGAAAAAGGTGAACTGACCAGCGGTTCCACCTGGCATGCTGCGGGCCAGATCACGCATTCGGTCAGCCACTACGGCCTGGCCAAAATGGCCGCTTACGGCACGGAACTGTATCCCCGGCTTGAGGAGGAAACCGGGCAATCATGCTCCTGGCACGGCTGCGGAAGCCTGAGAGTTGCCTACGAGGACGCCGAGGTCGACTGGCTGCATTACACGGCCTCCATCGGCCGCGGCCTCGGTCACGAGATGGAAATCATCAAACCCGAAAGAATCCGGGAGCTCCATCCCTTCTACAACCTTGACGGCGTTCTGGCCGCCCTGTACACCCCGAACGATGGACATGTCGACCCGGCCGGTGTGGCATTCGCGATGGCCCGGGGAGCCCGGTTGGCGGGCGGGCGGATTTTCCGCCAGAGGCGCGCAACCGGAATCGATATTCTCGACAACGGCGAATTTCTGGTCCGAACGGAAGACGGCGATATCCGGGCCGAGCGCGTAGTCAATGCCGCGGGAACCTATGCGCGGCAGGTCGGAGCGTGGGTCGGACTCGATCTTCCGATCGCCAATCTCCTGCACCATTACCTGATTACGGAACCGGTTCCCGAATTCGGGGACCTTGATGCCGAGTTGCCGGTGGTGAGAGACGATCGACAGGTATCTGGCTATATCCGCATGGAACAGAAATCGGGGCTGATCGGCATCTATGAGAAAGCCAACGCAGCCACCGTGTGGGACGATGGAACGCCCTGGGAATCGGAAAACGAACTGTTCGAGCCGGACTATGAAAGGATCATGCCGTGGCTTGAAAATGCCATGGAAAGAATGCCCGTCTTCTCCGAACTGGGTATCCGGCGGGTCGTTCACGGCGCCATCACCCATCCGCCCGACGGCAATATGATGCTGGGCCCTTCCGCAGTCCGGAATTTCTGGCTGTGCTGCGGCTCGCAGGTCGGTATCGCCTGGGGGCCGGGGGCAGGAAAATACCTGGCCCAGTGGATGACCCACGGTGCGGCTGATATCTCGATGAACAGCTTCGATCCCCTGCGTTTCGGAGCCCGGATCGACGAAACCTACCGAATTGAGAAGGCCAAGGAAGACTATCTGCTCAGGCACGAAATACCGTTCCCCAACCTGGATCGTCCCGGGTGTCGCCCTTCGCATTCAAGAACCACGCCTCTTTATGAAATCCTCAAGGCGAAAGGGGCAGTCTATCAGGACATCTGCGGATGGGAGCGGCCATACTGGTACGCAACAGAGGGGGTCCCCCAAAGGCATATCGAGAGCTTTGCCAGAACCCGGCTGCATGATCTCGTCGGTGATGAGGTCGGCAGGCTTCGGGATCATGCCGGCATCGCGGATCTCAGCGCCTTCTCCAAGATCGAGGTGTCCGGCAACGATGCAATCCGATTCCTCGAGCGCGTCTCCTCCAACCGGATACCACAGAAGCCGGGCAGCATTGCCCTCACCTATCTGGTCTCGGAGTGCGGAAGGATCGAAGGCGAGACAACCCTCGTCAAGCTGGCCGAAAACCGGTTCTATCTGGTCTACGCGGCCGTCAGGGAAGCCTACCTGCTGAACTGGCTGTCCATCCAGGCCCGGACACATGACGATGTTGTCATCACCAACATTTCAAACGACTTGGGGGTCATCATGCTGGCAGGCCCGGCTTCCCGCAAGATTCTCGCCGAATGCACCGATGCCGAACTCGACAACAGGAATTTCCGGTGGCTGTCCACGCGGCACATCACGATCGAAAATACCGAACATGTCCGGGCCATGCGCGTGACCTATACCGGGGAACTCGGGTGGGAATTGCACGTCCCGATGTCGGGAATGCGGGATGTATACGATGCCCTGATGTCGACCACGTCCAGTCGCAACATCGTTCACGTCGGCTCCGCCACGCTCAATGCGATGCGGATGGAGAAAGCCTATCGCTCCGGCCACGAGATCACTTCCGAGGTCACACTGGCCGAAGCCGACCTCATGCGCTTCTCCCGAAGTCACGGATTCCAGGGCTCGGAGATTTCAACGGCCCCGGCCGTGCGCTGGAAATTGGCCTATCTGCAGCTCGATGAACCGACCGGGAAGGATCGGCAGGCCGACCCGCTTGGCTCCGAAACCATCCTGCACGGCAGCCGCCCTGTCGGGCATGTCTCATCCGGCGGATACGGGTACGGCACGCGAGGCTACCTGGCCTTCGGATACGTCAATCCCGAATTTGCGGTCCCGGGAACCGAGGTTGACGTGCTGGTTCTGAACAGTCCGCGAAGGGCGGTGGTTCTGGATGACGCCGTCTGGGACCCGGAAAACAGCCGGCCCCGTTCGAACGACTGATCCCGGACGGATTGCGGACTTTGATCAACGGAAACTCTGGCATAATCCCCGGTCCACATGATCATTGTAAACGAGGCAACACGATATGGATGACGAACTGTTCGAGAAGGGTCTCGCACGACGCAAGGCGACCCTGGGGGCGGAGTACGTAGAGAGGAATCTCGAGACCGCCGACGATTTCACACGACCGTTCCAGGAGGCCATGACGGCCTGGTGCTGGGGGTTCGGCTGGGACGACGATGCCATCGATCCCAAGACACGCTCAATGATGAATCTGGCCATGATTGGCGCCCTGGGAAAGATGCATGAATGGGAAATCCATTGCCGGGGCGCGATCACGAACGGCGTGACTCGCGAACAGATCCGGGCGATCATTCACGTGATCGGAATCTACTGTGGCGTGCCTCAGTCGCTTGAATGCTTCAGGGTCGCCCGCAAGGTCCTCGAGGAGCACGGCATGCTCTAGGAAGGGCCGGCTGGGTCTTCCTGCAAGCCGGGCAGCCGACGAGCGGATGCCCGCTCTTCGGGATGACTGCGATACAATAGGGTCTCGCTTCGGAGAGTTGGCAGAGTGGTCGAATGCGCCGGTTTCGAAAACCGGTGACTGTAACAGGTCCGAGGGTTCGAATCCCTCACTCTCCGCCATTTTGCAATGAGCACATTAAGCCTTCGATTCCCCGACTCTCTGCATAAGCAGGTTAAAGTGTTTGCCAGGCAAAATGGCATATCGATAAACCGGTTCATTGCTTCTGCCGTTGCAGAGAAGATATCCGCCCTGATGACCGAGAAATGTTTGAGCGGACGCGCAAAGGCCGGCAATGAGGGGGATTTTCACAACGCGCTTTCCAAGATATCGGCAACCGATTCGTCCGAGCAGGACGTATTATGATTCTGGACCCGGCGGGGTCAATGGCCGGGGCTTGCGCCGGAAGGCAATTCTGCCTCGTATCCGTGTGAAGTGCGGCACTGGCACGGGGGATAAGCATTGAGCGCATGACCCCGTCTCTGAAAGAACAGATGGCTTGCCGGGCAGTCACCAAGGCTGTTGCCTCTCAGGCCCGTTGAAAAACCGGAATCCAAATCCGTTTCTTCAAACTACAACCTGTTTTTTGTATGGACCATCCGGAATTTTGAGGAATTTCAGACTGTACAGATAGCAACCGACTTTCCCCGTGGGACGGAATGTCCTGCTCTTCGCCAACATCGCATGTCGCAGTGCCGTATGGCGGCAGCAGTCTTCCGCTTCCGGCCCGGGACGGGAGCTCCCGGCCTACAACGCCTTGCTGTCGGCCACGGCCAGAACCGTTTCCGCAAACTGGGCCGGCGACGGCACGATGGTCACGTTGTTTTCCTTGAGCAGCTCGACTTTCTCCCGAGCGCTCTCGCCCGCGGTATTGACAATGGCTCCGGCATGCCCCATGCGCCGCCCCTTGGGAGCGGTCAGTCCGGCAACGTAGCCGATTACGGGCTTGGTCATGTTTTCCCGGCAGAATTTCGCCGCCTCGATCTCCTGCGGCCCTCCGATTTCGCCAATCATCAGCACGGCCCGCGTCTCGTCGTCCTGTTCGAACAGTTCGAGGTGGTCCCTGAAGGAACTGCCGTTGATCGGGTCTCCCCCGATTCCGACGGAGGTGGAGATTCCGACACCCGTCTGCTTGAGCTGGTAGGCCGCTTCGTATCCGAGCGTCCCGGACCGGCTGACGATGCCGATGTCTCCCGTCCTGTAGATGTGCCCGGGCATGATTCCCAGCATCGATTTTCCGGGACTGATGAGGCCCGCACAGTTCGGTCCGAGCAGCAGCATGCGACGTTCCCTTTTCACCCGCCTCATGTACCGTTTGACCCGCAACATGTCCTGGGCCGGTATCCCGTCCGTGATGGCGACGCAGATTCGAATCCCGCCATCCACGGCTTCCATGATGCTGTCCGCCGCGAATGCCGGCGGTACGAAAATGATACTGGCCTCGGCACCCGTTTCGGCGACCGCATCGTGAACCGAATTGAACACCGGCCGGTCAAGATGCCGCGTACCACCCTTCCCGGGGGTCACGCCGCCTACGACATTCGATCCGTAGTCGATCATCTCGGAGCCGTGAAACGTTGCGATCTTTCCGGTGAAACCCTGGATCAGTATGGGGGTATCTTGATTGATCAGTATGGCCATCAGTCTCTCCCGGAAATGGATTCGACCACCGCCTTCACGGCTCCATCCAGCGTATCGGTTGATGCGATATCAAGGCCCGATTCCCTGATCATGCGCAGGCCTTCCTCCATGTGAGTGCCCGACAGGCGGACCACCACCGGAATTTCCGGCTTGAAGCGTTTCACTGCCTCGATCACGCCTTCCGCAACCCAGTCGCAGCGATTGATCCCGGCAAAGATGTTGACCAGGATCGCCTCGACTTTCGGATCCGACAGAACCAGCCTGAACGCTTTGGCAACGCGGCTTGGAGAAGCCCCGCCGCCGATATCCATAAAATTCGCGGGCTCGCCTCCCCTGTGCTTGATGATGTCCATGGTCGCCATGGCCAGTCCCGCACCGTTGACGATGCAGCCAATGTTTCCTTCAAGCCCGACATAGCTCAGCCCCCGGTCGGCCGCCTCCATCTCGCTCGGGTCTTCCTGAGATTTGTCCCGGAACTCGGAAATCATCGAGTGGCGGTACAGGGCGTTGTCATCGAATGCCATTTTGGCATCCAGGGCCAGAACGTCTCCTTCGACGGTCACGGCCAGGGGATTGATCTCGAGCATGGTGGCATCCAGATCGCGAAAGGCCCGATAGGCACGCAGAAAGACGTTTGCCGCCTGGACCGCGTCCTGCTCTTTGAACCCGATCTGATAGGCCAGGCGTCTTGCCTGGAACATCTGCATTCCGACCGCTGGTTCCACTTCGGTCCTGACAATGGCTTCCGGCCGGTGTTCTGCCAACTCCTCGATGTCCATGCCGCCCTCGGCGGCACCGACAGCCACGATGCACTCGCGGCTCCGGTCAAGGACAAGACTGAAGTATTTTTCGCTCAGGATGTTGTACGCCGGTTCCACATACAGCCGATAGACCGGCTTTCCTGCCGACCCTGTCTGCGCGGTGACCAGCCTGCGGCCAAGCAGCGATTCGGACACATCCCAGATCTCGTGGCTGTCCTCGCATACCTTGATTCCGCCGGCCTTCCCCCGGCCTCCGGAATAGACCTGCGCCTTGACCACCCACTTGCCGCCACCCAGTTCGCTGGCACGGTACACCGCCTGCTCAGGACTGTAGGCCAGTCCGCCCGGCGGGACTTTCACTCCAAAATCGCCCAGCAGCTGTTTCGCCTGGTATTCGTGTATTTCCATTTTCAGTCTTTCCCGCCCGATGAACGGGCAGCGATGGCCATGCTCTGTTCGACGATGTTGTTCGCCATCCTGGCGGAAGCTGCATCGATCAATTTTCCATCGAGCGAGGCGGCACCCTTGCCGGCCTTTTCGGCCTCCTCCAGAGCCACCAGGACTCGTCGAGCCCGATCGACCTCTGCTTCCGGGGGTGACATCACCCGATTCGCCAACTCGATCTGGGAGGGGTGAATGGCCCATTTTCCCTCGTATCCCATCGCCGCAACACGTTTTGCCGCCGCAATGAATCCTTCCGGATCGTTGAAGTCCCCGTAAGGCCCGTCTATCGCCCTGAGGCCATACGCCCTGCATGCGACCAGCATGCGCTGCAGGCTTGCGTGCCACTGGTCGCCCGGGTAATCCGGATTCAGCCCTCCAATGACAACCGTTCTTGCGCGGCAACTCGCGGCGTAGTCTGCCACGCCGAAGTGCAGGGCCTCGAGACGGGAGCCGGTCCGGCAGGCCATCCGCGCAATCGATTCGACATTGTTCATGCCGAGCGCGGTTTCGATCAGGCATTCGAGCCCGATCCTTTTTGAACTGCCACGGGACTGTTCGATCTGCGAGACCAGGCAGTCCACGACGTAGACGTCTTCCGGAACCCCGACCTTCGGAATCAGGATCGTGTCGAGACGGTCTCCGGCCTGCTCGACGATCTCGACGACATCGCGATACATGTAGTGGGTGTCGAGACCGTTGATCCGGACCGAAACCGTCTTGCCCTTCGCCTTCCAGTCGATCTCATTGAGGGCACTGATGATGTTGGATCTTGCCTTCGTCTTGTCCTGGGGTGCGACGGCATCCTCGCAATCCAGAAATACGAAATCGGCCTCGCTGTTTGCGGCCTTCTCGAACATGTCCGGATTCGAGCCCGGTACCGCAAGTTCGCTTCGCTGCAATCGAACGGTCGCAGGGGGAATCTCGAAAAAACTCATCTTGAATCTCTTCCTCGGATCAACCTGTGAACATGATGCGGATGATGCAGGAAACATGACAAAACGCTAATTCCGATTGTTTATGCAAAATATCAATGAGGCTGATTGTCAGCATGCGTGTCGTGCCGGACAGGCTGTCGGACATGATCTGGAGATGGGAGCCAAATCGGATATATATCAGCATGTTATGAAGCAGAAGCCGGGGTAATTTGTACCCCTGTCGATCTCTCCGGCCTTCCCGATGCCAAAACCCGGCACCGGCCTTTCAGGTAAACTCTCGTTTGCCGAACCTGTCGTTGGGTCTGCATTTGGCACAGGCCGGTCTGACGGCGAATTCGGGATAACCAGCCCGCAATCGAATGGCGAGCGATTGCGCCTGACCAGGCAATGTCGCAGAATACAAGCGGGAATACAGGACATCGCCTGCCCGATGGGAGGCGGATGGACGTACCTGCCAGAGGGATTGCTGGCCGAAATGAGTCGGACAATCGACTCAGCAAAAGAAACCTGCTTATGGGACTTACTAAAGAATAGTTGACAATGCCAACCTTTCCGTATCTTCTTGACGGATCGTTGAGGTTCCCAGCGGAGACGCCTCTATCCCGTCCAGCCGCCCGAGTCCTCAGAGCCGTGAAGCGGTGATTCGTGCTTCAATGTCTCTATTATAATCCCATCCTCAACCGTTCTTGACAAAGACTAATCCGTAATGACCGATACATTGTCAACTATTCTTTAAATAATTCCCTTGCTTATCCTCCAGGGACAAACCGATTCATTGGCAACATGACTGATGAGCGTTGAAAACAGCGAGCCGGGCCCGATGAATCCTGCCCGGCTCCCGACATTCCGACAATCGATCGAATTTACGGGTCAAGCCAGGGAATATTTCGGTATCTGGATTACGAACGTGCTGCTGTCGCTTGCCACGGTAGGCATATACAGCGCATGGGCCAAGGTGCGCAGGCTGACCTATTTCTACAACAAGACGCGCATCCACGACTGCCCATTTGGATATCATGCAACCGGACTGCAGATACTCAAAGGCAGGGTCATCGCGGTAGCAATACTTGTCACCTTCAATGTCATCTCTGTCTTCTCCCCGCTCGCAACCATCATTTTCGCCCTGGCATTTGCCGCGGTCACTCCCCTTCTGATGAACATGTCGATGAAATTCTCAGCCAGAATGACCTCCTTCAGGAATATCCGGTTCGACTGGCATGGAACGTACGGCAAGTCGTTTCTGTTTTTCATGATCGGTCCATTGCTTGGCTTCGTCTCATTGGGGCTTCTCACGCCCTTGATGAGCAAATACTTCTATCGATACTACGCAACCGGACATTCCTACGGCGTCACGCGATTTTCCGCAGACCCCCCGACATCGAATTTCTATTTCGCCTTTCTGGTCGGAGCCCTGCTTCCGGGCATGCTGCTCGGTATCCTGACTGGCGCAGGCTACCTCATTTACCTGAGCTTCGCGGTGGGGGTGCCTGTCTGGATGGTCTGGGACGCCAGTCACGGGGGCATACTGATTGTGCTGGCCTTCGGCTTCCTGACGGGATTCCTGTTCTCGTTTGCTTTCATATTCAACGTCCTTTGCAGAAATCTGCTGGTGAGTGCCCTGACATTGCCCGATGCAGCCACATTCAGCTCCAGAATCAATCTGTTCCGGTTCATATGGATATCCCTGTCCAACCTGTTTCTTGCGATCGTTTCGCTCGGACTGATGATCCCGTGGTGCCAGATCCGGATGTATCGCTACCTGTGCGACTGCACTTCGCTCAGCGCGACCG
>VYGS01000019.1:0-5225 GCA_009841725.1 Gammaproteobacteria bacterium
AGGCGGTTCCGTTCCGGTGGGCAATCTTGCGCACCGGATATGTTTCTTGTCAAAATATCAACCTCGGAGCAGAATCGCGGTCGAGAGGGTGGATTCCGTCCACTTTCTCCCGCCCCCTGCCGTTTTTTCAGCAACCTGCCGACCGGACGTGAAACAGACCCGACCCGAATTCATCAAGCTGTGCATTTCGAACGAAATCCTCATGTTTGGTGACTTCAGGCTGAAATCCGGACGCTCAAGTCCCTACTTCTTCAATGCCGGCAAATTCTCGGACGGCCTGATGCTTGGACAGCTTGCCGACCATCTGGGAGCGTTCATCGTCGAGAATCTCGGAATCGATCTGATGCTCTACGGGCCCGCATACAAGGGCATACCCATTGCCGCGGCAACCGCCGTGAACATCTCGAAGCGTTGCAATACCGCCATGGCATACGCATACAACCGCAAGGAAGCCAAGAATCATGGCGAGGGAGGCAATACGGTCGGGGCGCCCATCCGGGGGCCGGTGGTCGTCATCGACGACGTGATCACCGCCGGAACATCGGTGCACGAGTCGCTGGAGGTCATTTCTGCCGCGGGGGCCACATTGCGGGCCGTCGTCACCATCCTGGACCGGCAGGAAACGGCGGATGGCTCTACCCTTTCGACGGCACAAATCCTGGAGAACGAACTCAATGTCCCTGTCCTGTCGCTGATCAGACTGGACGATCTCGTCCAGTATCTGGAGTCGGACCCGTCCTGCCGCGGCCATCTGACTGCAATGAACGCATACCGGGAGAAATACGGGGTCGAATAAACGCTGACGGCGCTCAGAGGGCGCTGTCGTCCAGCTCCCCGGTGCGGATCCGCATTGCGGAGTCGAGATTCGCGACAAAGATCTTTCCATCGCCGAGGTTGCCCGTGCGGGCCGCTTCGACAATCGCATCGATCGTCTGGTCGATCTGCTCCTCTGCAACGGCAATTTCAAGCTTGACCTTCGGAATGAAATCCACGGTGTATTCTGCGCCACGGTAGAGTTCGGTATTGCCCTTCTGCCTTCCGAACCCCTTGACTTCCGTCACGGTCATTCCCTGGATGCTGATCTCGGACAGCGCGTCCCGTACATCTTCCAGTTTGAACGGCTTGATAATTGCGGTGATCAGTTTCATGGAATTGAATGTCTCGTCTTGTCTGTGCGGATGATCATCGCCCGAGGCGGGCCGTCGTCAACATCGGGGGAGCAATCCGTGCAACCGGCGCACCGAAAACCCCTCCCGACTCCGTCATGATCCGGGAACACATTCTAGCCGAAATCGCGTCCGATGTTCAAAATTTGACACCGGTATTCCAACCGCCTGCCGGGATGCGGACGATCCGTGACCGCTCGATCCGTCACCCGGCCGCTACTCATACGATTTTCCCAGCAGTTCGTTCAGCTTCGACCACCGCGAATAGCGGGAGGAATTCCTGAGCGCCATGTCGATGGCCTGTTTCTGCCCGACCAGCACGACCAGTTTCTTGCCACGGGTGACGCCCGTGTAGAGCAGGTTCCGCTTCAGCATCATGAAATGCTGCTTGAGGAGCAGCAGGACGACCGCCGGGTACTCCGAGCCCTGGCTCTTGTGGATCGTAGTGGCATAAGCCGGCACCAGCAGGTCAAGCTCATCGTGGCCGTAGACCGCCTTCCGCTCGTCGAAGTCGACGATCAGCTCCCGCGCCTTCATGTCCATGCTCCGGATAATACCGATATCCCCGTTGTATACGTCCTTGTCGTAATCGTTCGCGACCTGCATCACCTTGTCGCCCGGTGAAAACGTCCAGCCAAACCGTTCGATCTTCTCCTGCGCCGACGGATTGAGCGCCGACTGCAGTTCGGCATTGAGCGCACGGGTTCCCGTGCCTCCGCTGTTCATCGGACACAGCACCTGGATGTCCCGGACGGGATCGAGGCCGAACTTTCGGGGAATGCGCTCGCGAACAAGCGCGACGACCCGCTCGACCGCCTTCTCCGCATCCTCGGCCGGAACAAAGTAAAAGTCGCTGTCTGCGTCGGCGTTCTCGAGCTGGGGCATGCTGCCCGCATTGACCAGGTGGGCATTGGCGATGATCCGGCTCTCGGCGGCCTGGCGGAATACCTCGGTCAGCTGCACGACCGGAATGGACCGGGAGCGGATGAGATCGGCCAGCACCTGGCCGGGACCGACCGAGGGCAGCTGGTCGATGTCTCCGATAATCAGCAGCCCGGACCGGTCGGGAACGGCCTTGAGCAAGTCCCGCATCAGCATCGTGTCGACCATCGAGCTCTCGTCGACGATCAGGAGGTCGCAATCCAGCGGATTCTGCTCGTTGCGCTTGAACGAAAACGTCACCGGATCGAATTCCAGCATCCGGTGAATCGTCATCGCCTCCATCCCGGTGGTCTCGCTCAGGCGCTTGGCCGCTCGTCCCGTCGGCGCGCACAGCAGGACATTCAGCCGTTTGGCCGTCAGGATGCGCAGGATCGAATCGACGATGGTGGTCTTTCCGACGCCGGGGCCGCCGGTGATCACCATGATCCTGGAGCGGATCGCCCGGCTGACCGCATCGATCTGCCCCGCCGACAGGCCGATGCCGATTCTCTGCTCGACCCAGGGAATCGCCTTGCCGGCGTCGATGGGCGGCCATTCGACCGGATGGCGGGCGATCCGCCTCACATGGTAGGCGATCGACAGCTCCGCCTTGTGCAGGTTGCTGAGGAAGATGCACGGGGTGCGAGCGACCGGCACCCTGACAAGGCTTTCCACCTTGAGTTCCTGCTCAAGCGCCGACCGTATGAGTTCTTCCGGCACTTCCAGCAATCTGGAGGCCGTCTCGACCAGTTCCTCTTCGGGCAGTCCACAGTGGCCGTCTTTCGTGGCTTCGGACAGCACATGGGCAATTCCAGCACCCACCCTGACCGTCGCCGTCTTGTCGATGCCGAGCTTGTCGGCGATCGTGTCCGCGCCGCGAAAGCCGATGCCGTGAATGTCCCGGGCCAGCCGATAGGGATTCTCGTCCAGAATGCGGATGGCATTGGCCCCGTAGGTCTTGTAGATCCGAACGGCTCTCGCGGTTCCGACGCCGTGCTGGTGCAGGAACACCATGATTTCCCGGATTTTCTTCTGATCGTTCCAGGCTTCGATGATCTTCTCGACACGAACCGGGCCGATGCCCTCGACCTCGTGCAGCCGCTCGGGCTCGTTTTCGATCACGTCGAAAACATCCTCTCCGAAGACCTGTACCAGCCTTTTCGCGTAGACCTGCCCGATGCCCCGAATCATTCCCGAGCCCAGGTATTTCTCGATCCCCTCAAGGGAAGTGGGGGACGACACGGTCATGTAGCTCGCCCTGAACTGTACGCCAAAATTCGAATCCCGGGAGAATTTTCCCGAAGCGTTGATCCACTCTCCCGGAGAAACGGTGGCGGAATGCCCGATGAGCGTGACCAGGTTCCGATGTCCCCGGGCCTTGACGCGCATCACGCAAAATCCGTTGTCCGGGTTGTGAAAGACGATATGCTGCACCAGCCCGGAGATCAATTCCTCTCCGGATGTGCGCGGGATACTCTCGGCGGTACCGCCGTTGCCGCTCTCCGCTTCGTTGCGCTTGCCCTTCTTCATTCCATTATCCTGTCAGGGATGGTCGGTGGTCTTCTCATGCCCGGGGCCACGATCCGGGATAACGTGTACGGTTATCGTATGCGCTGGCTGTTTCCGACTTAAGACGCTGCACCAAGGCATCCTCACTCGCATTCTCTAAGCATCGCCTTCCCGATACTGCAATCGACACACTTCATGATTTGAGAGCTTTGTTTCTCGATCGATGATCATGTAGATTTTATTCTGAAGTTCTGAGCGCCAAGAAAGTAATATTATACGCATAATCAATTGTATACTGTAATTTTCGGTGTGCTTTTTTTGTGGATTAGCGCCTATTAGGATACCCTCTTGCGCAGATTGAAATAGGTTCCCGAAGCCTAGTAGGCAAGGAGGACAAAAAGGAAGCAAGATAATCTCACTAAAACCGAGCGGCTTTGCAAATACATTTCCGCTACGCCGCCAAGTTTTCGCAGGAGAATTTTTTCAACAACCAATTTGATAGTTTCTTTATAAATGCCATATTTGGCTTATAATAATATATTAGGAGATAAATATGGCAGATAAAATAAAATCCAAACGTGCTCAACGAGCGTTGGACCAGATGGGTGATAACCTGAAAACAGCGCGATTGAAGCGCAGGATGGCCGTCAAGGATTTTGCGGGTCGCGTTGGCGTGTCCACTCGGACCATCACACGCCTTGAAAAAGGCGATGACGGAGTCAGTATAGGAACGTTGGCGATGGCATGCCTGGTTCTTGGAGAAATTGACCGTATCAGCGATCTGCTTGATCCGGCCTCGGACGGCACGGGATTACTGCTAGAGCGCAACAGGTTACCAAAGAGAATTCGGGTCAAGAGGAGAAAGATATCCAATCAACTCGCACCCGGTGACCGCGGCGATTCAAATCTCAACAGAATAGACGAAGAAGGAGTTGGCTTCTGATGCCCGAGGCCGTTGTCGCACTTGATCAACGGTTGCATTTCGAGAGTGCTGGAATCTTGAAGGGCGAATCATTCGACAACTCGCTGACACGTGTGCTTGTGACGACTTCTCCCGGCCGTCTGCACCGAAGGTTTCGTTGTTATAGGCATACACCGAGTCACAATCGAGTTACTTTTCCAGGCACTCGGCTGTGGTTTTCTGGCCCAGGCTACCCTCGGTGTAGAACATACCTTATGGCAACAAGCTACTTTGATGTGTTGTGATCCATTGGTAACGGACCGGCCGGATGAATTTCTTCAGTTTCTCTTCGCTGACAGCACGCTTGAGCCAAGTATTGAGTTGAGTCTTGTTCAAGCCCAGCACTTCAACCAGTTCGTCTGGTGTTTTAGGCGAATCACTGCAGAGTGATTCCGCCTTCATGAGAAACAGACCATAAAAATCCAGCTCCTCGGCCGGGTGGGAATTAGCTTGGTCAGGCAGGTCTCCATCTGCGTCTGTAGTTCCAGTACCTGCATCATGTCTCGATTCACTGTCACAATCCATTTTCGGGGCTGATGCAGGTTTATCGAGCTGTTCATTTTCGAAATCTGCACCACCCTCATGGACTTTATTCGTGACTTGCCCGCATAAATCCTCGTTATCTCCTGCAAACGCTGATTGATCGGAAAAGAGCAAGCTGAAATCAA
>VYGS01000019.1:5235-8701 GCA_009841725.1 Gammaproteobacteria bacterium
CACGAACAATCTCGGCATTACCGGCTTTCTAATCGGACGTGCGCTTTACCCATAGCGGCACCCATGTTTTTTTTACATTCTCCAGAGCGCCATTCCAAGTCCCGCCTTTTTCACCGGAATGAACCACCATCGCAGCATCCGAGAGGACATAGATGTACTTGTTTCGCTGCATGGCATTGCCGGCACTGAATCCCGCCTCCGGATAGAAGGTCGAAATCAACGCAAGATTGTTCGCCATCAGGTGCTTTCGATACTTGGCCGTGGAACAGATCCGCAGTAGATTGTCAGCCAGTACGCCAATTACTGTCCCTTCCGCCTCCAATGCGCCCAGCATGGCGGCCTCATCCACGCCCCGCGCACCACCGGAGACAATCGAATAACCGTCACCTGCTGCCAGCATACCCAGATCCCAGCTGTACTCCAGATCCTTCTCCGCTGCGTTCCTCGATCCCACGACGGCCAAGCCGCCAGTGTTCAGCAAAGCACGGTTACCGCAACCAAACAGGAGAGCCGGCGAATCGGTTTTCATACGTTTTTTCAATCGCAACGGGTAATCCTGATCCGAACGCGTCATCATCCACAGTCCTGCCCGAAGCCATTTTTCTGTCGCCAACGCCAATGCAGGCCCCCGGTCCAGCAGGAACTCAATACGGTCCAGAGTAATCGTCTTGTCCAACCAGCCGTTCAGCAATTCGCCGGGCTGGCCCATCATCAACTGTTCCGGGGCCAGTGACTTATCTTTCAGCCACAGGGCAAACCGTCCCCATTCCTTGGGCGTGAGTGGCTTGACTGTCTCTTTTCGGGTTTTTGAAAAATGCGCAGTCAGCAACAGGACGGCTTGTGTATTGGGGGATATCGACATTTAACTTCCCGTACTTGTTGAGGCCAGAGCCGCTGGATAAACCGGCCCGCTACCCGCTTGTCTCAGCAAAGCGGCAAGCACCGTGACCGTCCATCCGGAATCGATAACATCATCCATCAGCAGCACAGGGGTATTTGGAATGCTATCCATTACCTTGAACACTCCATCCAGATTGTGGCACTGATGAAAACGGTTTTGCTGGTTTTTTTGTGGTTCGTTATCGACGACCTTGTGGATCGCATCCACGAACAGCAATCCCAGACGTCCAGCCAGACGTTGCACGAAATTCGGCACCAGATCAGGATGCTTCAACGACGGCACACAGGTAATCCACTGTGGTCTAGAATTCGGTTGCCATCGTTGTTCAAGCATTTCGGCGACAGCTTCGACCAGTTCGTCCCGAAAGTGACCGATATGCTTGTCTTCAGCTACCAGCTGCCCCCAGCCGGCATCGCCCCAGCGTGACAGAATGCACCCTTCCTCAGCCCGCAATCGGGCTGGCAGATTGCCGCGAAATCCGTACACCGGGAAGGCCCCGGAGGCCACCTGTATCTTCGGCTTGAAGGGCATGTTCGCATGCTTCAGATACTGCGTCGCGACAATGGCAAGCGTCCGGCCTACATCAATCCCCACCACCGGTTCACCCAGACACACCGCACACTGACCGCAATTTTCGGTTTCGGGATCATCCAGCGAATTGCGCAAGAACGACATCAGGCAGTCTTCGCTGTCGATATAGTCCTGAACCTCTTGCCATTCGACTTCCCGTTGTGTGGTCAGATGTTGAATGCGCTCTTGATCCATCCGGAAGGGCACTGGCGTACGATGCCACCCGCCGTCCTGTTTGAGCACGGGTGCCGGATTTTCGACGCTGAGGATCTTCAGTACCTTTTCGATCTGTCTTTGCCTGAGATTCAGATGCTCCTCAAGCTCACGGACAGATAACCCATCATGATCGTCCAACACGCCGAGGATGGCATTCACATCGCGCTCGTCAGGAAAGGCGCTACGGCGAAAATGGTCATGGATATCGTCATCCTCCTTGCCGGATAACAGCACTCCAAAAGCCGTGTCGATCGCTCTTCCGGCTCGGCCGACCTGCTGGTAATAGGCCACGACGGAACCGGCCGCTTGAAAATGAATGACGAAGCCGAGATCGGGCTTGTCATACCCCATGCCCAGTGCCGTGGTCGCCACCAGCACCTTGATGTCATTGTTCAGTAACCGGCCTTCGAGGTATTGCCGATACTGGTTGCTGTTCTCGAAGTCATCATGTTTCACATCGCCATAATAGGCTCGCGCAACAATGTCCTGCTGATTCAGCCAGGCTGCAACCTGTTCCGCATCACGAATGGTCAGCACATAGACAATGCCTGTACCCGGCAAAGCGGGAATGTGCTGTGCCAACCAGGCCAACCTGGACGCCTGATCAGATAGCCGCAGAGTTTGCAGCGCAAGACTGTCCCGCACCAGTGGCCCACGCTGAATCTCAATGTCACCCAATTGCGCCTGAACATCCTGGATGACCCGGTTGTTCGCAGTAGCGGTGGTCCCCAGAATAGGCATATTCGGCGGCATCTGTTGCAACACATTGACCAGCCGCCGGTAATCCGGCCGGAAGTCGTGGCCCCAGTCCGAGATACAGTGCACCTCATCCACTACCAGTAGACCCACGCGATCCGCGACCGGCAACAGCACATCTTCGACAAATTTCTCGTTTGACAAACGCTCCGGCGAAATCAGAATGGCGTCCACCTGATCGTCCAGCATAGCTTGGCTGACTTGCTGCCAGTCCTCCGGGTTTGTGGAGTTGATGGTCTCCGCGCGGATACCCAGCCGGCTGGCCGCCTCGATCTGGTTACGCATCAGCGCCAGCAAGGGGGAGACTATGATCGTCAGACCGGTGCCACGATCTCGCAAGATGCGTGTGCTGATGAAGTAGACCAAGCTCTTGCCCCAACCCGTGCGCTGCACTACCATCAGCTTGCGACGCTGGTTGGCCAAGGCGTCAATAGCTTCCCACTGTCCAGGGCGGAAATGGGCCTTCGGGTTACCGACGGCGGTTTGTAATAGTGTTTCTGCTGCGTGTCTTTCCATAGTCAAAATTTAATCAAACCCTTCCAATACACGCCATACCTTATAGGTAAACATCTCTCTCACTATTGTTAAAGTGCCTACTACCAGTCCAATTCATCCATGCTACGAAGACGCTCCCTTACACTGACCAGTGGCTACCCGAAAACATCACCCATTGTGTTGGCGAGCCCAGCAGCGGCAAGGTGGGACACATCGAACAGTTCAAAAGAAATTGTGACATCAATCATTTACTCGTTGTGTCCCCGTCATCATCACACCTTACCACAATTGACAAACTCGATTCATGTACTACAATTTGGACGTAACCACACCGAGGTTTTCGGGCCTCGGCCCGACGCTAGCCACTAATGCTGGCGTTTTTTGAATCGGAAAAGTTCTCATAAGATAGTCCCGGAAGTCACCACAAGCTTTATGCCCTTCCGTCATAATCAACTCTCCATACACCACTTTTGAGAATATCTCTTAAAATATTATGAAAGCTAAATCATTTACTGAATTTCATATGAC
>VYGS01000155.1:0-4440 GCA_009841725.1 Gammaproteobacteria bacterium
CGCGAGGGCGGCCGGACCGTCGGCGCCGGCGTGGTCACCAAGATCCTCAAGTAACCGTCGAAATGACGATGTGATACAGGTTCGGGACGATGGTTGAAAATCAGAAAATTCGGATCAGCCTCAAAGCGTTCGATCACAAGTCGATCGATCGCTCGGCGTTCGAAATCGTGGACACGGCGCGGAGAACGGGCGCCCTGGTGCTGGGACCGATCCCGTTGCCGACCAAGATCGAGAAGTACACGCTCCTCAGGTCTCCGCATGTCGACAAGAAAGCCCGGGACCAGTTCGAGATCAGGACGCACAAGAGAATACTCGACATAGTGCAACCCACGGACAAGACCGTGGATGCGCTCATGAAGCTTGATCTGGCTGCCGGCGTTGACGTCGAAATCAAGCTGAACTGAGAACAGGATTAACGGGGATACATGATGTCAGCAGGTCTCGTAGGCAGGAAGATCGGAATGAGCCGGGTGTTTACACCGGAGGGCGTCTCCATACCGGTGACCGTTGTTGAGGTATTGCCGAACCGGGTCACGCAGGTGCGCACAGAAAGTGTCGACGGTTACCACGGCATCCAGATCACTACCGGTGAGCGGCGGCCGGGCCGGGTCAGCAAGCCCATGAAGGGCCATTTTGCCAAGGCCGGGGTCGAACCGGGCCGCGGCGTGTGGGAATTCCGACTGGAAGAGCCGGCCGGAATCGAGCCGGGTGGCGAGTTGACGGTCGGCCTGTTGAGCGAGGGGATGAAGGTTGACGTGAGCGGGCGGTCCATCGGCAAGGGCTTCAGCGGCGTCATGAAGCGATACGGATTCGGCGGAGGCCGGGCCTCGCACGGCAACTCGAAGGCGCACCGGCTGGGCGGCTCGATCGGAAACGCCCAGGATCCGGGCCGGGTCTTCAAGGGCAAGAAAATGGCCGGTCACCAGGGGGACCGGAAGATGGTCCAGCAGAATCTGGATGTCGTCAAGGTCGACAGCGATCGGAATATCGTGTTCATATCCGGTTCCATTCCAGGGTCCAAGGGAACTGACGTGATCATCCGGCCGGCCGTCAAGAATGGACAGAAGCTGGATCTTTCGGTATCCGGCCAAGAGGCATCGGAGGGACAGAATCATGACGATTGAATTGCCTGTCAACGCGATGTCGACCGAGGGCGGCAAGAAACCGAAGGCCGTCTCGGTGTCCGACACCGCATTCGATGTGGCCTACAACGAGTCGCTGATTCACCAGATCGTGATCGCCTACCAGGCCGGAGGCCGTCAGGGCACCCGAGCCCAGAAGAACCGCTCTGCGGTAAGGGGCGGTGGCGGAAAGCCGTGGCGGCAGAAAGGAACGGGGCGGGCCCGAAGCGGCACCATCCGCAGTCCGATATTTCGCGGCGGCGGCCGGGCTTTTCCGGCCTCGACGAGCGATTTTTCCCACAAGGTCAATCGCAAGATGTACCGGGCGGCAATGCGGTCGATCCTGTCCGAATTGAATCGCCAGAATCGCCTGCTGGTCGTGGACGGTCTGACCATGTCCGAACCCAAGACCCGGGCCCTGGCTGAAATATTGAAGCCGTTCGATGCAAAGCGCTCCCTGATCGTGTTGCCGGAACGGGACCGGAATGTCGAGCTGTCTTCGCGGAACCTGCCGGGCGTGTCGGTGTGCCTTTGCCGGGATCTGGACCCGGTCAGTCTGATCGTTCATGACAAGGTCATCATGACCGCCGATGCGGTCAAGGCGGTCGACCAGGCACTGCAATAGCACGGGGAACTGTCAAGATGAATCAGGAACGACTCTACCGAATTATCGTGGCTCCGGTGATTTCCGAGAAATCGACCGGTCTGGGCGATCAAAACCAGATGGTGTTGAAAGTGCTGCCGGATGCCAACAAGAAGGAAATCGCCGCCGCCGTCGAGAAAATCTTCAAACTCAGGGTAAAACGGGTTCAGGTCGCGAATGTACGCGGAAAGACGAAACGATTCGGCCGCATTCTGGGCAAGCAGAATGACTGGAAAAAGGCATACGTCTGCCTGGAGCCGGGTCAGGAATTCGATTTTCACAACATCGAGGTCTGAAACCAAGATAATCACGACTGGATGCGAGAAGAGATATGGCACTGGTAAAACAGAATCCGACGAGTCCCGGACGTCGCGGAATGGTCAAGGTTGTGACGCCCGGCCTGCACAAGGGCAAGCCGCATCGTTCGCTGATCGAGCCGAAGACGGCGATCAGCGGTCGCAACAACAGCGGCGGGATCACCGTGCGCCATCGTGGCGGCGGTCACAAGCGCCAGTACCGCATCATTGATTTCAAGAGAAACAAGGACGGTGTGCCGGCGACGGTCAAGAGAATCGAGTACGACCCGAATCGCAGCGCCCATATCGCCCTGCTGTCCTACAAGGACGGGGAATACCGGTATGTCATCGCGCCGCGCGGCCTGAAGCCCGGGGATACCGTGATGTCCGGAACAGGCTGCGGTTACAATGTCGGCAATGCGATGCCGCTTCGGAACATTCCGGTGGGCACCGTAATTCATTGTATCGAAATGAAGCCCGGCAAGGGTGCCCAGATCGCCCGTTCGGCCGGTTCATATGCCCAGCTCTTGGGCAAGGAAGGAGCTTATGCCCAATTGCGGCTGCGTTCGGGCGAGGTGCGCAAGGCGCATCTGGACTGCCGTGCCACGATCGGCCAGGTGGGCAATTCCGAAAACAGCCTGCGCAAGCTGGGCAAGGCCGGGGCGAAACGCTGGAAGGGCATTCGGCCTACGGTTCGCGGAGTCGCGATGAATCCGGTCGATCACCCGCACGGCGGCGGCGAGGGCCGCACATCGGGAGGACGCCACCCGGTTTCGCCCTGGGGTGTGCCGACGAAAGGATTCCGTACGCGTTCGAGAAAGACCTCGTCGTCCATGATCATCCGAAGACGGAAAAAATAGACATGCCACGTTCAATCAAGAAAGGTCCGTTTGTCGATCACCACCTGTGGGCACATGTTGAAAAGGCCCGCCAGGAGCAATCCCGTCGGCCCATCAAGACCTGGTCCCGGCGATCCATGATCATGCCCGAATTCGTCGGTCTGACGATCGCCGTACACAACGGCCGGCAGCATGTTCCGATTCTCATTACCGAGAACATGGTGGGTCACAAGCTGGGAGAGTTCGCGCCGACCCGGACGTTTCGCGGCCATATCGCGAACAAGAAATCGAGATAGGCCGTCGGATTTCGGAGTCGAATACAGAGTTCATTCAACAGAAGTGCCATGCAAGTCAGAGCCGTTGCCAAATATGTCAGGCTTTCAGCCCAGAAATGCCGCCTGGTTGCCGACCAGATCAGGAATCTTCCGGTCGAAAAGGCCCTTGACCTGTTGCAGTACAGCAACAGGAAGGGTGCCTTGCCGGTTCGAAAGACACTGGATTCGGCGATTGCCAACGCCGAAAACAACGAAAGGGCGGACATCGACGACTTGTGGATCAGCCAGATCATGGTCGACGAGGCACCGACGATGAAGCGTTTCCGAGCCCGGGCGAAAGGCCGGGGGACGCGGATCTTCAAGCGCAACTGTCACATCACCGTGACCGTCAGCGATGATCCGCGTCCGGTGCGGAAAGGCCGCAGATAACACGATATCGGGAAAGAGATATGGGTCAGAAAGTACAACCTACGGGATTTCGTCTGGGGATTGTCAAGGACTGGAATGTCAAGTGGTTCGCAACCAAGGGCAACTACGCGGCGACCCTCTCCAGCGATCTCAAGATACGGAACTTCCTGTCTCGCAAGCTTGCCAATGCCGCTGTGAGCCGTGTCACCATCGAAAGACCGGCCCAGAACCTGAATGTCACGATCTATACCGCGCGTCCCGGGATCGTGATCGGCAAGAAGGGCGAGGACATTGAGCGGCTCCGCCACGAGCTGAGCCGGATCAACGGAAGTCCCGTCCAGGTGGCCGTGGAAGAGATACGCAAACCGGAACTGGATGCCAAGCTGGTTGCCGAGAATATCTGCCAGCAGCTTGAAAAGCGTATCCTGTTTCGCCGCGCAATGAAGCGCGCGGTGCAAAACTCCATGCGCCTGGGCGCCCAGGGTGTGAAGATCATGATCTCGGGAAGGCTGAACGGCGCCGAGATCGCCCGAAGCGAATGGTATCGGGAAGGACGTGTGCCGTTGCATACACTGCGTGCCGACATCGACTACGGCTTTCATGAAGCGCTCACGACCTACGGGATTCTGGGTGTGAAGGTGTGGATTTTCAAAGGGGAAATCTTCGAGAAGGAAGATTCCGATTCGGATACTCCGGAAGCCCGGTGAGGAGCGTTTGAGATCATGCTTCAACCCAAGAGAACAAAGTTTCGCAAGCGGCACAAGGGCCGCAATCGGGGACTGGCGACCCGGGGCAACCGGGTCAGTTTCGGGGAATTCGGTCTGCAGTCGAATACCCGGGGCAGATTGACGGCAAGAC
>VYGS01000155.1:4450-6826 GCA_009841725.1 Gammaproteobacteria bacterium
CGGCAAGACAGATCGAGGCCGGACGTCGAGCCATCACTCGCCATGTCAAGCGAGGGGGCCGAATCTGGATCAGGATTTTCCCCGACAAGCCGATCTCCAAGAAGCCGCTTGAAGTGCGGATGGGCAAGGGCAAGGGAAATCCGGAATTTTGGGTCGCCCTGGTTCAGCCCGGGACCATGCTGTACGAGATCGAGGGCGTAAACGAGAATCTGGCGCGCGAGGCCTTTCGCCGTGCGAGCGCCAAGTTGCCGGTCCAGACGAATTTTGCCAAGCGGCAGGTGGGGTAATGAAGGCATCGGAACTTAGAGACAAGAGCGTAGACGATCTCAAGTCGGACCTGCTGGGCTTGAGAAAGGAGCAGTTCACCCTGCGCTTTCAGCGCAGTACGGATCAGCTTGCGAACAATGCGAGGTTCAGTCAGATCCGCAGGGACATTGCCCGGATCAAGACCGTGTTGAACGAGAAATCGAGATTGCAGACCTAGGACATTCCATGAGCAAAGAATCAAAATCGGCGGCCCCGCAATTCGACGAGGCGGCCATTGAGGCGGCCCAGAAGCGTTTCGGGTATCTCGATGACGGGAAGGAGTACAAGATCCGGGACCTGTGCGAGGCGCTTCTGCCCGACCGAAGCCACGATTCGGCAGGTCGCACGATCCGAAAGGCGGTTCGTGCGATCCATGAGCAGCAGGGTCTGCAGGCGCCTTCGGGGCAATACCGGTTCACTCTGCGGGAGGCTACGATCATGAGCCTCGAGATCGAGCGGATGTGGTCGGAGGACAAACCGGCTTCGGTGGCGGAGGCCTCTCCCCCGGAAGCGAAGGAGCCGGTCGCGGCCGAGGTGGTTTCCGAGCAGCAGGCGCCGGCCAAGCGGTCCGTAGGCAAGGAAGAGAAAAAAACCGCCGGGGAAAAAGCCGTTACGGCCCCGGCCAAACGCCGGATTCGGGGGAGCGTCGTCAGCAAGTCGGGAAACAAGAGCATCGTGGTCCTGGTGCAGCGAAAGGTCAAGCACCCGCTTTACAAGAAGTACATCAAGCGCTCGACCAAGCTTCACGCACACGATGAGCGCAATGAATCGGCGGTAGGCGATGTCGTGAGAATCGAATCCTGCCGGCCGGTTTCCAAGACCAAGTGCTGGCGGCTGGTCGAAGTGGTATCGCATGTCCAATAGGAGACAGGGGCACAAGTCATGATTCAGATGCAGAGTATGCTGTCGGTGGCCGACAACAGCGGCGCCAGGAAAGTGATGTGTATCAAGGTGCTGGGCGGCTCCAAGCGTCGTTATGCCCGTATCGGGGACATCATCAAGATCACGATCAAGGAGGCCCTGCCCAACAGCCGGGTGAAGAAGGGCGATGTGTATGATGCGGTGATCGTGCGGACCAAGAGCGGGGTGCGCCGCCCGGACGGCTCGCTGATTCGTTTCGACCGGAATTCCGCGGTGCTCTTGAACAATTCCCACCAGCCGATCGGGACCCGCATATTCGGTCCGGTTACCCGTGAATTGCGTTCGGAAAAATTCATGAGAATCATTTCCCTGGCTCCCGAGGTTCTGTAGCCAGAGACGGTCTGTTGACAAGAGTGGTCGGAGAGTGACATGCAAAAAATAAAGAAAGGCGATGATGTGATCGTGACCGCAGGCCGTGACAAGGGCAAGCGGGGCCAGGTGCTGCGTCTGACCGGGGATGGCCGTGCTTACGTGAACGACGTGAATCTGGTCAAGAAACACAAGCGGGGGAATCCGCAGCGAAACGAAAAGGGCGGCATTGTCGAACAGGAAGCGCCGATTCATCTGTCGAACATCGCGCTTTACAACCCGACGCTCAAGAAGGCGGACCGTGTGGGGTTCAGGACCCTTGAAGACGGGAAGAAGGTCAGGTATTTCAAGTCCAATGATGAAGTGGTCGATCTTGCTTGATATTCAAGAGGTTAATAAGCATGCCCAGACTTAAACACAAGTACGATTCGGAAATCCTTCCGGAACTGGAGAAGGTATTTTCCTATGGCAGCGTCATGGAGGTCCCCCGGATCACGAAGATCACGCTGAACATGGGGCTCGGTGAGGCCGTGGCGAACAAGAACGTGCTCCAAAGCGCGTTGTCCGACCTTGAAAAGATTGCCGGACAGAAGGCGGTGGTCACCAAGGCGAAGCGCTCCGAGGCGAACTTCAAGATTCGCACCGGCTGGCCGATCGGCGCCAAGGTTACCCTGCGCCGGGATCGCATGTACGAGTTTCTTGATCGCCTGATCTCGGTTGCCGTTCCCCGGATCCGTGATTTCCGCGGCCTGTCCAGCAAATCCTTCGATGGCCGGGGCAACTATTCGTTCGGGCTGAAGGAACAGATTGTTTTTCCTGAGGTCGATTACGACAACATCG
>VYGS01000155.1:6836-8543 GCA_009841725.1 Gammaproteobacteria bacterium
GAATGGACGTCTGTATCACCACGTCGGCGAAAAGTGACCGGGAGGCCGAGTCATTGCTGCGGGCATTTAACTTTCCACTGAAAAACTGAGCTGAGTGATCATTTCCATGGCTAAGAAATCCATTATTGCGCGCGAGAAAAAACGCAGAAAACTGGCCGAGACGTATGCGGAAAAAAGACGGGAGCTCAAGGGCAGGGTCACGAATCCGGAACTCGGCATGGAGGAACAGTTTCAGGCCATGCTCGATCTTCAGAAACTCCCGCGGGATTCCAGCCCGTCCCGAGGGAGAAACCGCTGCGTCCTGACCGGCCGCTCGAGAGGTTATTACCGGAAGTTCGGTCTCGGCCGAAACAAGCTCAGGGAAGTGATCATGCGCGGCGAAGCGCCTGGGGTTGTCAAATCGAGTTGGTGAATACGTGTTCAATCTGGAGCCTTGAGTAATGAGTATGTCCGATCCTATTGCCGATATGCTGACCCGAATCCGAAATGGTTTTCGGGCTTCGAAGAAATCGGTTTCAATGCCCTCTTCCAGGAACAAGGTGGCAATTGCCAAGGTGCTTCTGAAAGAAGGCTACATCAGTGATTTCACCGTTGAAGGTGATGGCACAAAGCGCAGCCTGGATATTCAGCTGAAGTATTACCAGGGCGAATCCGTGATTGAGGAAATTCAGCGCGTGAGCCTTCCGAGCTGTCGTGTGTACGCGTCCTGCGACGCATTGCCGACGGTCAAGAACGGTCTCGGAGTGGCGCTGGTTTCGACATCCAGAGGATTGATGACCGACAAGCAGGCCCGCCAGGGCGGCGTCGGCGGCGAAATCGTCTGCACGGTGTTTTGATCCGGATCAGGGCACAGGCCGGCAGGTGCGATCACAAGAGTTTTCAAGAGGTATTGCATGTCACGCATAGCTAAAATTCCGGTTGCCATCCCGTCAGGCGTCACGGTGGATGTCTCGGATGGGCAGGTTACCGCAAAGGGGCCGATCGGCGAGTCCGGTTTCAGGCTTTTTCCGGGCATTGCGATCGCGCAGCAGGAAGGGGTGCTGACGGTGGACATCGATGGGCAGGAGGAGGCGATCGACAAGCAGTTGCGTTCCATGTGGGGAACGACCCGGGCCCTGTTGCAGAACATCGTGACCGGAGTGTCTACCGGATTCAGCAAGAAACTGACGATCATCGGGGTCGGCTACCGGGCACAGGCCCAGGGCCGCAAGCTCAATCTGAGTCTGGGCTATTCCCATCCGATTTCCTACGAGCTTCCGGAAGGTGTCAAGGCGGAGACGCCGAGCCAGACGGAAATCGTCGTGAGCGGGATCGACAAGCAGGCCGTCGGCCAGGTGGCCGCCGAAATCCGTGCCTTTCGGCCTCCCGAGCCCTACAAGGGCAAGGGGGTGCGTTACGCCGATGAGCACGTCATCAGGAAGCAGGCCAAGAAGAAGTAGCCTGTAGAAGGGGTAAGTCACTCGAGGCCAGACGATATGATAAACAAGAATCAGGCAAGACTGAGAAGGGCCAAACGCTCCCGCAGCAAGATTGCCCGAAACAACGCGATGCGGCTGTCCGTATTCCGGACGGCACGCCATTTCTATGCCCAAATCTACGATCTGTCCGGCGACCGGGTTCTGGCATCGGCCTCAACTCTGGATGCGGCGGTCCGGGATTCAATCCGGCATGGCGGGAATTGCGAAGCGGCCCAGGCAGTGGGCGAAC
>VYGS01000147.1:0-744 GCA_009841725.1 Gammaproteobacteria bacterium
CCATCAAGAAGCGCGTCGGCCGCCGCGGGCCACTCGCGTCGATCCGGGCCACGGGATTTGTGTTTGGGTTTTGTCATAAGGAGATGATCCAGCTAGCGACGGTTGGGCCGGATTCTGACTCGAAAATCGGGCCGATAAAGAGTGTGCGCCGGGCGGGTCGTAACTCCCCGCGCTCGCCCGAAGGCATGAGGTGCTTACGTTTGACTCCGGCGCACGAGGCAATCCGGAGAGGACGCAATCCCTCTCGCGGCTCAAGACCGGCGGAGCGACAAATTGACTCGGATCGCCAGCGACAATTATACAGGACCGGAGCGCCCGACATGATCAGCAACGCGGACCGTCATGGAGCAGTTGTTGCCCTGCGGCTTACGCCGCATTCCCTCGCGCAGCGACAAGCGCCGGATGATCGATGCGGCCTTGCGAGGTCTCCCGGCGCATCGGCTGGCACAAGAGCGATACGGCGCATCAGGATCGGAGAAATATCCCCGCTGCCATGATGAATGCCGTTCATCAGATCTGCGAGATGACGATGAATATATCAATACTTGGTGTGGTATGATTGCAATTATTGCAATCATACCAGCTATAGAGTGAACAGCAATCACCGAAAAGCACTATCCGCAGTCTTTCGCAAACCTGTCCCCGCGAATGTCCGGTGGACAGCTATCGAGGGATTGTTGCTCGCTGCCGGGGCAAAATTGATTGAGGGGATTCAGAGTGCACTTTGAGAAAGAAGGCAGGACC
>VYGS01000147.1:754-6180 GCA_009841725.1 Gammaproteobacteria bacterium
TGGGATCGGAATAACGCCATGAAAAACATCATGAAATTCAAAGGCTATACGGCTCGCATC
This sequence comes from Gammaproteobacteria bacterium, assembly GCA_009841725.1. GTDB lineage: Bacteria > Pseudomonadota > Gammaproteobacteria > Arenicellales > Poriferihabitantaceae > Poriferihabitans. The sequence continues at coordinate 815 of VYGS01000147.1, forward strand.
GATTATGATGACGCTGATCAGCTGTTTCTGGGGCACATTGCCGGAATCAACGATGTCGTCGGCTTTCATTCCGATACCGTCGAGGGGCTCAAACAGGCCTTTCAGGAGGCGGTAGACGATTATCTCGAAGCCTGTGCCAAGGTTGGGAAAACTCCCGAAAAAGTCTATTCGGGGCAAGTCGTATTTCGAATCAATCCGGAAATACACCGCAAAATGGCATTGGCGGCTGCCCAGGAGGGCAAGAGCATGAACCAATGGGCGGAGGACGTCTTGTGTCAAGCAACAAAGCTTTGATCGCAGCCGGACACAAGCAAAGTCCATGAGCGAACTGCAGAAAAGGAACGGAGCCCGATTCAAGGCCCTGCATGCCGCCGACGGGATTTTCGTGATGCCGAACGCCTGGAACGCCGGCAGTGCCTGCATGCTGGAAGCGGCCGGTTTCCCGGCGGTGGGCACCACAAGCGCAGGGATTGCATTCTGTCTCGGACTCCCCGACTACGAGGGTGTGCTCACCTGGGAAGCAGCGCTGGAAGAGACCTGCCGAATCGCCGGCGCCATCCGGATTCCGGTCAGCGTGGATGCGGAAAACGGCTACGGGCACACGCCGGAAGAGGTGGCTGAAACCATCCGCCGGGTGGCGGATACCGGTGCGGTCGGGGCGAGCATCGAAGACTATTCGGCCGACTTCAGTGCGGGCGGCGGCCTGTACGACCGGGTGCTGTCTGTCGAGAGAATCGAGGCGGCGGTCGAGGCGGCCGCCTCCCTGCCGTTTCCGTTTACCCTGACCGCGAGAGCCGAGTGCTATCTCACCGGGCATCCGAATCCCTTCGAGGAGTCTATGGCAAGGGCCGTTTCCTACCGGGATGCGGGGGCGGATTGTCTCTATGTGCCGGGTATCGACGACGCGGAGACCATTGGCAGTCTGGTCAAGGAAGTGGATGCTCCCGTCAACGTTCTCATGGGGCGCGCAGGCAACCCGCTGACCGTGGCCCAACTCGAAGATCTTGGGGTGAAGCGGGTCAGCATCGGCGGTTCGCTCGCCCGCGCCACCTTCGGAATCATCCAGCGGGCGGCCGAGGAGATACGTGAACAAGGCACGTTTACCTTCTCCGCCAGCCAAGTGCCGAACGCTGAGCTGTGCCGGTTCTTCGCCGGCCGGAAGACACCGTCCGCGCCATGAGGGCACAACATAGTGTCCTGCCGACTATGGGTGCCGGCAAAACAAGGCGAACAGCCGGATGCCGCTCTATTGCCAACCCGGGAGGCAGGCTGGAATCATCACAAATCGGGAACCGATCGGCCCGGAGTTATCGGCACATTTTCGTGGAATGCCCATCATGGACTGCACCATAGTCGATGTCTTTGCAGAGAAGCCGCTGTCCGGCAACCAGTTGGCCGTGGTCCATGGCCCAATGCATCTGGATACCGTCGAAATGCAGGCAATCGCGCGGGAGATGAACTTCTCCGAGACCACGTTTGTCGTGGATGAAAGTCCCGATCAGGCACGGGTAAGAATATTCACTCCGACCCGGGAGCTTCCGTTTGCCGGTCATCCGACCCTCGGGACGGCGTGGGTGCTGGGCCGAAACCGGGATTCCTACGCCCTGAATCTCCCGGCAGGATGCGTGAGTGTGAAATTCGATGATAACGGCATTGTCTGGATGGAACCTCCGCCTGTCGAGCCGGGGGACATGTTGGGTACGCAATCGGCCGCAGCGTTGACCGGGTTGTCCCCGGATGACATCGATGCACGATACCCTTGCCGGTTTGCCACCATCGGACCGCGCTTCGCGCTCGTCGGCGTCAAGGGGCTCGATGTGTTGCAGCGAGCGAAGGTACGACCGGATGTGTACGAAGATCTTGTTGGAAGCGACGAGATCGGCGTGTTTGTCTTCACCGAAGGCGCCTACAACGACGATGCCCACTTCGCCGCCCGCATGTTCCACCATCGGGGGTTGCGCGAAGACCCGGCGACCGGAAGTGCGAATACGGCGTTCGCCTCTCATCTTCGCTCGCTCGGGGTTCAGGGCGGTATTGTGGTCGAGCAGGGTTTCGAGGTCGGCCGTCCCTCCCGGCTGTATCTCGACGTGGCCGAAACCATCCGTGTCGGAGGAAAGGTGCATCTGGTGCTGAGCGGTCGATTCGACTACTGACTGCGTCCCGTCTTCACCCCGGGACAGGAAGGGAATAGGCCCGCACGCCTGATCTTGTGCGAGCCCGGCAGCCGTGGCCGGAATCGTCTGCAGGAATGTTCCGTATTCCCGTCGGACAACCCGGACAGGTGGTATAGAATTAGCAATAACCCCAAGAGATTTTGCGCATTGCTTCCGGAGTCACGAAAGACACGTCAACCTGCACAATGATCAAAAAATCCACACTGGCCATTGCCGTTTCGCTCCTGTCTGCTCCGGCTTTCGCGCGTCAGCCGGTCAGCGAGGTGTTCTGGATGATACTTCCGGACATGATGGTCGTGATCGAGCTGATTGCGGCATTCGGCATGTTTTCGCTCGGCGTGCGGACTTCGGGCGGCAAGCTTTCCGAGGTGTTCAACCTGTTTGGCCTGGGCATATTGAGTTTCGTGATCTCACTGTTGTCTGTCACCTGGATGGAGGGTGCCGTGGAGCCGTATTCCAGGTTCGTGCATGACGGGTTTTTTGCCCTCGGGTTTGTGATCATGTTCTGGGGCTCGAGAAAGGTGGCGAGGATGCTGCAGTGACCGGCCATCCGGCTAGGCCGGACTCGAAAGCCGGCTCCCGCGCCCGGGAGCGCCTGGGGAAACTGGTGTTTTTGCAAGTCCTCGGCCTGTACAGGCTGATCGAGGATTTCGGCGGAAGGCGTCTCGTTGCCCGATTCGACCGAAAGATCATGGACATCGCCAACCGGACCGATCCGGTGGTGGATATCCGGGCAGGCAGGATTCACCGTCTTCGGACGGACCTCGAACAGGAGTGCTACGCGGCGATCCTGCGAACGGCAATTGATTTCGCGACCGGTGTCGCCGGAACCGGGCCGGTCGGCCGTCGAATCTGCCGTGTCATGCGGGAAATGGAAGACCGGACCGGAGAGAGTTGCCAGGAACTGGCTTCGGAAGTCGGGCTGACCAGATATCTCTGACTGCGCCCTCGGCGCAGCCTGTCTTCATCCGGCGCTGCACCCGGCACATCCAAGCTCTTCGGCATCTTCGAAAGCGGGCTTCCGTTGCCGAATCTGTCAGCCGTGTAACCAGCGCTTGACGGCATCGGAGGCGGAGAACACCTCCTTGCTGTCGAAGGCAAATGTCTGGTGGACATAGTCGTTGCACTGGTTCTGGCGGTATCTCGCCTTGTAGTCGTCCTTGTTTGCAACGATCTTTTGCAACGCATCGGCCAGAGCATCGACATCTTCGGCCGTGTTGTAGATTCCGAAACTGCATCTCACCATGCCGCGGTGCAGGTCTGCGAGTGCTTCGAGCTCTTCGTTGCTCAAGTCTTCCATCTGCTCTCCGAGATCCTCCGAGATCATCTCCCGAACATAGGGATGTGCGCAAAAGCAGGCATTTCGCACTGCGATATTGAAGTAATCGTTCAGTATGGCGGCGGTCAGCGAGTGGTGCATGTCCCGGATGTTGATTGACACGGCTCCGGCGCGCCGGTACTCGTCGGTGCCATGGTGCCCGTATATCACCACGTCGTCGATCCTGCTGAGCCGGTCTATGGCATGATCGATGATCTCCGTTTCATGCTCGCTGATCCTGTCCATGCCGATCGAGCGAAGCGTGTAAAGCGATGTGGCGAGGGCAATGGCTCCGAGAATGTTCGGCGTGCCGGCCTCTTCCCGATCCGGAAAATTGCTGGTGCACAGGTAGTCTTCGGTGTAGACGTCGTCGACCATGCCCCCGCCGACCTCGTCCGGTTCGATTTCGCTGAACAGGTCTTTTCGGGTCACGACTGCACCGGGTGAGGACGGCGCATAGATCTTGTGTCCGGATAGGGCAAGCAGATCAATGTTCCGCATGGGATTTTCATGACCGGACATCCGGATGGGCAGGTGGGCGGCCATCTGGGCGGCATCGACCAGGATCAGGGCCCCGCATGCGTGTGCCAACTCCGCGATGTCGTGAATCGGGTTGATGATGCCTGTCACGTTGGAGACACCGGTTACCGCGACATAGTTCACCCGGTCCCCGTATTTGCCCAAGGCCTTTTTCAGAGCATTCAGATCGACGGCGCCCAGACCCTGCGCCGTGGCCACGACCGGAATGTGAACGACCTTGTTGAAATGCTTCCGATGCGGCAGATCGTTCGAGTGGTGTTCCATGATCGACGTGATCACCACATCCCGTTCAGGGCGTTTCCTGCACATCGTCCTGGCAATCCGGTTGATGCCTCCTGTTGTTCCGCTGCCGACGAAAAAGCAGCCGTAGGTGTCGGCATCGGCATTGACGAATCTCAGGCATTCCTGGTGGGCCCATGTGTACTCGCGCGTCGACAGCTTGGCGTTGAAGTGGACCGTGGTATGCGTGTTCGCGTAGTAGGGGGCGTACTGCCGGATGACGTCCTGTACAACGCCGAGCTGGAGGGTACTGGCGGTGCTGTCGAGATAGATCCGCCGGGTTTTCCTGCCGTCGGCGAGCGGGTGCTCCACATTGATGCCGACGGTGGTTCGGCGAATTTTTTCAATCAAATCGCTGAATTGACGGGAACAATTTTCAGACATGACAGAAAAATGAAAATATATATCTTGTAAAGCGTAATATGTAGTAATAATTTCTGTATTTGAGAAACAAAGTGGAATCTCGTAGTTACGCATGTCTTGATTCATAGCAATATATTCTTTTACACTTTTGAAATCAAGAGCCATTACTCGGTGCTGGTTCGGGATTCGGGCTTCCCGGGAGCACGGCCCTCCCGATTGAAACCGAAAATGCAACGGGTCCATAATCGGGATTCAGACCCGAAGGGCAATTGTTGTTCCGAATTCCTGATTTTCTGCGAGTGTACGTACCATGAATCAACCCCTGTCGAACTCTGCACTGTTCGAAATAGACCGCCAGCACATGATTCATCCGCTGCATCACACGCCGGCGCATTCAAATTGCCGGGTGTGGACAGGCGGCGAGGGATCCTATCTTTACGATGCCGACGGCAACCGGTTCATCGACGGCCTGTCGTGCTTGTGGAATGTCAGCGTCGGACACGGCCGCTCGGCACTGGCGGATGCGGCCCATGCCCAGATGAGCCGGCTCGCATTCAGCTCCAGCTATGCCGGGGGATCCAACATACCGGCGATCGAATTGGCCGAAAGGCTGTCGGGGATCGCCTATCCGAATATCAACAACTTCTACTTCATTTCCGGCGGCGGAGAAGCCACGGACAGCAACATCAAGC
>VYGS01000147.1:6190-8514 GCA_009841725.1 Gammaproteobacteria bacterium
CTTTTATTGGAAGCGCCGGGGCAAGCCGGAAAAAACCAAGGTCATCAGCCGTCTCTACGCCTATCATGGCGTCACGTTCGCGGCCATGTGCGCCACGGGGATCAGTGGCTACTGGGCGAATTTCGGTCCCCTGATTCCCGGTTTCAGCCATATCCCGTCGCCCGATCCGTACCATTATCCGATGCCGGAAGACGGATCGTCGCAGGGCATTGCGGCAGCGGACGAACTTGAGCGGGAAATTCTCAGACAGGGACCGGAAACGGTCGCTCTGTTCATCGCGGAGCCGGTGCAGGGCGCAGGCGGCGTCATCGTTCCCCAGGGCGACTATTTCGCCCGCATCCGGGAAATCTGCGACCGGTACGAAGTACTGCTGGTTTCGGACGAGGTGATCACCGGATTCGGGCGGACCGGCAGGATGTTCGGCCTTGAGCATTATGGCGTCGAACCTGATCTGATCCAGTTCGCCAAGTCGATCACTTCCGGCTATCTGCCGTTGGGCGGAATCGGAATGAGCGACGAGATCGCCGACACCGTTCGCAGCAGCGAATCACCGTGGATGCATGCCTACACCTACAGCGGTCATCCGACGGCCTGCGCGGTCGCCCTGGCGACTCTCGACATCATCGAGAACGAGGATCTTCCGGGATTGGCGGCGACCAACGGCGAAGCCATGCTGCAGAAACTTCACCGGGCCTTGGATGACCATCCCCATGTGGGCAATGTCCGGGGACAGGGCATGATGCACGGCATCGAGGTTGTCAGGGACAAGGCCACCGGGGAGTGGTTCGAGCCGGAATATGGCCTGGGAGCCAGGCTGACCCGTGCCCTGATGTCTCGAAACCTGTATACCCGGGTTCGCAGCGAAGTCATCTGCAACGCCCCGCCGCTCAATACCGATCCGTCGATACTGGAGGAGATGGTTGAAATCTATCGCGATGCCATCGACGAGGCGACGCGGGGATAAAGGCCGGACGATATCGCCTCAGATTGGCCGAATCCCACGGTCTCCAGTCTCCCGAGACACGGGTCGAGGCCGATAAGAATCAGCAGAATGCCTGCAACCCGGTCTGGGCCCGGCCGAGAATCAGGGCATGGATGTCGTGGGTGCCCTCGTAGGTGTTGACCGACTCCAGATTGCACATGTGCCGCATGACGTGATACTCGTCTGACACGCCGTTTCCACCGTGCATGTCGCGAGCGGTCCGGGCGATCTCGAGTGCCTTGCCACAGTTATTGCGTTTCATCATCGAGACGCACTCCACTGGACAGACATCCTCGTCCATCATGCGTCCGAGCCGGAGCGCTCCCTGCAGGCCCAGTGCGATTTCGGTCTGCATGTCCGCCAGTTTTTTCTGGATCAGCTGATTCTGGGCGATGGGGCGTCCGAACTGAATCCTCTCCAAGGCATAATTGCGGGCCGACTGCCAGCAGAATTCCGCCGCACCCATCGATCCCCAGGCAATGCCGTACCGGGCCTTGTTCAGGCACCCGAAAGGTCCCTTGAGTCCCGTTACGCCGGGCAACAGGTTCTCTTCGGGTACAAGCAGATCGTTCATCGCGATTCCACCGGTGGCCGAGGCCCTCAGGCTCATCTTCCCCTCTATTCTCGGCGTTTCAAAACCGTCCATGCCCCGCTCTGCGATAAAGCCCCGGATGACCCCGTCCAGTTTTGCCCAGATCACCGCCACCTCGGCAATCGGAGCATTGCTGATCCAGGTCTTGGAGCCGTTGAGCAGGTAGCCGCCCCCGACCCGTTCCGCGCGGGACTGCATGCCCCCCGGATCGGAACCGAAATCGGGCTCGGTCAGCCCGAAGCACCCGATGGAGGTTCCCTGTGCCAAGGCCGGGAGGTACTTCTTTTTCTGCTCTTCCGACCCGTAGGCGAAAATCGGGTACATCACCAGAGAGGACTGGACGCTCATCGCCGACCTGTAGCCGCTGTCCACCCGCTCGACTTCACGCGCGATCAGTCCGTAACAGACATGATTCAGATCGCTTCCGCCGTATTCGGCCGGAAGCGTGCTGCCGAGCATGCCCAACTCGCCGAAGCGGGACATGATGTCGGGGTCGAAAGACTCGGTCCGGTTGGCCTCGATGACGCCCGGCATCAGGACGTCTTCGCAAAATTTTCTCGCGCTGTCACGGACGAGGCGTTCCTCGACGGACAATTGGGAATCCAGATCGAAAGGGTCGTCCCATTGAAACGGGGGTGTTGGCATGATTGTTCTCCAAAAATAGCGAGCGATTCAGTCCCGGGGCTCCCTTGCGTACAATCCGAGGAAGATCATCACGACGACCGCGACCAGGATCGGCGCGCCCCATTC
>VYGS01000023.1:0-5220 GCA_009841725.1 Gammaproteobacteria bacterium
GATGTGACCGGCCTGTGCCACCGTCGGCACCGCACGTTCGGCCCTTCTCCCGGATAATCCCGGACATTCCCCCGAAAGAGGTCGCATGATTGCAACATGCTACGCAATGCCGGTCGATGTCGACGGTCACCGGGTTCCGTTTTCGCCGCTGCCGGGGTGAGGAGATGAAGTGCCCCAATTTCGTCCTGATCTGCACCGATCAGCAGCGATCCGACAGCCTGGGGTGCTACGGCAACCGTTTCGCGAGAACCCCGAACATCGATTCCATCGCCCGTGCCGGAGCCCGCTTCGAACGTCATATCACGCCGATGCAGATCTGCTCTCCCAGTCGGGCGACCCTGGTCACCGGGCTTTACCCCAGACATCATGGACTGACCGTCAACGGCATCGCCTTGTCCGAGGAAGCGTCGACGCTGCCTTCGGCGCTGTCCGCGAACGGATACCGGACGCATGGCGTGGGCAAGCAGCATCTGCAACCCCTGCTCGCTCCGGCCGATCGCAACATGCCGGATTCCCGTGCGTTCTGGAAGAGTCCGCAGTCACGGGACTGGAACGGGCCCTATTACGGCTACCAGACGGTCGATCTGCTCCTGGGGGAATCCGACACCGCGCATCTGGCCGGCCACTATGCGAACTGGCTCGAGACGGTCGCACCGGGAGAATGGCGCAAGCTGCTGCCGGAATCGGCTTCGGGCCCGGTGCCGGAGGATCTCGACGAGATCTGGCAAAGCGCGATGCCCGTCGAGCTGCATTACAACACCTGGATCGGCGACCGTGCGGTGGCGTTCCTCGATTCGATGGCAGCGAGGAACGACGACGGCGGGCAGCCGTTTTTCCTGTTCGTGTCCTATCCCGACCCCCACCACCCGTTCGACCCGCCTTCGGACTATGCCGTCCGGTACGACCCGCAGGCGATGCCGTCCCCGCAGGTGGCGAACGGCGAACGGGAAAGAATACCGCCATACTGCGGCGAGTTGTATCCGCACTCCGGCAGCTTCAGGGAAAGCTACTGGGCGGCGGACGAGGGGCTCGAGGCCGGGGCGTTGCTGTTGACCGACCGCATGTCCCAAAGCTCGCTGCAAAAGGCAATCGCCTACACCTACGCGATGGTCGAAATGATCTACGACGGGGTCGGCAGGATACTCGGGGCGCTTTCGGACAACGGCCTCACGGAAGACACGGTGGTCGCCTTCACGTCCGACCACGGGGAATATCTCGGCGATCACGGCATCCTGCACAAGGGACCGGCATCGTATCGGCAGGTGACCGAGGTCTCGATGCTGATGAAGGGCCCGGGCATCGTTCCCGGAACTCGTGTCGGAGCCTTGACCGGGCATGTCGATATCGCTCCGACGGTTCTCGATCTGGCCGGACTTCGGCACGCCATGCCGGCGGGAGACGGAGAGAGCCTGGGTCCGTTGCTCGAAGGACGCTCGACCGGCTTCAGGGAGTTCAATTTCGGCGAGTACCATCCGACGGTCAGAAAGGATCTCTACAACCAGACGGTGCAGACCGAAAAATGGCGCCTGACGCGCTACCCCGAGCATCCCGAATGGGGCGAGCTGTTCGATCTCGAGACGGATCCGGGCGAGCACTTCAACCTGTTTCCGTCCCGGGCCGCGGCCCCGCTTGTGAAGGACCTCTCGGCGATTCTCGATGAGCGGTTTCCTCCCGAACCGGATGCCGGAAACGAGGTGATCTGCAAATGGTAGCCGGAATGCCGGCCCGGCCGGATCGTCGTCACGGGAGCTGAAAAGTGTCCAGGGCTCAGGTCATACATCGGCTCGGCCCTCCCGAATCGATGCGCTGGGAAGACTGGCCCGTTCCCGACCCGGCCGCCGGAGAAGTGCGGCTGCGGCACACGGCAATCGGCGTGAATTATGCCGACACCTACCATCGCGCCGGCATATCCCATCCGTGGCCGGTGCCTCCCTGTCCGGTCGTCATCGGCTTCGAGGGCGTCGGCGTGGTCGAGAGAGTTGGCGAGGGCGTTGCCGGATTCAGTCCCGGCGACCGTGTCGCCTATGGCATTCCGCCGCTGGGGAGCTATAGCGAGATCCGCAACTATCCGGCCGACAAGCTCCTTCATTTGCCGGACGGCCTGCGTGACCGGGACGTCGCCTCGCTGCTCATGAAGGGCATGACGGCACACTACCTTCTGCATCGCACCTATGCGGTGCGCCCGGGCGACACGATTGTCGTTCACTCCGCCGCCGGAGGCATGGGGCTGATTCTTTGCCAGTGGGCCAGGGCGCTCGGCGCCACCGTTGTCGGCACCGTCAGCACGGAGCGGAAGGCCGAGGCCGCGTCGCAGGCGGGATGCGACTTTCCCGTCGTGCGCAGCAAGGAGAATTTCGTGGACAAGGTACGCGAGGTCACCGGCGGAGAGGGAGCGGCGGTCGTCTACGAGGCCATCGGAAAGGACACGTTGCAACAATCGCTGGACTGTCTTCGCCTGATGGGCGTTTGCGCCGCTTACGGACACGTTTCGGGGCCGCCCGACCCGGTCGACATCATCCAGGACCTCGGCCGCCGCGGGTCGCTGTTCATTACCCGTCCGGCGATCATGCACTATGTCGCCAAACGTTCCGATCTGGAATCGACGGCCAACGGCCTGTTTCAGGCCATCGCGGACGGCACGGTGCGTGCCAACGTCAACTGCGAATACCCGTTGAAGGACGCCATCAAGGCCCACCGGGCGATCGAAAGCGGAACGACGCTCGGGGCGACAGTGCTGATTCCGTGACCGGGCCGGCTGACCGGTTCAAACTCCTTCCGATATCACCGCGAGACAACGGCTTGACGCGTCGAGGCCGATGCGCGAGCTGAAGTCGGTGTCGGCGAAAGCGGGGAGAAGGGCGGCGAGCCCCGCGGCGCCCGATTCGGTGGTGAATAGTCCCGCTGTCCGGGCCGACGATACGCCCGACTCGGACTCCCGATCGGAAATTGCGACAAAGGCGTCCGCATCGTCGGTGAGCGCCTCGAGCGCGATCAGGGACGCAACCTTGCAGTCCAGGCGGCCCATGACTGAAACCGGACCCTCGACGGTTGTCAGGCCGCCGTGACGGACGCCTTCCATCAGGCAGGGAGCGGCTTCGGGCTCGACCACGATCACGACCGGCTGGACCGGCCAGAATTCCCGCACATGCGCGGCGAAGCTCGCGGCAAGTCCGCCCACTCCGGCCTGGAGAAACACGTGCGTCGGCCATGTTCCCAGATCCGCAAACCGGCGCATGCATTCATCGGCGATCACGCTGTAACCCTCCATGACCATGGCCGGTAACTCGACGTATCCCTCCCAGGAGCCGTCCGCCAGCAGAATCCGGCCCGGTTCCCTCGCCGCCTCGACCGCAAAAGCGACGCTCTCCTCATAGGTGTCCCCGTGCCGGACGACGGTGCAGGGCACACGGTTCAGCCGGTTTTCGAAATCGGCAGGGACGGCATGCGACAGGACGATGGTGGCCTGCGCCCCGAATATCCGCGCGCCGGTGGCGACGGACAGTCCGTGGTTGCCGGCGCTCGCGGTCACGAACCGTATGTCCGCGGACAGTTCCCGAACGTGCGGCTCGAGCAGTTCCGGAGGGCTGGCGGAACGTCCGAGCCGGGATTCTGCCGCATCCCGCACAACCCGGGCAACCGCGTAGATGCCGCCGAGTGCCTTGAAGCTGCCGAGTCCCATCCTTCGGGTTTCGTCCTTGCTCCATACGCCGTGGACGCCGATGCGCCGGGCCAGGGATGCGCAGTCGATCATTGGAGTGGGCGCGTGGCGGGGGCAGGGAGACAGGAATTCGAGAGCCTGCCTCGGGTCGCACCTGAACCGGCGCGCACCGGATCGGGCCCGGACGGCCTTCGATCTCTCGTTGAGCAGAAATTGCATGTGCGACGAATCCGTTGCTGCCGCCGATCAGGGGGACGTGAAGCGCGACTCCCTTGACCGGACGATCGCGCTGATCAGTTCGTTGAACGGCGCTTCGGTTCCGGTCTCGGCGGCCACGACCGGAACCATGCCGTTGATGGCTTCGATTTCGGAGTGCCGCCGGCTCCTGTGATCGAGCAGCATCGAGGGGCGGGCACGCGGCATTCGGCGACCGAACTCGGCAATGTACGTCTCGACATCGTCGAATCCAAAGCGAATGCCCCGGGCCCGGCCCGCAAGGTAGGCCTCCCTGGCGCAGGCGACGGCAATCGGCCAGGCATGCCGGTCGGCCATGAGTTCCCCGATCGTCATGTCGAGAACGGTGCACGGGCCGCTGAACGCGACATTGCAGACGAACTTCTCCCAGATCAACCGGTCGATGTCCTCGAACACCCTGACCGTGAATCCGGCGTCTTGCCACACTTCGGCAATGGTTCGCAGCCGGTCGCTCGTCCCGCCCGACATTTCGCCAAGGCGGATCAGGGACATGCTGTTGTGATGGGCATGTCCGGGTGCCCGGATCGACGCTCCGAACCCTTCCGCAACACCCAGCATCAGGTTCTCGCCGCCCAGCACGGAAGCGGCGCGCTCCGCGCTTCCCAGGCCGTTCTGGATCGTCAGGATCGCGGTCGACCCATCGGAAATCTCCTGTGCCGAGCGGGCGGCCTGTTCCACGCCGGAAAGCTTGGTCGAGATGATGACATGATCGCAGACGCCGATTTCCCCGGCGGTGGAATGGGCACGAATCGCATCGACCGTCCGCTCGCCGCTGGCTCCCGACAGACTGAGGCCGTGTTCCCGGATCGCCCGGACATGCTCCGGCCAGATGTCGACGACATGGACCTCGTGCCCGGCCTCGGCCAGCAGCGCGGCATAGACCGATCCCATGGCGCCGGCGCCGATGATGCCGATCTTCATTCGCTCGCGATGCCGTTTTGCGGTTTCAGGGGCTGACCCATCCGCCGCAGACATCGAAGGCCGCACCGGTGACATAGGAGGATTTCTCCGAGAGAAGAAACACCCCGACCCGGGCGACTTCGGCGACTTCGGCGGGACGGCCCAGCGGAACCTGCTGCATGACCCAGTCGAGCCACTCGGGGTTTTCCCTGGCCCACTCGACACTGAGCTCGGTCATGGTGGCGCCCGGCCGAAGCGTGTTGACCCGGATGCCCTGGTCGGCCTGCTCCCTGGCGAGGCCGATCGTGAACGTGTCGAGTGCCGCCTTCGACGCGGCATAGTCGACATAGGTGAACGGTCCGCCGTGTCTTGATGCGGCCGAGGAGACGTTGACGATGGATCCGCCG
>VYGS01000023.1:5230-8505 GCA_009841725.1 Gammaproteobacteria bacterium
GCTTTGCACAGATGAATCCCCCGAGGATGTTGATTCGAAAGAGATTCAGGGTGACCTCCGGGTCGATCTCGTCCACCCGGCAGACATTGCCGTTGATGCCGGCGTTGTTGACAAGCCCGGTGACCGGTCCGAGTTGTCTCGCCGTCTCGTCAAACATTCGCCCGACCTGCTCTTCATTGCCGACATCGGCCTGCAGCGCAGCCGCCGTGCCGCCCTCGCGGCGAATCTCCTCGACGACGGATTGGGCCTCGTCGCGCGAGGAGCGGTAGTTGACGCAGACCTTCCACCCCTCGCGTGCCGCATGCCGGGCGATTTCCGCGCCGATGCCGCGGCTGGCGCCGGTGACGACGGCCACGCTCATGCTTCAGCCTCCTCCTTGCGGCAATCGGAAGAACCGTATGCGCCTCGCAAGAGGGGCAGCGTGTTGCGATGCCGGCCGAGCCGGTCGGAGAGAATGCGCAGGGTGCTGTAGAAATCCCCGCGCTCGACCTGCATCCATTGCAGCCATCGCCGGCCCTGGAAACGGAGTTCGGTCCGGCCGTGCAGGATCCGGTGATTGTCGAAAGCCGCGATGTCCCCCGGCCTGAGCACCTTCTGGATCATTCGACCGTCATCCTCGGCGAGCTGCAGGAACCGTTTCATGCCGCGGTAGTAGACGGGGACAGATTCCGGATCGATGCAGGCCGGAGAGGCAACCCGGTCATTGATCCTCACTCCGCAGACATGGCCGAATTCGTCGACGGATATCACCGGAAATTCACAGATCAGGTCGATGTCTCCATCGAAGTGGCGGCGAAATCCCTGATTGTACCGGGCCAGCGCATCGAAGCCTTCCGGATCGTCCGCCCTCAGGGTCTCGGCAATCTCGAAACCGTCCATGAACGTGGACGCTCCCAGTCCGTTCTCGTCGGTTTCCACGCAATGGAAGAGCATGATGCCGGGCGGTGACGCCCGGTAGGGCTCGTCGGTATGGGGCTTGAGGGCGTGAAAGTCGTTGCCGATGCTGCGGTGCCTCCGGTCGGCGATCAGATCCTGGACCAGCCCGTAGTTGCTCTCCTGCAGGAAGCCGATCTTGCGGGCCAGGTTCGCCCCGGTACCGGGCTCGGCCGGCGATCCTTCGACAAAGCAGAGTCCGTGGCGATGGATTGTCTCCAGAAAATCGCAAAACGCCGAATCGTTTTCCATCACTTCGTCGTAGTCCGCGGACGGCGGATGCTCCCGCAGTTGGTCCGTCCACAATTCGGGCCGGTAGGCCCGCTTCCTCCTGGACTCGGTGTCATAGGCGTTGTCCCGAAGCCACGCACCGTCGAATTCGCCCCGGTGGTCGTCCGACCACCTGATCCGCACGATCTCACTGTCGCCGTCCTGGAGCGCTTCGGCCGCCGAGATCGTCACCTCAAGATCGATCCCGCTCAAGCGAAGCGTGCGACGGCCGATGCTGGGTTCTCCGCAGGCTTCGCACCGGCAGTTGTCCCGAAGCCAGACGGAGTGGAACCGGGAGGTCGCGCCGTCGCTCCAGTCGACCGCCAGTGTGGATTCTTCATTCTTCACGGTGATCATCGGGTCCTCGCTACATGTTGCATGGGTTGGGGAGGGCGTTCTCAATCGAGTGGAGGAGATATTGCCAGGGTATTGTATGATAGCGTTTTGAGAGGACAAAGTGATGGCCTGCGAACCACTCGACCATCATGTGACTCGATCGGGAATGCCTCCTGTTTTTCGGCGGGTAGGCGGTGGTCTGCATGTTCGATTTCGGTCAGATGCCCAGGCCAGACATCCCCGCTGAATCGGAATATGTCATCGTGGGTGCCGGTTCCGCCGGTTGCGTGCTGGCGAATCGGATCAGTGCGGCGGGACACAGCGTGACGCTGCTCGAGGCGGGCCCCCGGGACAGGAATCTCCTGATCCACATCCCGGCAGGCGTATACAGCGTATTCAAGAACCCTTCCCTGAACTGGAACTATCAGGCCGAGCCGGATCAGGGCGTCAATGGAAGGGAGGTCGAACTGCCCAGGGGAAAGGTGGTCGGAGGGTCGTCCAGCATCAATGCGATGATCTACATGCGGGGCCATCCGCTGGATTACGACCGTTGGGCAGAACGCTATGGTCTGCCGCAATGGAAATTTGAAAACTGTCTGCCGTATTTCAAGACCGGCGAGTCGTCTGACCGGGGTCCCAATGACTGGCGCGGAGACCGCGGCCCGCTCGGGGTCACGAAAAGCACTCTCGAGAACCCCCTGTATGATGCGCTGTGGGAAGCCGGGGCAACATCCGGACAGGGCTGTTCGGACGACCTGAACGGATTCGCGCCGGAGGGGATTGCCCGTCTTGACAGCACGACGCGGGGCGGACGGCGTTGCTCGGCCGCTGTGGCGCATCTGCGACCGGCCATGGGGCGGCCCGGTATGAACCTGATTACCGGTGCCCGGGTCCATCGGGTGACGTTCGAAAAGGGCAGGGCCACGGGAATACGGTACTCGGTCGGCAACGAGATTCGACAGATTCATGCCACCCGTGAGGTGATTCTGTCGGCCGGCGCGATCAATTCTCCCTGGCTGCTCAAGCTGTCGGGCGTTGGCCCGGAAAGGGAGCTGAGGCGCCACGGTATCGATCCGGTGCATGTACTGCCGGGAGTGGGACGGAATCTGCAGGACCACCTCAGCATCGATCATGTGCAGGCCTGTACGAAACGCATCACCCTCGACTACCTTCAGAGGCCCTGGTCCAGGCTTCGGGTGGGGATGCGGTGGATGATCGACCGGGGAGGCGTGGCCGCCTCCAACATCTGGGAGATGGGAGGGCTTGTCTACAGCACTGCGAATCTCCCGCATCCCAACATCCAGTATCATTTTGCCCTGGTCTGGCCGGAATACGAGGGACGCAGCATCCGGTTGCATCAGGCATGGACCATGACCGTGGATCAGTTGCGTCCGTTCAGTCGCGGTGACGTGCTACTGAAGAGCGCGGACCCCGCCCAGTCTCCGATGGCGAAATTCAATTATCTTTCCGACCCCCGCGACCTGCGGGAGCTGATGGATGGCCTAAGGCGGGCGGAAGAGTTGTTTCAACAGCGCTCGTTCGACGATTTTCGCGGACCGCGCATCCGTCCCGGACCCCGGGTGAAAACCGACGAGGAGCTTGCGGAGCACGTGCGAGACAATGCCAGTACCGATTACCATCCCTGCGGCACCTGTCGCATGGGAAACGATGATATGGCGGTGGTGGATGAAATACTCCGGGTTCGCGGGGTCGGGGGATTGCGCGTGGTGGATGCC
>VYGS01000025.1 GCA_009841725.1 Gammaproteobacteria bacterium
TGTAATAAAATCAGTCACATAACATTCTCGAAAACGCCGAATTGCGAAAGTCGGGGTAGGACAATTTGCCATGGATTCCGAATCTCCAGCAGGCGATTTGGCCGATCGATGCGGCGGTGTGACACATGGATGTCGGCACATTGGAGGCTTGCATGACGCAAGGCGCCAGGACTGAGGTATAAATTTTCGTGATGGTGGCGAGAGGATTGCTGATTTAAGATTATGGTTGGACATGACATTTTTCACCCTGGAGTTCTTGCGCATGGTTGACAGATCCTCATCTTCCAATCCGATTCCGGGACACAAAAGGCCCGCCACGTCAAGACGCCTGTTCTCCCTGTTCGCGCTTGCAGCGATCGGGATTGCCGTTTCCGCTTATCTGGCGGTCGACGGAACGGCCGATGTCGATCAACAGGTCTTTGCCGATGTGACGGTCTACAAGAATCCGTCTTGTGGTTGTTGCGGCAAATGGGTGGAGCATCTGGAGCACAACGGGTTCCAAGTCGAGGTTGTCAACCAGCCGGATGTAATAATCCACAAACGGAAGCTTGGTGTGCCGCAACGTCTGTTTTCCTGCCATACGGCGGAAGTGGGCGGTTATGTCATAGAGGGCCATGTGCCCGCGGACGACATCAAGAGATTGCTTGTGGAAACACCGGCCTACAGGGGACTGGCCGTGCCCGGAATGCCCCAGGGTTCGCCCGGCATGGAAACAGGTCGTATCGATAGCTATGATGTTCTTGCCTTCGGTGCAGGAAAACCGGAAAAGGTCTTCAGTCATTACCCGGGCGAGCACACCGGATCGGAATGACATGGCCCGGCCCGAAGCCTTGTGCCTGTTTCGGGCCAAGCCGGGCCGGAGCAGGCGGGTGTCGTGTTAACAAGAGCGTCGGCTTTGAGCATCGTCCTCGTTGCCATAGGGCTGGTTCCTGCGGCCTCTTCCGCCAGCGAAAGATGGTACAGCCAACAGCAGGCCGAAGCCGGAGAAGCAGTCTACCGCGCAAGTTGCCTGTCATGTCACCTTGAGGCGGGTGCCGGGGCCGAAAACTGGTGGCAACGGGATGCCGAGGGCAAGCTGCCTCCTCCGCCTCTCAACGGGACGGCCCATACCTGGCATCATGATCTCGGAGTTCTGATCAAAATCGTGCTGGACGGAGGTTCCAGGTTTGGCGGGAGCATGCCCGGATTCGGCAGACAATTGAGTGCGAAGGAGATTGTCGCGGTGATCGCTTACGTGCAATCGCTATGGCCGAATGAAATTTATGGCATATGGGCCGAATCGTTTCCTGAAAGCGCTTCCCGTGGAATTCCGATCCCTGCCGATTGAAATGAAGTGCCGGACAGACAGGCAATCAGCCCGGAGTTTCCGTCTCCGGCCGTTTCGCCAGCCCTCCGTTGCGGTCGACCGGAGCGTCGGTTGGGGCGGACGGCTCTGGTTCGCAAACCGCACTCCAGAGGAGTTCAGACCCTGCGAGGCAGGGTGCCGACTAACGTTGGTACTTGATAAACGGCGTGAGTGTTGCCACGCGGTCGTAAAGTATCCGCGCGGTTTCGTTGAAATCCTGGGTGAGCCAGTAAACCGAAGGCGTGCCGTTGTCGTCGGCCGCCCGGTAAACTGCCTCGATCAGGGATCGGCCGATCCCTGTGCCCCGAAATCCGGGATCGGTATACAGGTCCTGGAGATAGCAAACATCTTCGATTCGCCAGTTGTGCGGATGGAAGATATAATGAACCAGGCCCGCAGCCTGCCCGTCCTTGAACGCGATCAGGCCGTTTTGCTGTGGGCGGTCCGGATCCAGAAGGCGGGAAAATGTCATCTCGTAGACTGCATCCGACACACTGGAATGATAGAACTCGAGATAGGCGGTCCACAGGTAGCGCCAGTCGGCGTAGTCTGCGGCGGAAACGGGGCGAACAGTCAACGACATCACTCTCTCATGCAATTCGTGCGGATCACGAATTGTGGCATATCGGAAGGCGTATGGCGACAGGAGTTGCGGATATCGGGTTTTCCTGCCCCGGCGGGCCATCCGGCTCGGACTCGACGCGCCGATCGACCGGTGCCTGACAATGGTCGGGGTGAGAGGATTTGAACCTCCGGCCCCTGCCTCCCGAAGGCAGTGCTCTACCAGGCTGAGCTACACCCCGACAACCGACACTGACTGCACCCGGAAAGCGGATACCGGGACAATGAAAATCCGGATAATCCTGCTTGAAACGGAAATTCCTGATGGGCAATCGTGCAGGAAATACCAATCTGGTATCATGGATTCGATGAATCCATGACGCGGAATCGGTCGTGGGCCGATTATACACGCTTTGATCGATGCTGGATCGGAGTCTCCGGCATCCCGGGAGAAGCGAACGGGCGAAAATCGGTTGATTTTTTTGATTTTGGCGACACAATCCAACCATACCCAACATTGCAACCCGGACAATCACCATGACTCGAATTTTTCTTTTGGCCGCAAGCTTGACGCTTCCGTTTCTGGTATCCGGCATCTCTCTTGCAAAAGACACGGAGCTGTCGAGACACTTCTCCGCCTCGTCGCCGGAACCCGGAGTGGAGCTTGTCCACGATGACTGGAGCCGGATCTTGAGTGCCTACATCGTCGAGCAAAATGGCGTGAACCTGTTCAGCTACGCCGGGGTCACCGCTGAAGACCGGGCGCGCCTGGGCGGCTATATCGACTATCTGGCATCGCAGAAGGTGTCGTCTCTGACGGGCGCGCAACAGTTTGCCTTCTGGACCAATCTTTACAACGCGATCACGGTTGCAGTGATTCTTGACCATTACCCGATCGACAGCATCAGGGACATTTCCTCTGGGCTGCTGAAGCGGGGCCCCTGGAAGAAAAAGCTGGTCGTTGTCGATGACAGGGAATTGAGCCTGGATGATATCGAGCACGAAATACTCAGGCCGATATTCAAGGACAACCGCGTCCATTACGCGGTGAACTGCGCATCGATCGGTTGTCCGAACCTGCAGCCCGTGGCGTATACCGGCGAAACGCTCGATGCGATGCTCGACCATGCGGCGCATCAGTACATCAATCACGAAAGAGGGGCAAGAATCGAGGGCGGAAGGCTGGTCGTATCCAGTATCTACAAGTGGTACACCGAGGATTTCGGCAAGGATGATCGGGGCGTTATCGACCATCTGCTCACGTTTGCCGATCCCGATCTTGCCATGCAACTGGAGACAGTCAGCCGGATTTCAGATTATCGGTACGACTGGAATCTGAACGAGCCTCGATGATCAATGGCCAACACACTACAGTCATTATCCCGGTTCTGAACGAGGAGTTGTCCATAGTTCCGGTCATCCGGGACATCCCCGATGACGTCGATCGGATTCTGGTTGTCGACAACGGTTCTTCCGACCGGACCCGGGAGCGGGCCCTGGCCGCGGGCGCCGAGGTGGTCTGTGAGCCGCGCAAGGGTTACGGCAACGCCTGCCTGACCGGAATCGGAGCGGCTGGATGCACGGACATCATCGCCTTCATCGACGGAGACTACAGCGATTATCCGGCAGATCTGACATCGGTACTGGAGCCGCTGGCCCAGGGCCGGTGCGACCTTTCGATCGGCTGCAGGCAATTTGTGGCAGACGGAAAGCCGGTTTTGCCGAGACACCAGATCTGGGGAAATCGTCTGTCCTGCTTTCTGATCGGCATCATTCATGGTGCCCGCTGGAATGATCTGGGTCCGATGCGGGGAATTCGCAGATCCTGTCTTGAGCGACTGAACATGCAGGACAGGAATTTCGGATGGACGGCCGAGATGCAGATCAAGGCATTCCGATCAGGGTTGCGGGTTTTGGAAATACCGGTTCGCTATCGCAAGAGAACGGGCCAGTCGAAAATTTCCGGGACCCTGAAAGGCTCCGTGTTGGCCGGTTGCAAAATACTGTACTGGACGCTACGTCTTGTCTCGACTCGAAAGACAGTGTTCACGGACGGCGATCCCTGATCGATTGAAAAGCAGATCTGCCAGCAGTGCCAGGGCGATCAGCAGGATCTCTGCGGCATGCGCCAGATCATGGACCTCGTAAGCGGCGAGGTCGGCACTCAGAAGGTTCAGGCCGGTGACATAGGAAAGAACAACGGCAAGTGATGCGGTCCAGGCAGCGAAGGTCGGGCGGAGGACAGCAAAAGGAAGCAGCCAGACGAGGTACCATGCATTGATTACCGGGCTCAGAAGAAGAAACACGCCGAAAATCCAGTCCATGCGCGGGATCGTCGCGGAAGAGAAGCCCTCCCGACGGGAATAGCGATAGAAGTAGTGGCACCACCACAGTGCGAACAGGGACAGGCAGACGATTCGCGCAGTGGCGTCGGACAGCGCCGTCCGGGCGGCCTCGAACAGTATCGGGTTGAAATCCCAATGTCTGGCGAAGACCCCCAGCACGAACATGTCGGTGTGTCCCTGCAGCATGAAGGGCAGATACAGCAGGAGCGCGACCGACAATGCGCCAATCCAGTGTGCAGGCCCTTTTCGGTACAGGAAGAACGGCAGGGCCAGCAGGGCAAACACTTTTGCACAGCAGGCGAGGGTGGCCACCATGGTAGCCGACAGGGATCTGCCACGGCTTCGCAACAGGAAAGCGGCGAACAGGAGGGTCACGCCAATGACATCGGGGTGGGCGGTGAATGCGGTTTCCTTGACGATCAGCGGACACCAGGCAAACAGCATGACATGACGTGCCGGCGCCACCTTGCCGAGCATCCAGATCAGCGCCAGATCCATGCCGGCCAGGAGCATCTGGAGAAAATCAATGTCGGCAGGCGAGACCAGATATGAGAGTGCGAAAACATACTGCAACAGCGGTCCGTAGATCGTCGGCAGATCCGGATTGTTGACCCAGTTCAGCGCATACTGGCACTCGGGAGACAGTTCGTTGCCGGCAAACAGGGTGGATGGAGCGATCCCGTAAGGGCTGCCCGATGTGACGAAGACGCAGCCGTCCAGCAGGTAGCGGTGGAAATCGTCCTCCAGGATCGGGGAGCCCGCGACGGCGATGATCCTGAAGACCACGGCCCAGATGAATACCGTCTTGAACGTGATGTTGAGCCTGCCGGTGGCAAGCAGGGCATAAAAGGCGAAAACGACCAGAGCGGCCAGGGAATACATCTGGATAAAGACGAACACATCCACACCGGCGCCGCGATTGGAATCGATCGCCATGACTCCGTAGATCACGGCAAGCGCGCCGCCCGCCAGCATAGAAAGAGCAGGTCCGGCCCGCAAGGGGCGCATCTTCGGCAGGAAGCGCGAAATGCGATCCATCAGCCTGGCCGTGCCGGTTGGTTTGCGCTGATCATGGCTCCGCAAGCCGATCGACTATCCGGCCTGTGCGTCAGTTGCCGAGGCGATTCGCCACCCGGCGGACGGTCAGCCCCTGGACAATGATGGAGAAGATCACGACCACATAGGTCATCATCAAAAGCAGATCCCTCTCGGGGCCTTGGGGCAGAGTCAGGGCAAGGGCAACGGAAATGCCTCCCCGCAGGCCGCTCCACACCAGGATCTTGACCGTGTGATCGCTGTAATCCCGGTCAAACACATGCCTCAGGACCGTGATCGGGCCGCCGACCGCAATGAACCGGGCCGCGAGTACAAGCGGTATGCACAGAATTCCAGCCAGAATCAGTGAACCCTGAAAGTCGAGAATAAGGATTTCCAGCCCGATCAGCACGAACAGCACGATATTCAGGATTTCATCGAGGAGTTCCCAGAAGTCCTCAAGCCGCTCGCGGGTGGTTGGCGACATCGCATGGACGCGACCATGATTCCCGATGATCAGTCCGGCCACGACGACGGCAATCGGGCCCGACGCATGCATCACCAGCGCCAGCGTGTAGCCTCCGACCACAAGCGCAAGGGAAATCATGATCTCGACATGGTAGTCGTCAATCCGCTTGATCAGATGAATGCCGATCCATCCCAGAAGCAGTCCGAACAGGACACCGCCAACCGCCTCCTCGAAAAACAGCAGGGCAATGGAGCCTGCCGAAATCGTATCCGGACTGAGTGCAAGTTCGAGCAGTACCACGAACACCACCACGCCAACACCGTCGTTGAACAGTGATTCGCCGGCGATCTTCGTTTCGATTTCCTTTCGGATTCCAGCGGTCTTCAGGGTGGACAGGACCGCGATGGGGTCGGTGGGGG
Source organism: Gammaproteobacteria bacterium (assembly GCA_009841725.1). Lineage (GTDB taxonomy): Bacteria > Pseudomonadota > Gammaproteobacteria > Arenicellales > Poriferihabitantaceae > Poriferihabitans. The sequence goes on from VYGS01000025.1 coordinate 6,175, forward strand.
AAATCAGCGCACCGAACAGCAGGCAATACAGAAAATCGACACTGAAGCCCAGAAGATGCAGCAGGCCGTACGCCATCCCTCCTATCGTGAAAGTGGATATGACCACTCCCACGGTAGCCAGCGATGCGATTGCCCACTTGATCCGGGCCAGATCGGCAGTGCTGACATGCAGCGCTCCGGCGAACAGAAGAACGCTCAGCATGCCCTCCATCAGCGCCTTGTTGAAGTCGATCTGCCCAAGCAGCGAGGCCGCGTGGTCATGGAAATTCCCGAGCCCGAGCTTCTCCAGCAGTATCAGGCAAATCGAAAATGCCAGTGCAACGCACATCACGCCGATTGTATTCGGCAGTTTCAGGAACTTGTAGTTGATGAAGGCGAATGCCGCCGAAAGGGAAAGGATGATTCCGATGATGTACGTGATGTCCATGGTTCTTCTGACAGTGTCTAACCGAGCAGCTTGAGGACGGCGCCCAGATAGATTCTTGCGCTGGAGACAAGCTGTTCGATTTCGACATACTCGTTCAGCGAATGGGCCTGCTCGACCGAACCGGGTCCGCACACAACCGAATGGCAGCGGTAGTTCGGTGCGTCGGTTGCAGCCGGGAACGCAGCGATCGTCGCCGTCTCCCCGACAGCAATCCGGAAGGCGTCGGCCACTGCTTCCACGATCGGCGAATCGGCCGGGGTGTCGAGCGGCGGATTGTCCACCACAGGTTCTCCGAACTCGATCCGCAAGTCGGGGAATTCCCGAAACAGCGGTTCCAGCAGTTCATGCCACTCGGCCATGACGGTTTCCCGGGTTTCGCCGGGCAGGGTGCGGCGGTCGACCATCAGCTCGCAAAAATCGGGCACGGTCGAGGCAATGGTTCCGCCTCGAATGACGCCAGGGTTGACGCGTCCGTGCCGGCACAGTGGATGCGGCTCCCTGCTTGTCAGGTGCCGCGCGTATTCTTCCAGTTTCCGGATGACCGCACTCATGTGGACGATGGCGTTTGTCCCGTTTTCGGGCAGGCTGGAGTGTGTGGCCCGGCCGAATGTGCGTATGGGCAGGCACAGCTGTCCCTTGTGTGCGTGGCAGATCCGCAGATCGGTGGGCTCTCCGATGATTGCGAAATCCACGGATGGGCCATTGACCGATACGTCCCGGGATCCGGCCATGAGATACTCCTCATCGATAACGCCTGCGACGACCAAATCGCCGGCCAGCTTCACGTCCAGGTCATTGATGACGGTTGCAACTTCCAGGAAGGCCGCGAGCCCGGCTTTCATGTCGCATGAACCCCGTCCGTATACTCTTCCTTTTTCAACAACTGGATCGAAAGGATTCTGATAGCCGTCAATGCCCACGGTATCGAGGTGGCCGGCCAGCATGACCGTGGGGCCTTCGCCGACTCCCGGTCGGCGCCCGAATACATTCGGCCTTCCGTCTGAAACCTCCCTGACGGAGGTGTCGAGTCCCGCTGCTTCCATGGCATCACGGTACGCCATGGCGAATTCGCGTTCGCGGTATCCCGGTTCGGCCGGGGCGTCGAACGGATTCACGCTGGGAATGTTTATCATTTCGGCCAGACGTTCGACCAGCCTGCCTTCGTCGATCTGCTCGACGATATCCGCGATGTCCTCTTCCCGCATCCCCGGATCAGGCTGTTGGACTGTCGGGCGGCGGGGGCGGCATCTCCTCGAAGTTCGGAATGTCGGTTCGGGTAATGTCCCAGTCCTCCCGCATCCGGGTATAGACCACGACATCGGGTTGGTACCAGCTGTGATCATCCAGGCACCCGACCGGTACGGCGATTTTGCCCGGCCGCCCGGTATTGATGCCGTACATGCGGCTGCCGCACTCCGGACAGAAGTACCGTGTGTTGCGATTGCCCCGATCCGTGATCACGGTATAGCCCTTGGCCTCGCCCGTGATGGTGACGCTCTCTTCTTCGAAAAATGCGAGAGAGAAATGACCGGTTCCGGAGAGTCTCTGGCAGTCCTTGCAATGGCATTGAGAGGACATGACCGGCTTGTCCGAAATGGAAATCTTGATTCGGCCGCATCGGCAGCAGCCGGTTGCAAATGGAGTGTCGTGCATGGAATGCTCCTTCTCGGCAAATGTGGAATGGAAAAGGGCAATTGTATAGGAAAGCAGCGGCATGATGATTCGACACGATGGAGC
>VYGS01000053.1 GCA_009841725.1 Gammaproteobacteria bacterium
AACCAGAACCCCGGGGTGGGCTTCGGAAAATTCCTCCGCCGCACGCTCATCGATATCGACAACATGAACCGCCGCACCCGTGCCGAGAAAATCCAGGGCGATCGCCCTGCCGATTCCGGAGGCGCCGGCCGTGATCAATACGCTCTGGCCGTCAAGGCTCATCGGCTATCTGCCCGGCATCCCGATCGAGCGGCCGCAGTGCGCCGGACGCTCGAGATGCCGGTGTCCGTCGAAAATCTTCTCCAGCCGGCCCATGACCAGCGGATCCGCCGGACAGGACTTCGATTCCCGGGTATTGACATGCAGCAGCATCTGTTCCCCTGTCGCAAGAACCCTGTCGTCTGCGGCGGCATGCATGGCATGATGGATGTGCAGCCGCTTGGAATCCAGATCGAGGATCTGGGTCTCGAAGTAATACGACTGTCCCGCCGTGATCTCGCTGTGATGCATCAGGTGCGTCTCGACCGTGAAATAGCTGAGGCCCTTTTCATGGTAGTGCTCGTCAACCCCGATCAGCTGGAACAGGGCGTCGGAAGCGTCCCCGATCGCCTGCAGATAGCTGCTTTCGGACATGTGGTTGTTGTAATCAACCCATTCGGGAGGAACCACTCCGGCATGCAGCCGCAACGGACGCGCAAGATCGAGATCGGAGAGATCGGCGCCTTTCCGGCCGCCGTCGTGGGAGATCCGGTAGAGTTTCTCCTCGTATCCGGACAGCACCCGGCCGGCGGCATTGTCGTTCACCCGCAGCCCCTGGAGAATCGACACGATGCAGTTGTCGCGTTGTCGTTCGAGTTCAACGATGGACCGTCCGGCAGCCTGGTCGTCCGATTGCTCGGTAACCCGGTTCAGCAGCTCCTCGGTCAGGTCCGGGCCGTCGAAACGTGTCCAGGGCCACTTCAGGCTCGGGCCGAACTGGGACATGAAATGGTGCATCCCTCCTTCTCCGCCTGCGATCCGATAGGTCAGATAGGGGCCCATGAACGCCCAGCGTATCCCGGGGCCGTAGGCAATCGCCTGGTCCAGTTCGTCCGCCGTGGCCACCCCCTCGTTCAGCAGGTGCAGCGACTCCCGCCACAGTGCTTCCATCATCCGGTCCGCCAGGAATGCCTGGACCTCCTTGCGGACCATCAGAGGATGCATGCCGATTTCCGCATAGAAGTCCCGCGCCCGGCACTTCGTCTCTTCGGTCGTCTTCTCGCCGCCGACGATTTCAACCAGGGGCAGCAGGTACACGGGATTGAAAGGATGGCCGACGATCACGCGCTCCGGGTGTGCAATGCCGTCCTGCATGTCGGTCGGCAACAGGCCCGATGAAGAGGACGATATGATCACTTCGGGCCGCGCGTGTCCGGCAATCTCCCTGAACAGGGCCTTTTTCAGATCGATTCGCTCCGGCCCGCTTTCCTGAATGAAATCCGCATCGCAAACCGCTTCCTCAAGGGAGTCGGCAATGTGCAGCTCGCCCCGAATGGCAACCGGGGCGAGAGTCATCCGGCGGTAGGCTCTCAGGGCGTTTGCCAGCACCTTGTCCATGCGGGACGGCAAGTCGGGATCGGGATCGTAAAGCCGGACATCGATCCCGTTGATGAGCAGCCTGGCCGCCCACGCCGAACCGATCACCCCGCCGCCGACGAGGCCGACCGTCCTGACGGGCATGCGGGGATTATCCATGTTTCCTGAGCTTCAGCTGTTCGCGCACGGCATCGGGGCCCAGGATGTTCACGCCCATTGCGGACAGAATCGTCACGGCCCGCTCAACCAGCTGGCCGTTGGTCGCAAACACCCCCCGGGACAGATACAGATTGTCCTCGAGGCCAACCCGGACATTGCCTCCCGCCAACACCGCCATCGCCACGTAGGGCAATTCGTTCCTGCCGATGGAAAATGCCGAGAAGACCACTCCCGGAGGCAGCGCGTGCACCATCGACATCAGGGTGGACGGGTCGTCCGGCGCTCCATAGGGAATGCCCATGCACAACTGGATCATGACCGGATCGTCGATCAGGCCTTCGCGAATCAGTTCCTTGACGAACACCAGATGCCCGGTGTCGAACACCTCAAGCTCCGGCCGGACGCCCAGTTCCTGGACCTTTTTTGCCATGATCTTCAGCATTCCCGGCGTATTGGTCATGACATAGTCGCTTTCGGCGAAATTCATCGTGCCGCAATCCAGCGTGCAGATTTCCGGCAGACACTGCTCCACATGAGCCAACCGCTCAAGGGGGCCCGCCATGTCGGTACCGGCCGGATTCAGCGGCAGCGGATTTTCACCGCATCCGAACACCAGATCACCGCCCATTCCGGCCGTGGTGTTGATGATCACATCGGTATCGCTGTCCCGGATGCGATCGATCACCTCGGCGAAATATTCCGGTTTCCGGGAGGGCGCCCCGGTTTCCGGATCCCGGACATGAATATGCGCAATGGCCGCCCCTTCCCTGGCGGCCTCGATTGCCGCGTTGGCGATTTGTTCGGGAGTCTGGGGAATTCCGGGGTGTTTTCCCACCGTGTTTCCCGAGCCGGTCACGGCGCAAGTGATAAAGGCATTGAAATTCACGATCGAATCCTCCGGTTGAGGTATTGAGCCTAGGTTGGGAGTGTCTTTCGAGCGGCAATTTTTTTCAAGAAAAATTTTACTTCATGCGATCATTATTTGCGTCCTCTGCATCCCTTGGACGGAACAGAAGGCGAAGCAGGATTCCCACCGGCTCGTGCGAGGATCGTCGGCGTCGAGTCGATCCCGATCTTTTCCACGATTTTGGCTGGAATCCAAATATTTTGTCGTTTTACACCCGTACAGCATCAGCCGGTACAAGGATCATCCATCGTGGTAATCCAAGACACGCAAAGCGCCGCCGAAGACGGTGCCCCAAAACGCCCTCGGCCCGCCGAGCAGGACACCGAGAATCAGGATGAAAGACAGGTTCAGGCCGAATTCGATCGAAACGATGATCGTGACACGATGAGCCCACAGGATGCCTCCCATCCCGGTAATGTAGGCGGCGATCGACTCAGCGCCTTGGCTCTAGTCATCGGTTCCGAAATCCTGAACCGTATGGCTGATCCAAGTGTCGACATCGCCAAGAATACCCTGGCCATTGAAATATCCGTCGATGATCTGAAGCATTCTTTCTCTGCCGAATGAGCGCTCGTGCCCGCCGTGAATCACGCTGACGGGCATCTCCCTCAATCTGAGCAGACTCTCCCGGTAGTCATCGCGATCCGAGTGATAGACGCTGTCGAACAGATCACCGTCGTAGATCGTGTCGCCCGAGAACAGGATGCCGGTTGCCTCTTCCCAAAGGGCAATCGAGCCCGGAGAATGCCCGGGGAGATGCAGAATCCTAAATACCCGGTTTCCCAGATCCAGCACATCCCCCTCGTCCAGATAGCCGGTCAGCGGCGCCGGACGGACGGAATACTGCCTGAAATCGAAATTCTCGTGCGGCAGCGCCAGAAATGTCTCGGCCCGCACGAAACTGCTCGCAACCGTGTTGTCCAAAGTGGGATCGGCATACACGCCCCGTTCCAGCCAGTGCCCCAGGCGACAGTCGAATTCATGCGCGCCGCCGATGTGGTCGAAGTGGCAATGCGTCGAGATGCACTTGAGCGGTTTTTCCGAAAGGAAGGCAAGCTCGGGTTTGAGCGGGCGCAACCCCATTCCGGAGTCGATCAGAAGATCGCTGTCCCGTCCCTCGACATGCCAGATGTTGCATCGCAGCCAGCTTGCGACATGAATTTCGGTAATCAGGCGGATGCCGTCATCGATTTTCCGGATCGAATACCACCTGTCGGCAACCCGGGAGGGCTCTTGGGTGAGGATCACGGGAGACGGAATCTGTACAATATTCGATCAGACCCGACTGCTCATCGCCTTGAGCATGATCGACTTGTTGATTTCACCGCACAATTCGCCGTTCTCGTCAACAACGCAACAGGCGCTCTCGCATGACGTCACGATGTCGATCAGCGAATCGAGCTTGTCGCTCTTCCTGACGGTCGGCACACCGTCGGACAACGACACGCTCTTTGCCGGCAACATGACCTTTCCCACGCTCAAAACCCGGTAGCGCGGAACATCTTCGGTAAACTCCCTGACGTAATCGTCGGCAGGTGTGGCGACAATCTCCTCCGGCGTCCCGATCTGCGAGGTGATCCCGTCCTTCATGATGGCGATGTGGTCCCCCATCTTGATCGCTTCGAGAAAGTCATGGGTAATGAACACCATGGTCTTGTGGACCTTTTTCTGGAGGCCCAGCAATTCATCCTGCATTTCCCGCCGGATCAGCGGATCCAGGGCACTGAACGGCTCGTCGAAAATGAGAATCTCGGGGTCCACCGCCATTGCGCGCGCCAGGCCGACCCGCTGCTGCATGCCTCCCGACAATTCCCGGGGGTAGCGGTCCTGCCAGCCTCCCAAACCAACCATTTCCAGCACCGCCATCGCCTTGTCGATTCGTTCCTGTTTCCTGATCCCCCGAATTTCCAGGCCGAAAGCGATGTTTTCTATAATCGTTCGGTGCGGAAACAGGCCGAAGTGCTGAAAGACCATGCTCATCTTGTTGCGGCGCAACTGCGTCAGTTCCTGTTCGCTCATCCTGATAACGTCCACGCCATCGATCAGCACTTCTCCCGCAGTCGGCTCAATCAGGCGCGACAGGCATCGAACGAGCGTCGATTTTCCGCTTCCCGAAAGCCCCATGACGACACACGTTTCGCCCTGTTCGACCCTGCACGCCATGTCCCGGACGCCGATCACATGGCCCGTCTGTTCCTGAACCTCGGCCCGGGTCAGCGAATGATCAAGCTCTCGAAGCGTCTTTTCCGGATTGGGTCCGAACAGCTTCCAGATGTGGTTGCATTCGATCTTGGTGGTGTGGTTCTTGTCTGTTTCCATCGGGAATACCGTTCTCTTCAGGGAGCGACCCGCATCGCCTGTCTTCCGACGATACGCCGGCTGACTTTATTTTGCATACTGCACACCCGATAGGCAATCGTTTTATCCCGGGGCGGGCCGGCAGAATCCGAAATCGGCCAGCAGCCTAAAAGTTACGCCCCTGCCGACAAATGTCCCGTGGTCGACGCAAAACGGGACTGGCAGCCGACGAATCCGGAAGCATAATCGCCATAAATCCTTGCACAAGCGAACGCCGTGCGTTCGCATCCGGACCGAAGCGCCTGATCACGATCTGTCCTGTTTCGCCCGGCACCTCTTCAGGCAATCACCGGTACAGGATTCAGGTCGGTCTCTTTTGCGGCATGCTCTCGCCAGCCCATTTTCACGGGCACATCGTACAGGCGACCGGGCGCAAAACGCTCCCAGAAATGGCGAAACCCGGGCACGATCACACGCACCACCGGCATGCCGACATCCGGCCGGGTCTGATCGAGCACCAGCATCTCCATCCCCCTGGCCTCGATCAGCGCGCGGCACCATTCCACGTCGTCCTTCAGATCTTCCGTATCCGGAACCGTGAAATCCGACTTGCCCCGCGGCGCACTGCCAAGGGCCGGAGACAAGTGGGGATGGTCCTCCAGTCTTGCGTTCCTCCACCACTCCAGGCACATCGGATCGTCCACCGCATATCGGTTGATACCCTTGTCCGGACGAGGCATCCAGGTCAGGCACTGGTTCAATTCGCATACGGCCCGCAAGACAGCAATGTGCGGATCGGTATGTGCTCCCGCGCCATAGATGATGTCTTCCGCCTCACCGCCAGTGCGACGTGAAACGGCAACGAATGCGGGGATTCCGAGATCTCCGGTCAGATCCAGCACCCACATGTCACGATGGCAATCCCTGTAGTAGCCGGGAGCAGATGCCAGATACTCGTCCCCGAAACTTTCGAGATCCACGCCCGGACGGCGCAGCCGGTTGTACCACCAGATGGCGAAAGCGTCACGCTCGACCAGTTCGAAAAATCCTTGCAGGACGGCCTCTTCGAGGGTATTGCCCGCGGCGCAGCCGTTCGAGTCGGCCCAAAGCGCCGAATCACCCCGTTGTTCCGGGGTCATCCCATAGAGAATGGAGGTCGGCAAATAGCAGTGCTCCTTCCTGGTGAGCGACCAGACCGGAGACCAGTCCAGTTCCCTTGCGGCATCGAATCTGGGGGGCACGACGTTATAGGGATGGCCCCGGGCGTTGATCTCGTCCGCGCGCTCCAGTTGCGAATCGCTGAACAACTGCACTTCATTCGGGTGGATCGCCCGCCCGTCTCCGCATTCCGGAAAATCCGAAAGGCGCCTGCTGCAACGGATTTCGTCGCCATGGAATGCGCCGCAATAGCGCTCGACCGCCTCGCACAGGGCACTCACCTCGGACTGCTCCCCGGTGCTCCCCTTGCCGGCGCTCTTGCTTCGCAGGCTGCGTCGAAGCGAGCTCAGGCTCCTGATTCGGAGCGCGAGATTGATACCGGCCCAGTGAACATGCAGCCAGGGATCGGTTTTCTCCGTCGTACGCTCGACCCAGGTGACGATTCCGCTCACCGGACTGACCAGGTGTCGATACCGGTCAAGGGTTTTCGCCGGGGACGTGGCGCGTACGCCGCTACTGTTGCGAAATTCCTTCGGACGGGATCTCAGCCGGACCGGCGATGCGGGCCGGTCGGGACGGCGAAGGGCTTCATCGCCGCAGGCCGCACACTGCGGTCGGCGCATGACCCGGTGATGTCCGCATTTCATGCGCGCCGTATCCAGCAAGATGGCGCTGTCCTGAAGCGGTGCACTCTTCCCGAGAACCAGCCACTTGATGATCTCGGTCGCCGCAATGCCGTAGACGACATCCAGGATTCCGGGGTCGGCCACGCCGGGACGGAAAGCCGCGGCCTCGCCCTGATGGTTTCGCAAAAAGGTATGGACTTCCTGGTGGTTTCGCAGACGGAAGGAAAGACATGCCCAGCACGGCCCCTTTTCCAGGGGCCTGTAGACGGGTCCGAAAAGGGGCTGCATGCCCTTCGGGCGGACCAGGATCCAGGGGGCACCGGAGGCGAGTTGTCTGCGATTGACGGTATCCCATTCCTCGTCCAGATAGTCATCGCAGACGAAAACCGACAAGGATGGGCGATCCGAATCGAGAACAGCACCCATATCCTCAAGCCATGCGGCGAGGCGACCGCCGTCACCGAGAACCGCCACCGCCGAAGCCGCCAGTCTTTCCTCGACCAGACAGGGAGAAGCGCCGATCGCCGACCAGAATGCCGCCCTGCCCCGTTCCATTTCGTACTCTCCTGATACAACATAGTCCCGGGAAACCAGGAACCCCATGGCATTGTTGATGGCGCTCTGCGAATGCGCCCCGTCCAGAGCACTGATGATTTCGCCTGTCCGGTGCCGGCCGTCAAGCAAGGGCATCAGATCGGCATACACCTGCCCATGAAGAAGCGTGTTGAATGTTTCGGAGACAAGCAGCACCTGTCCGTCGCCGATCGATCGAAATTCGAGATGCGGCACGAGAATCGGTCGCTCCAGGCGATCGCGCTCGGCGGCAGTCGTCTTCAATCGCCGATGCTCAGCCATGGTTCATCAAGACGTCTAATGAGAGGATATGGCGCATCCGGTTATGACTTCGGCAGAGGCCTGGCAACGTCTGGAATGGCGGATATCGCGGTGCCTGCGCGCTCGCCGTCCGGTGCAGCCTCTTTCACTCTTCGCGTGAAGCCACGCTGTGCAGCCCGCTTGCGGTCGCGGCGGCCGTATCGCGAACCGTTGAGGCCAGCGTGTCGTAGTCGGGCAGGCCGCAACACTCCGCGAGGGTTGCCCGGACCGTATCCGAGGCTGTCTCGGCCGCGATGCCGTCATCCAGGATCAATCGCAGGATACCGCGCAGATTGCGCCACATCAGCGAACCGGCGGCCAGCTGGTCCGCCACCGAATCCGGAATCGCCTTCTTGCCCTGTGCCTCCCGGAAAACGGTCACGGCATCGCCGAAACCCGGGAGGTCCGACGAATCCGGAATGCAACGCAACTGGAGAAGCCGCGCAGCATGCTCGACATCCCGGATCCCCCGTTCCAAGGTGCCCTCCATCGAGGCGGCGGTCTCGTTTTCACCACTCTTGCCCAGCTCCGCGATCAATTCGTCGCGGGCGACTCCCCGGGCCAGGAGGTCGTTTCGCACCGCCTGAAAACGCGATTCGATGCCGGGATCCCCGGTGGTGAAAATGCACCTTGCACGGGTCAACTCCAGAATGTCGCCACCCGAGCCGGCCTTCCGACAGTGCTCGGCAAACTCGTCAAGCGCATAGACGACATGCTTCTTGC
>VYGS01000082.1 GCA_009841725.1 Gammaproteobacteria bacterium
GGATGGAATCCGGGGCCGTCTCATCCCGGGCCGCACCCTGCAACATGCCCGGCCAGCAGCTCCGGAATCCTGTGCCCTGCAAGGAAAATTTCCGGAATTTTCGGGATGTGGACAACCGTCCGAGGCTACGGGTATACTGCCAAGGTTCAAACCACAATTACTCGAAAGACAAACACATAACCGGAGGAGAAAATGTTGGCAAAATCGCTGAACCGGATTACTGGGCCGATCCGCAAGGAATGCCGGAACACGGCAATCGCCCTGGGCGCGTCGCTCGCCGTGCTGCTGGCCGGCAACGTTGCGCTGGCCGAGGGTGAGCTCTACGTCACCAACTGGGCGGAATACATCGCGGAAGACACCATCTCCAACTTCGAGAAGGAGTACAACATCAAGGTCGTCTACGACACCTACGATTCGGTGGAGGCGATCGATTCGAAGCTGCTGGCAGGCAATTCCGGCTACGACGTGGTCAGCCATTCCAGCACCCCGGTCGCACGGATGATCCCGGCCGACATTCTCCAGCCACTGGACCGCTCGAAGCTGGACAATTTCAAGCACATGCGCCCGGAAATTCTCGAGGCCCTGTCGCAGGACAAGGATCCGGGCAACCGGTACTTCGTTCCCTACATGTGGGGCACCCACGGCGTCACCTACAACGAGGAGTTCGTGCGCGAGGTGTTCCCCGACGCGCCGATCGGTTCGATGGATCTGGTCTTCAAGCCGGAAAACATGGAGAAACTGGCGCAGTGCGGCGTCTCGTTCCTCGACTCCCCCACCGACGTCATCCCCATGGCCCTCGCCTATCTGGGGCTTGATCCCTCCTCCACCAATCCGGACGACTACGCCAAGGCGGAGGAGCTGCTGCTCCAGGTCCGGCCCTACGTCAAGACGTTCGACAACTACGCCTATCAGCGCATGCCGCAGAAGGAGTTCTGCGTCGCCGTGACCTGGGGGCCGGACGGCCTGCTCGCCATGGCCGGGGCAAAAGAGGCCAATACCGGCGTCGTGCTCGATTTCTTCCTTCCGGAGGGTGACGGGGCGGCCAACATCTGGGTGGACGGATGGGTCATTCCCGCCGACGCCAAGAACGTTGAGAACGCGCACCTCTTCCTCAACTACATGATGCGTCCCGACGTGGCCGCCGCGGACAGCAACTACACCTGGTACGCGACTGCCAATGCCGACGCCCTGCCCATGGTGGACGAGGAGGTGACCGGTAATGCCGCCGCCTACCCGCCCCCGGAAGCCGTGATGAAGATGTACTCCCTGAATCCGGTGCCGCCCCGTATCGAGCGGGTCCGCACCCGGGCCTGGACCAACGTCAAATCGGGCAACTGATTTGCCTGCGGGCGTCAGCCGATCCGATGCGGAGCGCTTCCGGGCGCTCCGCACCGCGCTTCAACGGCAAAACGCCCGACCGCTCGTTTCCTGAAGAAGAAACAGGTGTCGAGCGATAGCGATCCGATCCTGACCGACCGCCCCTGGCTGGATCCCGGGCAGGAGCCGTTCATCCGCATCCAGGCGGTCAGCAAGCAGTTCGGCGCCTTCGTCGCGGTGGACAACGTCGATCTGGACATCTACAAGGGAGAACTCTTCGCCCTGCTCGGCGGTTCCGGCTGCGGCAAGACCACGCTGCTCAGGATGATCGCCGGATTTGAAACCCCCTCGAGCGGACGAATCCTCATCGACGGCGACGACATGCAGGATGTGCCGCCCTATGAGCGGCCGGTGAACATGATGTTCCAGTCGTACGCGCTGTTTCCCCACATGACGGTCGAGCAGAATGTCGCCTACGGCCTCAAGCGCGACGGACTCGACAGGGGGGAAATCCGCGACCGCGTCGACGCCATGCTCGAGATGGTGGAACTCGCCACCTTTCGAAAACGCAAGCCCCATCAGCTCTCCGGCGGCCAGAAACAGCGCGTGGCCCTGGCGCGCTCGCTGGTCAAGAACCCCAAGGTGCTGCTGCTGGACGAGCCTCTCGGCGCCCTCGACAAGCGGCTGAGGGAGCAGACCCAGTACGAGCTCATGAACATTCAGGATCGCCTCGGCATCACCTTCATCGTGGTGACGCACGATCAGGAGGAAGCGATGACCCTGTCCACCCGCATCGCGGTGATGGATCAGGGCGCATTCCAGCAGATCGGGACGCCGACGGAAATCTACGAATACCCGGAATCACGCTTCGTGGCCGACTTCATCGGTTCGGCAAACATGTTCGAAGGCCGGGTGACAGGGCATTCGGGAAACATCGCGACGATCGCCGTGGACAGCCTGCCGGAGCCCGTCAGGGTGGAGTACTCGGCTCTGCTTCACGACGGCATGAAGGCCTGGATCGCGGTCAGACCGGAAAAGATCCGGCTGTCCAAGACCCCGTTCGACGACGACAGCCTGAACGTGGTACAGGGCATCGTCGAGGAAATCGGCTACTACGGCGAGAGCTCCACCTACCGCATACGCGTCAATCCCGGACTGCGCCTCGAGATCACCCATCCCAACCTGAGACGCCCGCGCGACGGGCGCCACGTTGCCGACTGGGACGAGACAGTCTACGTCGGCTGGGAGCCGGAAGCGGGTGTGGTGCTGACACATTAGGCCATGCAGCGCTCCCGATTCGGCCACCTCGTCGAGCGGCTCCAGTCGAGCTGGAAATTTCTGGTTATATTCATTCCCTATGCCTGGTTGCTGATCTTTTTCCTCGCACCGTTCTTCATGGTGCTCAAGATCAGCCTGGCGGAACTTCGGATCGCCTCACCGCCCTTTACGCCGATGATCGCGACCGACCCCTCCGGGGCCACCGTCATCAGGCTGATCTTCGACAATTTCGGGTATCTTCTGCAGGACAGTCTCTATCTCAACACCTATCTCAGTTCCCTGAAGATCTCGATCGGATCGACCCTGATGTGTCTGCTGATCGGCTATCCCATCGCCTACGCCATCGTGCGCTCGACACCGGTGGTGCGCAACATTCTCCTTCTGATGATCATCCTGCCGTTCTGGACTTCGTTCCTGCTTCGGGTCTACGCCTGGATGGGCCTGCTCGCCGATCAGGGCACGATCAACGACATGCTGATCTGGCTGGGCCTCATCGACGCGCCGATCCGGATGCTGTACACCGAATTCGCGGTCTACGTGGGGATCGTCTACACCTACCTGCCGTTCATGATCCTGCCGCTTTACGCCAACATGGAGAAGCTGGACGCGAGCCTGCTCGAGGCCGCCTCCGACCTGGGGGCAAAACCCGTGACCACCTTCCTGACCGTGGTGCTTCCTCTGACCGTGCCCGGTATCGCGGCGGGGTCCCTGCTGGTCTTCATTCCGGCAACCGGGGAATACGTGATCCCGGATCTGCTGGGAGGCGGCAACGTTCTGATGATCGGCCGGGTGCTCTACAACGAGTTCAACGCCAACACGGACTGGCCGGTGGCCTCGGCCGTGGCCATCGTGCTGCTTCTGCTTCTGGTGCTGCCGATGATGCTGTACCAGCACATCCAGTCGAAGGAGGCGAAATAGATGGGCCCGAAACGCTCCCGCTTCATGTTCAGCGTCCTGTGCTTCGGGCTCGCGTTCCTGTACGTCCCCATGGTGCTGCTCGTCTTCTATTCCTTCAACCATTCGAAAATCGTCCCCATCTGGGGCGGATTCTCCCTTCGCTGGTACAAGGTTCTGTTCCAGAGCGAGGATGTCTGGGCGGCCGCGATACTCAGCTTCAAGATCGCCTTTGTCAACGCCACCTTCGCGGTCATGCTGGGAACCCTGGCGGCGCTCGCCCTGGTCCGCTTCGGCCGCTTTCGGGGACGAACCCTGTTCACCGGAATGATTACCGCGCCCCTGGTGATGCCCGAGGTGATTACCGGCCTCTCGCTGCTGCTCCTGTTTATCGGTCTTCAGGGACTGATCGGCTGGCCCGCCGAACGCGGCTTCACCACCATCACGATCGCCCACATCACGTTTTCCATGGCCTATGTGGCGGTCATCATCCAGTCCCGGCTCTCGGGCATGCACATGGACCTGGAAGAGGCCGCCCAGGACCTTGGTGCCAGACCGATCAGGGTGCTGTTCGATGTCACCCTGCCCCGGCTTGCCCCCGGCATGCTGGCGGGCTGGCTGCTCGCGTTCACGCTTTCTCTCGATGATCTCGTCATCGCCTCGTTCACCACCGGCCCGGGATCCAACACGCTCCCGATACTGATCTTCTCGCGGATCAGGCTCGGACTGAGGCCCGACATCAACGCCCTGGCGACGATCATCATCGTGGCCATCACGATCGGGGTCATCCTGTTCGGCTGGATCATGCTGCGCCAGCAGCGCCAGCGGGAACGAGAGATCCAGCAGGCCGCCCTGAACTGACCCTTCGCTCCGGCCCGACGGCCCGGATCAGCCCTCCATCCCGACATTGCTCGCCGCAACCTGGCCAAGGGCCGGCTCTTCTGCGAGATTGGCCACGGGCAACATCTTCTGGACCGCCTTGTGAAAATCCCGGACCCCCTGCTCCCGATCGGACAGGATCTGCTCTGGAAAGGCGCTCGAGTACAGCCCGTCCTGCATCGCCTCGACATACTGCTCGTCCTCCCGGTCGGTGATGTAGTTGATCCGGCGATTGAGATAGCGCGCCGCATGCACTTCTCGGCGGTCGTCATCCAGACCGTATGCCCGCCCCCGGAACAGGGTGGTCTGCGGCGTCTTGGGCAAGGTCATGTAGAACTCGGCGGAATCCGGATAAAGGCCGATGACCGCATTCGGAAAGACGCCGATGTACAGCCAGAGCCTCTGATTCTCCTCGGGCAGATGCCCGAACCGGGGCAGCAGGTCCTGATAGTGCCTGACGCTCCAGGATTTCGCCCTCTTCTCGTTCATCCGCGCACGGGAAACGGGAATCTCGCCCACACGCGTATCCCGGTAATCCTGTCCGTAGAGCTGCTGCAGGGACGGATGCCCCACGGGCACGTGGTAGCCCTCGTTGTCGATGTCGTGGATGATCTTCCAGTTGTAGGGCCGGATTTCGCAATACTCGGTGCCGGGAAGAGGCCTCATGTCGCACACCCTGTAGGGGACGATCAGGTGCTCGACCGGCGCCATGATGTCTTTCAGCGACTCTCCGCCGGGAATGAAGCGGACGAAGACGAATCCCATCCAGACTTCAAGCTCCAGAGGCATCAGAGGATGTTTTTCAGGGTCGAGATCCCTGAATGTCCGGCGGGCGGGAATGCCGATCAGCTTTCCCCGAGTATCGTAGGTCCAGCCGTGAAACGGGCAGGATATGTCACCCCGGCATTGGCCTCGTGTCCGGTTGAACAGCATGGCGCCGCGGTGACGGCAGACATTGTGGAATGCGCGAAGCCGGCCGTCATCGCTTCGGATCACCAGGGCACGCTCGCCCGAAGCGTCGAACGTCAGGTAGTCCCCCGGGCTGGCGACTTCGCTGACGTGGCCCGCCAGCAGCCAGTTCGGCTTGAACAGGCGCTCCATCTCGAGTTCGAAAAACTCCGGATTGCGGTAGGTCCACCGGGGAAGGAGATCGCTCAGGGCCGGTTCCGGGGAAGCCTTTCCGGCCGCCCTTGCGGGCCTGTCCAAGTCGCCGCCGAACCGGCCGGGAAACAACGAGGCCAGATAGCTTCGGCACATCGCGACCGCCTGCTCTATCTCGTCCCCGCCCTCGCCGGACAGGATCTCCTGCCAGCCCAGAACGAGCAGTCCCTCCAGGCCCCGGGCAAGTGTCCGGGAGTCCGCATGGTAGCGGGAGTCCTGCGCATCCAGCGCCGAGATCTGGGCCTCCAGCGTGGAGCGCATCTGATCGCGCCATTCGCTCCAGGTTTTCTGCCCGTCACGGCGAAGGCGGGAGGCGTCCATGAAGGCGTTCCACGCGGCCAGGGCTTCCATGTTGCAAAGCGCGGGATCGAAATGGACCCGGATCACCCGCTCCAGGATCTCTTCGGGGTCGACCAGACCGTCGATGGATTCGGAAAGGGCCTCCTTCAAACCGGTTCCGATCGAATCGAATGCCGCGCAAAGCAGCTTCTCCCGACTGCCGAAATGGGTCTTCACGGCCCCCGGGGGAAGCCCCGCGGCACGGGTGATCCGGACAACGGTGGCCCCTTCAAGACCCGATTGGCCGATGCAGCCGATGGCCGCATCGACAAGCCGTCGTTTTCTGTCGTCCCTGGCGGCGCCTGAATTTCTGTTCCGGACAAGATCCAACATGGCGTTCTCAAGAGAGTGGTCGATCCGCACTATTGTACCGTCAACCGGATATTGGACTGAAACGGGTGAATCAGCTTCCTGTCCTGGCGACGCCCTGCCGATTTCGGGCAAATTCACCGAACGATTCGACAAAGCCGTCGACTTCCTCGTCTCCGATCGTCAACATCAACGAGATGAATCCCCGTCTGGCGAAATAGAAGCCTCGTTTCAGCATGTCCAGAAACAGTAACTCCAGAATCCGGTCGTCCGCATCCTTAAGATCGTCGGCATTGAGCACGGGATCTGCGGTCGCATGCACGCCGATCAGGGACCCGAGCCCGGTAAAGCGGATTGCGATCCCTTCCCGGGCCGCCGTCTCGTTGAGCGCATCGCGCATGCTCTCGCCCCGGAGGTTGAGTTCCGACAGCCGTTCTTCCGTCAGAATTCCGTCGAGTGCCGCCACGCCGGCCGCCATGGTCAGGACGTTGTTGTTGAACGTGCCGGCATGGGGCAATCCGTCAGGTCTTGACGGATCGAACAGGTCCATGATCTCCGACTTTCCTCCGAATGCCCCGAAAGTCAGTCCTCCGCCGAGATACTTGCCGAAGGTGCTCATGTCGGGAATGATTCCGTAACGTCCCTGCAGTCCGGAGAACGACAGCCGGGACGTCATGACCTCGTCGAAAATCAGCACGATACCCGCATCACGCGCCTCGTCGCGCAGCATCTCCAGAAATTCGACCCGCGCGGGAATGCACCCCCCGGCACCCTGAACCGGCTCGACTAGGATACAGGCGATTTCGCCCGCATGCGATCGAATCAACTCCCGCGTCGAGAGCGAATCGTTGTAGGTGCCGACGAGATAATCATAGGGAGCATTGACCGGACTTTCGCCGTGGGCGAAACTGAGCAGTCCCCCGTGATAGGCGCCCCTGAAAACCAGCACGCGACGCCTTGCCGTGAAATGCCTGGCGGCGGATACGGCAAGCAGATTGGCCTCGGTGCCGGAATTGGTGAACCGCACCCTCTCGACCGAGGAAAACCGGTCGCAGATCAGTTGTGCTAGGCGGGCCTCGTCCGGGCAGTGTCCGCTCAGGCTGATGCCGTTGTCGAGCGCCTGCACCACCGCTTCCCGGATCACCCGGTTGTCGTGTCCGAACATGCCGGCGGTGTACTCCCCGAGAAAGTTGACATACTCGTGTCCGTCGACATCCCGGATCCGGCACCCTTTTGCGGAAACGATGCGAAGCGGAAAGGGGTCGTGGAACAGCACGGTGCGCGTGTTGCCGCCGGGAAGGTATTTCGCGGCCTCCCTGAGATGCTCGAGCGAGGAGGGGTGACGGTCAATGTATTCCCGCCGGGCCGCGTCAAGGGCGGTATCCAGATCGTGATCCGAGATGTTCTGTCCGCCCTGAAGATTCCGAAACATGCTTCCCACGTCAATCATTGAAGTGGGTAGCATATTCGTCACGCATTTCACGGACTTCGGCAATGATTGGATCAAATTGTGTCGTCTGCATGATTGGGCTCCACGAGCTCGTATGGTGAACAAATAGCCGACGGCTCAACCCGCTTTCATTTGCATTTCCTCCAACACAGGCAACGCCGCGATTTCCTTGCCTCTCCTCTGTTTCGCCAATCGCAGCTCATACAATTTCTGCAGATTGAGCCAGAATTCGCCTGAGGTATTGAAAAAATGCCCCAAGCGAAGTGCCGTGTCTCCGGTGATGGTGCGGCGTCCATTGAGTATTTTCGTGATCCGGTTCACGGGCACATGGATTCGCCTTGCAAGTTCAGCTGCGCTCATGCCAAGCGCATCCAGATCCTCACGCAGGGTTTCCCCCGGATGGATTGCTTCTGCCATTTTTTCTATCTCCCAGAATTTAATATGCTGAGTTTGGCCATCAGTGGTAGTCGACGATTTCCACGCTACGAACGACGCACGGCCACCTATAT
>VYGS01000106.1 GCA_009841725.1 Gammaproteobacteria bacterium
CAACACGGGGTCACCGAACCCTCTCAGTCCCACATGTATTGAACCCGGACATGGAGACAAAAAATACTACAATACGGGAATCATGTGGTATCTGATACTCGAGATCTGGTTCTGGCTTCTCGTCGCGCTGGCCGTCGGCATCCTGTTCGGCTGGCTGGTCTGGGGGAGGCGGTCGCTTTCAGCCCAGGAGCGCATCGAGTACAGGCTGATGAAATCGCGAAGCGAGTCCGTCAAGCTGATGCAGGGGAGTTACAGGATTACGCCTCAGGACGAGGGTGCCGAGAACCGGCTTGAGAAACAGAAAAAACGCGACGGGCCGCTGAAGGCCAGGCATCTGTAGGGTTCCTGGCCGGGGCGTTGCCTGTCCGGCGCGGTGAACCCTACAAGGCCTGCATTGCGCTTGCGAGATAGTCCCAGACGTATTCGGCGAAACTCCACCTGACCTGAATGTCGAATGCGGGCGTCTCGCCGGTCTTGTGCAACAGGATGCTCGCGTTGCCGAATCGTGTCTGGGCGCAGGTTCCCGCGGGAAATCGGCTCCGGTGAAGATCGAGGGGGCAGCCTCTGGCAAGCAGGGCGGCCGAATCGGGACCTTCGAGGCGCAGCACGGTATAGTAATCCGAGACATCGACCAGGGCATGATGGACCCTTGCGAGTTTCGAGCGTCCCGACTCGATCCGGGATGCCGCCTCGTCAAGTGGGCAGTGGATCAGCCACTCGTCGGGGCCGAGCCAGAAGCAGGTCGAATCCTGCGACCGGGCGAGGGTATTGGGATCGAGGGGAAGGTCCAGGCCGAACGCCTCCCGGGCTCTCGCGAGGAACCGGGCCTGTTCGGGGTCGCTCCGGAGGTTGATCTTTCCGCAAAGCGGCCGCTCGATGAGCGTGTTCTTGCCGCCGATTTCCGCGCGGTCCCAGAGCGGAGAGGTCGTCATGATCTCGGTCATATCCGTCTCGGCAATCAGTCGGGGAACACGGGGTCGGTCACGGTCACCCGCTGGCTCGAGCCGTTCATCAGGGGGACATCGAACGTCTGTCCCTTGAGGTTGAACCCGTCCTTGAGCAGGGCGAGAGCGATGGAACGCCCCGCATTCGGGCTCATGTAGCTCGAACTGACGTGTCCGAGCATGTCCATGGGCGGGCCGTTTTTCAGTTTCGAGACGACGTGCGCCCCTTCCGGAAGCACCACCTCGGGATCTTCGGTCAGGAGACCGACAAGCTGCTTCCTTCCGGGTCGCGAGGTGTCGGTCCGGCCGAAGGACCGCTTGCCCAGGAAGTCCTGTTTTTTCTTCGAGACGATCCAGTCCATCCCGAGATCCATCGGGGTGACCGTTCCGTCGGTATCCTGTCCGGCGATGATGAATCCCTTCTCGGCGCGCAGCACGTGCATGGATTCGGTCCCGTAGGGACAGATGTCGTATTTCCGGCCGAGTTCCATCAGCTGTTCCCACAATGCCAGGCCGTGTCGTGCCGGGACATTGATCTCGTAGGACAGCTCCCCGGTGAAGCTGATCCGGAACACTCTGGCCGGGATTCCCGCAACCTGTCCCGTTTTCATGGACATGAACGGGAACGATTCCTCGTCGAGCGGGATGTCGGTCAGCTCCTTCAGCAATTCAGCCGAGTTCGGTCCGTTCAGCGAGGCCACCGCCCATTGCTCGGTCACGCTTGTCGCGAACACCTCCAGCTCCGGCCATTCGGTCTGCAGCCACTCCTCGATCCAGTTCATGACCCGGGCGGCGCCACCGGTGGTCGTGGTCATGTGATAGTGATTTTCACCGAGCCGGGTCGTGACGCCGTCATCGAAGATCATGCCGTGCTCATTGAGCATCAGTCCGTAGCGGCACCGCCCGACTTCAAGCTTGTCCCACGCATTGGTGTACAGCATGTTCAGCAGCCACCGGCAATCCTTTCCCTGCAGGTCGATCTTGCCGAGGGTCGACGCATCGAGCAGTCCGCCGCTCTGGCGAACCTGGAGGCATTCGCGCTGCACCGCGTCGTGCATGGTCTCGCCCTCCAGCGGAAAGTACCGGGGCCGCTTCCAGTCCCCCACGTCCTCGTAGACCGCGCCGGCCTGGTCGTGCCACGGGTGCATGGGCGTCTTGCGTTTCTGGATGAACAGCTCCCCGCGGTCGTGGCCGACGATCGACCCCAGCGTCAGCGGCGTGTAGGGAGGTCTGAACGTGGTGACGCCGACTTCCGGAATCGGAAGGCCGCGGATTCCGGCCATCGCGGTCAGGGCATTCAGGTTCGAGGTCTTCCCCTGGTCCGTGCCCATGCCGGTCGTGGTATAGCGCTTGAGGTGCTCGACCGATTCGTAGCCCTCTCTCGCGGCAAGATGGATGTCGCCGACGGTCGCATCGTTGTGCAATTCGTGAAAATGCTTCTTCTTTCCCCTGCCGATCGGGTGATTGCAGGGGAGAATCCACAAGGGGCGCATCGGCGCGTATTCGACCTTGCCGGCTTTCACGGGCTCGCGCCGGGAATCGGGGTCGAATCCCGCGGCCTGCGCCGCGTCGCATCCGGCCTTGCGGCCTTCCTCCATGCATTCCTTCAGGAACCAGGTCCCCCGGCACGAGCCGGCGAGCGTGACCGGATTGTTCCGTGACGGCCGGTCGGCCACGAAGCAATGGTTGGCGTCGTCGTACCGGAGCTTTCCCTTGGACTGGCTGAACAGGTGAACGGTCGGGGTCCATCCGCCCGACACGCCGACCAGGTTGCAGTCGATCTTCCGTTTTTTCCCGACGACCCGCGTTCCGTCTTCCGAAAGCGTCATGACATCGACATGGCGAATTCGCCCCCTCGAATACCCGACGCCCGTGATGGTGCTGTCCGGAATGATCCGGATTCCCCGGCTTTGCGCCGACTCGACCAGGGCCCCGGACGGGCTGCTTCGGACGTCGACGATCTCGACATGCCCGCCTTCATCGGAAATATCGAGCGCCGCATGGTAGGCCGAGTCGTTGTTGGTCAGAAGAACGCAACGGTTTCCCGGAAGAACCGAAAACCGGTTGATGTAGGACCGTATCGCGCCGGCCAGCATGATGCCGGGCCGGTCGTTGTCGGCAAAGACCAGAGGGCGCTCTATGGCCCCCGTCGCCATGACGACCTGCCTGGCGCGGATCTTCCACAGCCTTTCCTTCGGGGATCTCGCGGAAACCCGCGGGCCCAGGTGTTCGCCGACACGTTCATTGGCCACCAGAAAGTTGTAGTCGTAGTACCCGGTGACGGTGGTGCGCGGAAGCAGGGCGACATCCGGCATGGACTCGAGTTCCGCGATCCTGCTCTCGATCCATTCGTGGCACGGCTGGCCGTTGACGAGCATGTTCTCGCTGAGCAGCGAGCCGCCGAATTCGGATTTCTCGTCCGCCAGAATCACCCGGCAGCCCGATCGCCCGGCCGCCATCGCCGCTTCGATCCCGGCGGGCCCGCCGCCGATCACCAGGACATCGCAATGGGCATGGGTCTTGTCGTAGAAATGCGGGTCGGGTTCGGTCGGGGACTGGCCCAGCCCGGCCGCCTTCCTGATGTACTTCTCGTAGGTCATCCAGAGCGAGGCCGGCCACATGAAGGTCTTGTAGTAGAACCCCGAAGGTAGCAGGCGGGAGAACCAGGAACTGACGGCTCCCAGATCGAATCCGCGGGACGGCCAGCAGTTCTGCGAACTGGCGCTCAGCCCTTCGTAGAGTTCGACCTCGGTCGCCCGGCGATTCGGCTCGGTGTACGCGTTCTCCTCGAGCTGGACCAGCGCATTGGGCTCTTCCGGGCCCGCCGAGTAGATTCCGCGCGGGCGGTGATACTTGAAACTCCGTCCGACGAGATGGATGCCGTTGGCCAGGAGGGCGGAGGCCAGCGTGTCGCCGGGATAGCCCTCGTAGCCCCGGTTGTCGAACCAGAAGCGGATCGGCTTTCTCCGGTTGATCCGGGATTCCCGCTCAAGACGGTTGGTCTGGCTCTTCATCGGACAGGTCGGGTTGGCCGTCCCCGGGACGGTAGGTGGCGTGGATGTGGTCGGTCACGGTGTCGCGCACGGCGTTGAACCACCTGCGGCAGCCGTGGCTGTGGACCCAGCGTTCGTAATGGAGGCCTTTCGGATTCTTGCGGAAAAAGACGTAGTCGCCCCATTCCTGCTCGTCGAGTTCACCGGGCGTGTCCGGGCGGGCGATATGCGCTTCGCCGTGAGCCGTGAACTCGCTCTGGTCGCGCAGGCCGCACCATGGGCATTCGATCAGCAGCATCAGTGCGCCACCGCAGCCGCGGCCCCCTCGTCGATGAGCGCCCCGGTATTGAACCGGTCGATGGAAAACGGAGCCGCGATCGGATGCATCTCCCCGCGGGCGATCGAGTGCGCGAACACGTTGCCCGAGCCGGGGGTGGCCTTGAATCCACCGGTGCCCCAGCCGCAATTGAAAAACAGGTTCCTGACCGGGGTCTTGGAGATCAGGGGGGAGCGGTCCACGGTCACGTCCACGATCCCGCCCCATTGCCTCAGCATTTTCAGTCTCGAGAAGATAGGATAGAGTTCGAGAACCGGTCCGACCGTGTCCTCGATGACATCAAAGCCGCCGCGCTGGGAGTAGGACAGGTAGGCGTCGGACCCTGCGCCGATTACCAGCTCGCCCTTGTCGGACTGGCTGATGTACGCGTGGATGCTGCCCGACATGACGACGCAGTCGAGAATCGGCTTGACCGGCTCGGAAACCAGCGCCTGAAGCGGAAACGACTCGATGGGGAGCCGGAACCCGGCCATCTCGGCGAGGACGCTACAATGCCCGGCCACCACGCAACCGACCTTTTTGGCGCGGATCGGCCCGCGGCTGGTTTCGACACCCGTGACGGTATTGTCCTCGATCCGAAACCCGGTCACCTCGCAGTTCTGGAGGATGTCCACGCCCAGGTCGTCCGCCGCCCTGGCGTAGCCCCAGGCGACGGCGTCGTGCCTGGCGGTGCCTCCGCGTCTTTGCAAGAGGGCGCCGAGGATCGGATAGCGGCAGTTGAGGTTGATGAACGGCACCATCTCCCTGACCTGTTCGGGAGTCACGAATTCCGAGTCGATGCCGTTCAGATAGATCGCGTTGCCGCGCCGGCCGATCTCCTGCAGGTCGTGGACGGAGTGGGCCAGATGCAAAAGCCCCCTCTGGGAGAACATGACGTTGTAGTTCAACTCGCCGCTCAGCCCTTCCCACAGTTTCATGGCGTGCTCGTAGATCCCGGCGGATTCGTCCCACAGGTAGTTCGACCGGACGATGGTGGTGTTGCGCCCGGTGTTGCCGCCGCCCAGCCAGCCTTTTTCGACGACAGCCACATCCCGGATGCCGCATTCCCGGGCGAGGTAGTAGGCGGTCGCCAGCCCGTGGCCGCCGCCGCCGACAATCACGACCTCGTACTCGCGCTTCGGGTCGGGGCTGCGCCAGGCCTTTTGCCAGCCCTGGTGGTAGTTGAGGGCGTTGCGGGCCAGGCTGAATATCGAATAACGTTTCATTCGCACGCAGATCGATGGTCTTTCATACGGGTGGTGGAGTATAAAGGGAGTCGGGGGCGGATTTTTGGTCCTGTGCGACAAAAAATATCCGAAATAAGCATAAATGACAATCCCCATGGCCCGGTTGCCGATCCTTGAGTAATGGTGGCGTCAACGGGCCGAAATGCTCAAAATTTCATACTCTGAACGGCATTGATTCCCTTTTTGAAGACGTGCTTGGTCTTTACATCTTTGAGAGTGGAACAGCTTGAATTTTCTTTCGTGTGGACATACACTGACTACATAATAAGACCCATCGGACCACCGCCCAGATAGGGAGACACGGGGTCCGATCATCTTTACCCCAAGGACGCCTTGGGGGATTCCCCGTCCGCTAACCCTGTAAGTTCAAATGTCATCGACGACCGCTATCGCCGCAGGCGGTTGGATGGTGCCATTACCATTGTTTCTGCCCGAACTCTGATCGTTTGCGTGCCTTGAATTTTTCAAAATCGAAAGGTCGGGGGGAGCCTGACTGCTCGCCTGCAATCAAGGCATTCTGTAACGCTTTCACCTTGGCTTCGTGTTCCTCAAGTAAACGAAGGCCTGCACGCACCACATCGCTTGCCGATTCATAGCGACCAGATTGAATCTGCGTGTCGATAAACCCGGCGAAGTGATCACCCAGTGACAAAATGGATATGTTTTTTGTCATGATTGGAAATTATCCAAAATGTTGGGAATGTTCAACGCGGTGTATGTCCATGTGCGGCTTACGCTATACAGCAATTCAGATTGATTTCTTAGAACCGGTAAATGCTGTGACAAGCTGATCTATTCGGATTTTTGGCGTTTGCAACAGCTTGCTCATTCCGGCTGTTGACCCTCAGGCAGTGGGGACATCAGCAGGTTAACATGCTTATAATTCAATACTTTGAACGGCATTGATTTCTTTGTCGAAGGCGTGTTTGAACTTGGCCATATTTTGAATTGGGTTTACAAAAACCCGACAGATCAAGCGATGCGGCTCCACGAAAACAGTATATTGTTCCGGCTGGCTGGTTCTGAATTCTGTCCGAAATGGCGTAGGAAAATCAGCCGATCCGGGGCCATGTTGTCATTAAAGCATTGGGAATTATATACGTTGTACACCAAACGGCTTGCTCATTTTGCCCAAATGGTGTATAATATTCCACATTGTCAAACATGAAACGAAATCAGAGCAATGGCTAATTCGGCACCAGGCAAGCACTATCGAACGGGACTCTCGTTCATGCAGATCATCGACCTGTTCTCCAATGACAGGACGGCTGAAGACTGGTTCGAGCAGAACCGGTGGCATGATGGTGTTGTCTGCCCCAAATGCGGGTCACGGAATATTCAGACAAGGGTAGAGGAAAAACGCCGGAACCAGCCTCATCGGTGCCGTTCGTGCCGAAGCGATTTTTCCGTCAAGACCGACACGCTCATGCACAAGTCGAATATCGGCTATCGCGCTTGGGCGGTTGGTATTTATCTCATGACCACCAACCTCAAAGGCGTGTCCAGCATGAAGATGCACCGGGAACTCGACATCACTCAAAAATCCGCCTGGATGATGATGCACAAGATTCGTGAAACCTTTGACGACGAATCAAACGACTTGTTCAGCGGCCCCGTAGAAGTCGATGAAATGTACATGGGCGGCAAACGAAAGAACATGAGCAACAAAAAGCGGAAGGAACTCAAGGACACCGGACGGGGATCTGTGGGCAAGGTTGCGGTTGTCGGCATCAAGGATCGCGAAACCAATGAAGTCCGTGCAAAGGTGGTCGAGAAGACCGACAAGAAGACTTTGCACCCCTTCATCAAGGACAACGCCGACAAGGACGCACAGGTTTATACGGACGATGCAACCGTGTATGATTCACTCCCGTTCGCTCATGAAAGCGTCAAGCACTCCGTAAGCGAGTACGTCCGGGACATGGCCCATACTAACGGCATCGAGTCTTTTTGGGCGATAATGAAGCGAGGTTTCCACGGAACCTATCACAAAATGTCGCCCAAACACCTGAACCGGTATGTCAACGAATTTGCCGGACGGCACAACGATCGGGAGTTCGACACCATCGACCAGATGGGCCGGATCGTCAATCGCATGGACGGCAAGCAGTTGCCTTACAAGAAGTTGATCGCCGACAACGGACTCTCCAACGGGGCACGACGATGGTAAGCAATATTTCAGAGACTGGCATGAAACGAGAAAAGAACGAGAATCGCAAGTTGCCCGAACCGATCAAGGGCGCAACACCGGAGCAGGTCGCAAAGGCCGTCATGCAAAGACCGCCGAAAAAGGAATGGCGGTTTATGAAGAAACCGGATGGGAAAGAGATTGAACAAAAAGATCAGTGATGCGAGTAATTAGTATCCAGAAGTCGAAAGAAATGCCACGTTATCCGATCTTTGATTGGGTTTAGTATTTTCCTCAATTCGATTGACTTCATTTCGCAAAACATCCACATCTGATTTCAGATCCGCAACGTCGTTTTTAATATCAGAGACTTCATCTTTCAGGTCAGACATATCTTCTTGCAAATGATCAAGACCTTCATCTACC
>VYGS01000153.1 GCA_009841725.1 Gammaproteobacteria bacterium
ATGTTGAAATTATAATATAAATCCAGATGTTACTTATGGATATAATTCCCAATATTATCAAATTTCCGCGAACGCTGGCGATATGCGACTTTCTGCTTTTCTGCTCCAGGACAGGGTATCGCTCGAAATCCCAGTCCGATGGCCATGCAATGACGCAATCCAAGATCTGTCGTGTTGCCGATTCACGGAAACGGCGTGAACCCGACCCGGAATTTCACAAGAAGGATGAGGCACGGGCCGTTTGTGGCTATAATCCCGCATTCGCACAACCTTGCGCATGTTGGATCGAGACTCCGGCACACCGCAAACCGTCCTTTTCATCATCAATATCATGAATACGTCAACGCTTGAATCGATCATTTCCGAGGCCTGGGAGAACCGGGAGAATATAACCCCCTCTCGCGTCCCGGATGAAGTCAAGAGCGCCATCCGAGAGAGCATCGAGCTTCTGGATACGGGGAAGGCGAGAGTTGCCGAGCCCGACGAAGAAGGATGGAAAGTCAACCAATGGCTGAAAATGGCCGTGCTGCTGTCGTTTCGAATAGACAACAATCGCATGATGGGTTCCAGCCCCACCCGGTATTTCGACAAGGTTGAGACCAAATTCGACTCGTATGGCAAGGATGATTTCAGAACCGGGGGATTTCGGGTCGTGCCTCCGGCGGTGGTGAGAAAAGGGGCCTATATTTCGAATGACGTGGTTCTCATGCCGAGTTACGTCAACATCGGCGCCTACGTCGGCACAACGACCATGGTCGACACCTGGGCCACAGTCGGCAGCTGTGCCCAGATCGGGGCAAATGTCCACCTGTCCGGCGGAGTGGGTATCGGTGGAGTACTGGAACCCTTGCAGGCCTCGCCGACCATTATCGAGGACGACTGCTTTATCGGAGCACGGAGCGAAGTTGTCGAAGGAGTAATCGTTGGCAGGGGCTCGGTCATTTCCATGGGAGTCTACCTGGGACAGAGCACCCGAATATTCAACCGAGCAACCGGCGAGATCAGTTATGGATATGTCCCCCCCGGATCCGTCGTGGTTTCGGGCTCCCTGCCCGCCCGCGACGGCAGCCACAGCCTCTACTGTGCCGTGATCGTCAAGACTGTCGATGAGAAAACCCGCGGGAAAGTCAGCATCAACGATCTGATCCGGAACATTTCACCCTGAACGCCGTGCTCAAATTCCGGTCATTGTGCCGGAACTTCAACCCGCACCACTGCTCCGCCGAGATGGCTTGACTGAATCTCCAGCGTCCCTTGATATCGTGCCACGATCTCGTTGACCAGCGACAGCCCGATGCCCTGTCCGGGGGCCCGCTCATCCATCCTGGCGCCTCTTTTCAGGATTTCATCGTGATCATCCGGGTTGATGCCCGGCCCGTCGTCGTGTATTTCAATCACCAGTCCGGGATGAATCATGCTCGGTGAGCGAATGGACGAGGTTCGATAAAGAATACGCGTCCTGGTCCATTTGTACGCGTTCTCCAGAATGTTCCCCAGCAGTTCGAACAGATCGCTCTCGTCGCCGTAAAAGATCGCCCCGGGCTCAAGATTCCATTCCGTCTTCACATTTCTCCCGGCATAGATTTTCTGGAGAGACCGGTCCAGACGAAGGATGGTCTTGTCCACTTCCACGGCCTTGTGAACAACCGAATACTCGGAAGATGACGCTCTTTTCAACTGGTATTCCACGATGCTGTTCATTTCTTCAGCGATTTCTCCGAGTCGCCGCCGGTCCGTGGAATCCGATGCGCCGGTCATGATGGTCACCTCGGCAAGCAGGGTTTTCAGGCTGTGCGCAAGATCGCCCAGTGCATTGCGATATCGAATCAGGTTTTTCCGCTCGTTTTCAATGAACAGGTTGATTCGGGTGCTCAACTGGGCAATTTCCCCGGGATACTCTCCCTCGATCTTTTCCTGGCGGGCATGCTCGATCTGGTCGAGTTCGCGAATCACCTCCCTCAGCGGACCCAACCCCCAATGCAGGCTCACGACCTGCACGAAAAGCAGCACCAGGCCGCTAAGACCCAGTGTCCTGAACAGAATCCATCGAAAATCCCGTATTCGTTCGATGAAGGCAGTGGCATCATCGACCATCACAAGCGTGATGTCCTGGCTCACCCCGAACCGGATCCATCCGATTGTCAGACTGGCCACGAATGGACTGTCGAGGCTATTTCCGGCCCGCGACACGTTGATCAGCATCCCGGGATTGCTCGGGACATACTCCCGCAGGTCAATCCCGGATGCAGACATCGATCGCCACAGTTCACGATTCCCACTGTCCAGGATAAAGGAAATCAGCCCGGAATCTTCCCGAAAGAGTCGCGGTTCCGCGAAATCGTCCAGGTACATGCCGCCTCCCTTCGGGTTTTCCAGGGCGAACAGCAGGGCATGGATGTTCGCCTGCAGTTCCGTTTCAACGGATGCGACCGAGCTTGTAGCGAAATTCCGGTCAAGAACCAGCCCCGTGATACCGAGAAGCAGGAGCAGTATCAGGGCGAATGCGCCAAGAAGCCTGACTCTTAGGGATATCTTTCTCAAGTCGACAGAAATATGTTCGATGAACCTTGTCCCGAATCCGGTTTTCAGCGAGGATCCTGGACAAATCGGTAGCCTCGTCCGCGCAGGGTCCTGATAAACCGGTCCCGGTTGTCCGGATCAAGTTTTCCTCGAAGCCGGCCGACCAGTACTTCGATGACATTGCTGTCAGGATCGTCGTCGCCGTGATAGAGCTGATCCGAAAGTTCCATTTTCGACATGACCTTTCCGATATTCAGCATCATGTGCTGCAGCAAAAGATATTCGTAAGCGGTCAGTTCCAGTTTCTGCTTGCCGACATACACGTCCTGGGAAACGGTGTCCAGTTCAATGGAGCCGTTTGTCAGGACGGAACTCGCATGCCCGGCAGCTCGCCGGACATGGGCATCGATCCGGGCCTTGAGTTCCTCGAAGTAAAACGGCTTGGTCAGATAATCATCGGCACCCGATTCCAGGCCCTCGACCTTTTGCCGCCAGTGCGACCGGCCCGTCAGAATGAGTATCGGATAGGATTTGCCGTTCGCGCGCAAGCGCTTGGTGAGCTCGAAGCCGTTCAGTTTGGGCAGGCCGACATCGATAATCGCCATGTCAACCGGGTATTCGAGTCCGAAAAACAGTCCCTCCTCTCCATCGACGGCATTGTCCACGATATACCCATGTTCCTCAAGTTTTGCGGTCAACTGCAGGCCCAAATCCTTTTCGTCCTCGACCAGCAGTATTCTCATCGGGTCAGGGCCTTGAGATCCGGATCGGCCGGATCGACGTCAATGATAACCAGCTTGCCGTCTTTCCTCTCCAGCTTGAATCGGAAATACTGATATCCAGACGCATCTTCCTTGTCATAAAACTGCAGAATCTTCCAGGATTCGTATTGCCGGATATCCCGGACAATGTCGTGAATGCTCGCATTTATCACTCCGTGATCCTCGGACTGCTGCGCGACAGCATGCAACGGCATACCCATCAGTGCCGCTGTTGAAATCAGCATGATACCCGTTTGTCTCAACATCGATTCACCAGAGCCCACGACGGTCTAAAGACAATATTTAGTATACACGGTCATGCATGACAAGCCCGCAGGCAGCAGCGCTCATGAACCGCCGGCATCATGGCAGAACAGGCGCCGGGGGTCGTCTTGGCCACAGGCCTTCGGCTATTCGATGATCGGGATGACGCTTACGCTGACTTTTATCGACTGACCGGGATGGTTGGCGGTACGAGCCGTATACAGTCCGCCATTGTATTCGTAAGTCACGTCATATCCATCGAAACGCTCTTCCGTGCGGTAACTGTCGACCGTCCGGCAACGCTGTTCATAAACAACCCGACCGTCTTGCCGGTTGTTTTTCTTCTCGATGTCATGGCCGATTGACCCTCCCAGAATAGCACCGGCAAGGGTTGCGACATCTTTGCCCCTTCCCTTCCCGAATTCATTCCCGACACTGCCTCCGACAATCGCCCCAAGGATAGCGGGAGTCGCCGAATAATCCTCGGAACCGACCTGAACAGGTTCCTGCCAGCATTCCTCGACGGGAGTATTGACCTGCACCGTTCGATAAACCGGCTCCGCCTTGACAACGCGGGCCTCGTGAATCACTCGGGTAGACTGGGCCAGAGCCGCCCCGAAAAAGAGAGACAGCAGCAAGCCAGCCCAAGCCGCATGGGCCACGCTTCTGGAAACATTACGAATAGACTTCATAGCACTGATCTCACCGATTTTGCCTTCGAATATCTTAAAACAGCAGGCTGAATCCCGACTGAATCGAAAGTCCCTCCCGCGCCATTTCAGGACTCCCGCATGAATAGTGAGCCGTTATGATTCCGGCGACTTCCTGACTTCAATGAGCTCGATCTCAAACAACAGCACCTGATTGGGGCCGATCAGGTTTCCCGCTCCCGATTCCCCGTATCCCAACTGCGGCGGCAGAACCACGGACCACAAGTCTCCGGGGCGCATCAGTTGCAATACTTCGCGCCATCCGGGAATGATGCTCACAAGGGGAAAGCTGGCGGGTGCGCCCCTTGCCCGGCTGCTGTCGAACTCGGTCCCGTCAGCCAGTGTGCCGACGTAGTGCACGATTACGGTATCGTCCGGGCCCGGCAGCTCTCCGGCCGGATCTCCCGATTCAAGAACCCGGTACTGCAGCCCGGATTCGGTTACCGTCACATCTTCCCTGGACTTGTGCTCTTCGAGAAATGCCGCGGACTTCTGGGCATTCTCACTGGCCTGTTCGGCCATTTTTTCCTCCATTTTCTGATGCCTCGACACAATGATCTCGGCCATTTCGCCTTCGCTCAGCAACGAATCGATCCCGAGCAGGGATGCAGCCACTGCCCCCGACAAGGCATGCATGTCGAGATCCGGTATATCCTTCAGTTGCTCCAAAATGCCCTGCCCCACCTGGTATCCCAGGGCATAGCTGAATTTCTCGTCTTCGCTCTTGAATTGGGAGGAATCCTGTGCCTGTGCAGACAGCCAGGCCAGAGCCGATGTCGCGAACAGGATAAGCAAAGTCAGGTTTTTGATTCTATGCATGGATGTCGAACTGTGATCGGAAAATATTGATATTTCGCAGTATACATTAAATCCCGGCCCGGTTATCCCAACGCGTTCCCCTCACCGATTCCCGGCTCGGCATCGATCATCGAAACCGGCTTCAGACATCCGTTTCCGCTTCTCTTGCAACCCGGAGCACCCGGGGCGTAATCCGGCACAGCACTTCATACGACACCGTGCCGGCCCACCGTGCGACCTCGTGGATCGCTGGGGAGGCGCCCCAGAGTACTGCCACATCGCCAATCCGGACATCTTCGATATCACCGATGTCCACGGTCATCGAGTCCATTGATATCCTTCCGACAATCGGGGCTTTTCGCTTTCGGATCACGACATAGGAGTGTCCCGACACGACACGGAAATAGCCGTCCCCGTACCCGGCGCTGACGACCGCTATTCGCATTGCGTCCGAGGCCCGGTACGTCCTTCCGTAACCGATGCTGTCCCCTTTTCGAACGTCCCGAATCGCGATCACCCTCGCCTGAAATTCCATGGCGGGCAAAAGGGAGCAGGTGGTTTTCTCTCTCTCCAGCGGGGATGCGCCATATAGCATGAGGCCGGGCCGCACCCAGTCGAAATGCGAATCCGGCCAGCACATGATCCCGGCGGAGTTGGCGAGGCTGCGCTCATTTGGCAGTTCTTTCGATGCCCGTGCAAATCGACGAATCTGACTTGCGGTGAAATCGTCCCGCGGATCATCCGCATTCGCCAGATGGGACATCAGTCGAACCGATGACACGGACGGGCTCCCGGACAAGACCCGACAGGTTTCCCGGAATGCGTCGCGATCCATGCCGAGGCGATTCATGCCGCTATCGAACTTGAGCCAGACGTCAATCGGCCGTCCCCGGTACCGTTTCACCCACTCAACCTGGTAGCGGCTGTGGACGACCGGATCCAGTCCCTGCGAACCGAAAACATCGAGCTGGCCACGATCCCACAAGCCCGACAGGACGACAACCGGCCGGCTGTCGTTCACCTGCCTCAAGGAGACGCCTTCTTCGATCGTTGCAACGGCAAAACCGTCGACCACGGGATTCAGCGCATTGACCACGGTCGCCATACCGTGACCGTAGGCATCCGCCTTGACGACGGCAAGCAACCGGGAGTCTGGCGCCAGGCTGCGGACAATGCTCGCGTTGTGCCGGAGTGCCGAGGGATCAATCAGCGCACGGGCTCTCCACTGGTCCTTCATGCTGCCGACAGACATGCGGCGATACTGTCTCGTGGCGAACAACCGGCCAGCGCGTCAGAAGGCTCCGTCCGGGACATAATTGTCAAACCGGGTATTCTCTGACCGGAATGTCAGCCTGACCGCATCGATCGGGCCGTTGCGCTGCTTTCCAATAATGATCTCTGCAATTCCTTTTTCGGTCGTATCCGGATCGCTCACCTCTTCCCTGTGAATGAAGAGGATCAAGTCGGCATCCTGTTCAATGGCGCCGGATTCCCTGAGATCGGAGAGGCGCGGACGCTTTTCCGTCCGGGTTTCGATCGACCGGTTGAGCTGGGACAGCACCACTATCGGAACATCCAGCTCCTTTGCGAGAAGCTTGATGTTCCGGGTAATTCCCGAAATCTCCGTGGCCCGGTTCTCGGTCTGGTCCGTTCCCTCCATAAGTTGCAGATAGTCAACGATGATCAGGCCGAACTTGTCGCGCGAGACGGCCTTCATCTTCCGGCTTTTTGACCGCAGTTCGTTTGCGTTCAGGCCGCTCGATTCGTCGACCACGATCGGGGCATCCTGGAGCATCTCGACCGCCTTGTTCAGGCGGGGCCAGTCATTGTCATTCAGCTTTCCGGTCCGGATATTGTTGGAGTTGATCCCGCTCAATGACGACAGGAGCCGCATTGTCAGTTGTTGCCCGGACATTTCAAGGCTGAACACTCCGACCGGAAGCTTCTGCTTGATTGCAACGTACTCCGCGATATTCATCGCGAACGACGTCTTCCCCATTGATGGGCGTCCGGCAACGATGATCAGATCTCCCCTCTGAAAGCCACTGGTCAATTCGTCAATCCTTGTATAGCCGGTCGGCACTCCCGTGATTCCGGTGCCGGACCTGTACAGTTCCTCGATCCGGTCCAGCGCCTCGGGAATCAAATCATCAATAGGAGAAAATTCCCTGTGACGGCTGTCGTGGATTTCGGAGATTTCGAAAATAAGCTTTTCCGCATGATCAAGAACCTGCCGGGTCGTTTGGCCCTCCGGATGATAGGCCTGCTCGGAAATCTGGTTGGAGGAAACGATGAGGGAACGCAGAATCGAGTTGTCGCGGATGATCCGCGCATAGGCCATGAGATTGGCCACGCCCGGGGTGTTTTCGGCCAGACTGGCCAGATAGGCCAGATCACCGACCTTCTGCAGGTTGTCCTCCGAGGCCAGCTTGTCGGCGACTGTCACCACGTCAATCGGGCTGTCGGCATTAGAAAGGTCCGACATTGCCTTGAATATGACCTGATGGTTCTGGTGGTAAAAATCCCTGTCCGCCACCATGGCACTGACATCATCCCACTTGTGGTTGTCGAGCAGCAGGCTGCCGAGAAGAGACTGCTCGGCCTCAAGCGATTGAGGAGGCAGCCGGGCAGGTCTGGGGACGATTTGAAGGGGTTCCGACACGATGCGAGAAAAGGATATGCGCTCAATCAAGCATACCCAAAACCACCCGGCGTGTCATCCGGTTTCAGCCGGTCCGAAGCGTTTTCGGGGTCGAAAATTCGGACTCGTCGGAAAGCGCCTCGGTATCAGCCTTCCTCTTGTTCAGCGACAACGATCTTGACAGAAAAGACAACTTCGGGATGCAGGGTGATCTTCACTTCATAATCGCCCAGTTCCTTGATGTGCCCGATGGACTGCTCGACTTCCGACTTGTCGATTTCGGTCCCGACCGCGGACATCGCTTCCGCGATGTCGGCTGGCGTGACCGAACCATAGAGATGCCCGGTTTCAGTGCTC
>VYGS01000052.1:0-2693 GCA_009841725.1 Gammaproteobacteria bacterium
TCTCGACCACCCACGGCCGGAATCGGCCAGGAGAGTTTCTATCTGTCGATTAGGGGGCCGGGACAGGCCGCAAGGCGGGACAAAAAAGTATATAATCCATCCTGCCGATTCGGCAATTTCCTGTCGCATGCATTCCTGTTTTCTGACGTATTTCCGATGTCCCTCGACCCAGAGCAGATTCACCGTCTCGCGAAACTGGTTCGTCTCAAGATTGACGAAGCCGAAGCGGAGTATTTTTCAGACCAGTTGAGCGATATCATCGAACTGGTGGAACAGATGAACCGGATCGACACCGACCATGTCGAGCCCATGTCCCATCCCCAGGACATGACTCTTCGAATGCGGGAAGACGCCGTAACCGAAATCGACCGGCACCAGGAGTTCCAGGCTGTCGCGCCGAACGCCGAGTCCGGGCTCTATCTCGTTCCGCGGGTCGTCGAATAGGGGCATGGAAAACCGCACCCTGACAGAGCATGCAAATGCTCTGCGAACAAAGGAATATTCAAGCGTGGAGCTGACTCGCCACCTGCTTGACCGGATTCATTCAAACTCCCGGCTCAACTCGTTTGTCACCGTCACGGCAAAGCAGGCCCTGAAGCAGGCGGAACGCGCGGACAGGCAAATCGCCCGCGGCGACGGCGGTTCCCTCACGGGAATTCCCCTGGTTCACAAGGATCTTTTCTGCACGGAGGGTGTCCTGACAACCTGCGGGTCCCGCATTCTCGAAAATTTCATCTCGCCGTACAGTGCAACGGTTGTCGAGCGGCTTGAAGAAGCGGGCATGGTCATGCTGGGAAAAACCAACATGGACGAGTTCGCGATGGGATCTTCGACCGAAAACAGCCACTACGGCCCGACACTGAACCCCTGGAATCACGACCGGGTCCCAGGAGGGAGCTCCGGCGGCTCGGCGGCGGCGGTGGCTGCCCGGCTCGCCCCGGTCGCGACCGGATCCGACACCGGGGGATCGATCCGGCAGCCGGCCGCCTTCTGCGGGCTGAGCGGGATCAAGCCGAGCTACGGCCGGGTGTCCCGTTACGGAATGATCGCTTTCGCGTCGTCACTCGATCAGGGCGGAGTGATGGCTGCTTCGGTCGAGGATTGCGCACATGTCCTCAAAGGCATGTCCGGTTTCGATGAGCAGGATTCCACTTCGATCAACCGGCCTGTCCCCGACTACACCGCAGCGCTCTCCGACTCGATTGCCGGCAAGGTGATCGGACTGCCCAGGGAATTCTTCTCCTCAGGCGTGGACGAAGACGTCGCGAAAACCGTCGGCGAGGCCGTATCGGTCTTTAAGAAACTGGGTGCCAGAACCGTCGAGGTCGATCTGCCCAACAGCGCGGCGGGCATCCCCTGCTACTATGTGCTCGCTCCCGCCGAAGCCTCCTCGAACCTGGCAAGGTTCGACGGGGTCCGCTACGGCCACCGCGCCGCCGATTACACGGATATCATCGACATGTACGAAACCACCCGTGCTGAAGGATTCGGCCCCGAGGTCAAGCGAAGGATCATGATCGGCGCCTACGCACTGTCCATCGGCTATTTCGAAGCCTACTACATCAAGGCCCAGAAACTCCGCAGGCTGATCGCCGACGATTTCGCCCGGGCATTCGAGACGTGCGATGCGATCGCAGGACCGACCACCCCCACCACGGCGTTTCGCATCGGGCAGAAGACGGACGATCCCGTCCAGATGTACCTGAATGACATCTTCACCAATTCCGCCAATCTGGCGGGGCTGCCCGCCATGTCCGTCCCGGCGGGATTTGACCGCAAGGGGCTGCCGGTCGGTCTGCACCTGATCGGCCGATACCTGGATGAGTCGACCCTCCTCAACCTCGGACACCAATACCAGTTGAACACCGATTGGCACCGACGGGTTCCGAAAGGATACGCGTGATGGAATGGGAACCGGTCATCGGGCTTGAAGTCCACGTCCAGTTAATGACACGCAGCAAGCTGTTTAGCGGGGCATCCACGGCATACGGAGCCCCGGCGAACCGCCAAGCCTGCCCGGTCAGCATCGCCCTGCCCGGCGTCCTCCCGGTCATGAACCGCGAAGCGGCCCGGCTCGCCGTCCGCTTCGGATTGGGAATCGGCGCCACGGTGCAACGCCGTTCGACCTTCGAAAGAAAAAACTATTTCTATCCCGATTTGCCGAAGGGCTACCAGATCAGCCAGTACCAGCATCCGATCGTGGACGGTGGAAGTCTCGAGATCGAGACCGATTCGGGAAAGAAAACGATCGGAATCACCCGGGCGCACCTCGAAGAGGATGCCGGGAAGTCGCTGCATGGCCATTTCGAGCGGTTGACCGGAATCGATCTGAACCGGGCTGGCACCCCCCTGCTGGAAATTGTCTCGGAACCCGACATGCGATCTCCCGCCGAAGCGGTCGCCTATCTCAGGAAGCTCCACACACTGGTGCGGTATCTGGATATTTCAGACGGCAACATGCAGGAAGGATCGTTCCGATGCGACGCCAATGTCTCGGTCCGTCCCAGGGGTGCAACCGAATTCGGCACCCGTGCCGAACTGAAGAACATCAACTCGTTCCGGTTCGTCGAAAAGGCGATCATTTTCGAAATCGATCGCCAGATCGACATCCTCGATGCCGGAGGTAAAATCACCCAGGAAACCAGGCTGTACGATCCGGATCGCGATGAAACCCGATCCATGCGGACCAAGGA
>VYGS01000052.1:2703-7982 GCA_009841725.1 Gammaproteobacteria bacterium
GACCAAGGAAGACGCGCAGGACTACCGCTACTTCCCCGATCCCGACCTGCCGGAATTGCTGCTCGAGGAAGGATTCATCGAAGCTGTCAGAGATTCGCTTCCGGAGCTACCGGATCACCGGAAGCTACGCTTCGAGTCCGAATTCTCGGTCCCATCCGCGGAGGCCGAGAAACTGGTCAGGGACCGGGAGACGGCGGATTACTTTGAGCGGGTCTGCACCCGGACCCGGGCCAAACCGGGAGTCGTAGCGAACTGGATGAACGGCGAGCTGGCCGCGCTTTTGAACGAGCGGAGTATCGGCATTGCCGACTCCCCCGTTGACAGCCGCGCTCTCGCCGCCCTGCTGGACCGGATCGAAGACGGAACCCTCTCGGGCAAGATGGCCAAGGAAGTTTTCGCGCACATGGCGGATACCGAATCCGATGTCGACACCATCATCGAAAGCAAGGGGCTCAGGCAGATCACGGACAGCACGCAGCTCGAACAGACGATTGACGCGGTGCTCGAAAATCACCCCGACCAGATCCGGCAATACAGGGAAGGGAACCGCAAGGTGTTCGGCTATCTGATGGGACAGATCATGAAAGCCACAGACGGCAAGGCCAATCCCGGGCAGGTGAGCGAATTGCTGCGCGACAAGCTCGGTTGAAACCGATCCAACTCAAGATATAATCGTAAAACGGGTCCGTAGCTCAGTTGGATAGAGTATCTGGCTTCGAACCAGGTGGTCGGGGGTTCGAATCCCTCCGGGCCCGCCAACTTCTCCCGGTCCATACCGGATGCATAGGCAACCGTTTCGAAACGAAGGGATTGGGTTACCCACCGATTCCGCCTTGTTGAGCTCCCGGTCAAAGAAACCCGGATCATAATCCAGAAGCTGACGAGCCAGACTTTGTCATCGACTTCCGTGATTCCCACATACTGGCCTGCTTCCAGACCACATCGGATTGTCGAATGACGCT
Organism: Gammaproteobacteria bacterium; assembly: GCA_009841725.1. Classification (GTDB taxonomy): domain Bacteria; phylum Pseudomonadota; class Gammaproteobacteria; order Arenicellales; family Poriferihabitantaceae; genus Poriferihabitans. Next base: position 3,666 of record VYGS01000052.1, read on the forward strand.
ATAATGACAGGTTTGCTGAATTCCGGACAATCACTGACTCAAGGTCGAAAGATGAACAAGATCGGACGCGTAGGATTCGTCGGATGGCGCGGCATGGTCGGTTCGGTCCTGCTCGAACGCATGCGCCAGGAGAACGATTTTGACCGGATCGGAGAACCGGTCTTCTACTCGACATCACAGGCTGGACAGCCCGGACCGGAGATTCATAACGGGCCGGAGCCTCTTGCCGACGCCCTGGATCTCGAGTCTCTGAGCGATCTCGATGTCATCATCAGTTGCCAGGGCGGCGAATACACCCGCAAGATACATGGACCGCTTCGTCGGTCAGGCTGGCGGGGGTATTGGCTGGATGCGGCTTCGGCGCTTCGCATGGACGGGAACTCCACGATCATTCTCGATCCCGTCAACCGGCCCGTCATCGAGCAGGGGCTGTCGGACGGGCACCGGGACTTCATTGGTGGAAACTGTACGGTCAGCCTGATGATGATGGCGCTTCACGGCCTGTTCGAGCGGGATCTGATCGAATGGATTTCGGTCATGACCTATCAGGCGATATCCGGGGGCGGAGCGCGACAGATGCGCGAATTGCTGATCCAGATGGGAGAGATTCACGGTCTGGTCGATCCCCTGCTTCGCAACGAGGCCGGTTCGATCCTCGACATCGACAGCCGAATCAATCGACACTTGAGGTCCGGGATGCTGACCACGGACGACATCGGCTATCCGCTGGCCGCAAATCTGCTGCCCTGGATCGACTCCGATCTCGATGACGGAACCAGCCGGGAAGAATGGAAAGGCGTCGCGGAAACCAACAAGATTCTCGGGAGGGAGAACAATCCGATTCCGATTGACAGCACCTGCATCCGGGTCGGCACGATGCGCTGCCACAGCCAGGCGTTTACCATTGGATTGCGCGACGATGTACCGCTTGACGAGCTGTCGGAGATGATCGGTCGTGCGAATGAATGGGTTCGAATCGTCCCCAATACCCGGGACGCCACTCTCGAATGCCTGACCCCGTCAGCAGTGGGCGGCACGCTTGACATCGCTGTCGGCCGGATCAGGAAATCTCCGGCCGGCAGTCGAATTGCCACCGCCTTCACCGTTGGAGATCAGTTGCTGTGGGGAGCCGCCGAGCCGTTGCGGCGCATGCTTGCCATACTGGAAGAGCGACCCTGACGGTGTCTGTACGACCGCTTGATGCGGTATGCGTTCATTGACATTCTGGCTATTGCGCCAATTTGAATCATGAATCGAATCCTCTTGTGCGGGGATACCCGGGATGAGCCGCGATTCGATCTTCCTCCCGTACGGCCCCCTGCTCTGGGCACCGCTCATGGATGAATCCGACAACCGGAGACCCGGCCCGTCATGGAAATCCGGGAAGTCCTGCATGCGATTGAAATCGATTTTCGGCGATAATACGCCGATGGTCATGATTTTCAAGCCGGGTGCTTCGTTAGCCCTTGTTCTGGTTCTGTCGTGGTTGGCTGCAGCCCCTGTCGGAGCGCAACAGGCCCTGGTCACGGTTGATCCGGTATTGCGCCAGGAGTTTACCCAGACCCTTCCCATCCTGGGAAGGCTGGCAGCGGTTCAGGCGGGCACGGTGGCGGCTCGTGTTGCAGGAGCGGTCACCCGGCTTGACGTTCGGGTCGGCGATTCGCTTGCTCCCGGACAGGCGATAGCTACCATCGACCCTGAACCGCTTCGTCTGCAAAAGAAACTGCTGCAAAATCAGCTCAAGGAGGCGGAAGCCCGGATTGGCGTCGTTCAGGCGCAACTCGCGCTGGCACGCCAGGATGTCGACCGGCTCAGCAACCTGACACCATCCTCGGCAGTCAGCCAGTCCCAGATCGACAACGCCATCCAGCAGGAAAATATCGCGTTTGCCCGGGTGCGGGAAGCAGAGACGGCCGTCAACAGCGCCAAGGCGCAGATTCATCTGATTGATCTCGAATTGAGCTACACCCGGATCACCGCCCCCTATCACGGCACGGTGACTGAAAAACTGACCGAAGTGGGCAGCTACCTGCAACGAGGGCAGGCCGTGGTCAGACTGGTGTCGGACAGCGCGCTGGAAGTCGAGGCGGATATTCCCGCAGTTCGCCTCGAAGGTCTGGCCGTCGGCCGGATTGTCGAGGTCGCGTTCGAAAATGACGATCGATATGAAGCCAGGGTGCGCGCGGTGGTGCCGGAAGAAAATCCGAGAACCCGAACCCGTCGAGTCCGATTTTCACTGGACATCGATTCCGCCGCACTGGCCCTGGCTGCGGAACAGAGTGTGACGGTCATGATTCCTGCGGGGGCGAATCGCGAAATCAGTTCCGTGCACAAGGATGCCGTGATCCGCAAGGGTCGAGCCAGTATCGTCTATGTTGTCAAAGAGGGACTGGCCAAACTGCGGCCCGTTCGGCTCGGCCCGCCGGTCGGCAATCGACTGGAAGTGCTGGAAGGGCTTGCGGAGGGCGAATTGGTCGTGATTCGGGGTAACGAGCGTCTTCAGCCCGATCAGCCCGTGCAGGTGATGGAAAATCCTTCATGAGACCATCTCGAGGCGAGCTGTGCAACTGATACGCACTTCCCTTGAACGGCCGATCGCGGTACTGGCAGCGGTTTTGCTCATTGAGCTTTTTGGCCTGGTCGCACTGACTACCATACCGATTCAGCTGGCACCGGACGTGAACCGCCCGGTGATTACCGTGACCACAAACTGGTTTGGTGCGGCACCGGCAGAGGTGGAACGGGAAGTTCTCAACCCCCAGCAGGAAGAGCTGGCGGGTATCGAGGGACTCACCACCATGACCGGAAATGCAGAACAGGGCCGGGCCCGGATCACTCTGGAATTCAAGGTCGGAACCAACATGGACCGCGCATTACTGTTGGTGTCGAACCGTCTTGACCGGGTTGCGGAGTATCCGGAAGAGGCGGATGAGCCGACCCTGGATACAGCGGGGAGCGAAGACACCGCCATCGCCTGGTTCATCTTCACTCGCCAACCCGGCAATACCCGTCCCATCCATGAATTCAGCGACTACATTCGAGACAATGTCAAGGAGAGACTGGAGCGGGTGCCCGGTGTCGGGCGCGTCAACTTTTTCGGTGCCAGCGACAAGCAAATCCATGTTGCCATCGAGCCGACCACGCTGGCCAGCCATGGGCTGACCATAGCGGATGTCAGCCGCTCCCTGCAGCTGGCCAACATTTCCCTCGGCGCCGGGGACATCGACGAGGGCAAGCGTCGCTATGTGGTCCGCACGGAAGGCGAACTCAAGACCCTGGATGCGATCCGCAATGTTCTCATCCGCAGGGCGGATGACGACGCTCGCGTGCGAACTGCCCTGGGTGATATCGCGACGGTGCGGTTCGGCTATCAGGAGCCTACCGCCAGCATCCGCATGAGGGGAGATGCCGCCCTGGCGATGAGTGCGACCCGTCAAACGGGTGCCAATGTCATTCAAACCATGGCCGGCTTGCGCGAAACGGTGGAGGAACTGAATGCGTCGGCGGTTCCCGCGGCCGGTCTCAGATTGAAACAGGTCTATGATGAAACGGTCTACATCGACTCCGCGATCGAACTCGTCAAACAGAATATCTGGGTGGGCGGCGGATTGGCTGCCATCATCCTGCTCTTGTTCCTGCGCTCCATACGCGCAACCATCATTGTGACCCTGGCGATTCCGGTTTCGGTGATTGGTGCATTCGTTGCCATGGCCGCATTGGGACGCTCCCTCAATGTGATTTCCCTGGCCGGACTGGCATTTGCTGTCGGAATGGTCGTGGATGCCGCGATTGTGGTGCTGGAGAATATCTACCGTCACAAGGAAGAGGGATACGGCAATCGCGAGGCCGCCTATCGCGGGGCGAATCAAGTCTGGGGAGCGGTCCTGGTTTCTGCCTTGACCACCGTCATGGTGTTCATACCCATCCTCGTCATGGATCTGGAGGCCGGTCAACTGTTCCGCGATATTGCCGTAGCCATCTCCGTTGCTGTCGTGCTGTCTCTTGTGGTGGCCATTACGGTCATTCCCGCTCTGTCGAACCGGATGATGTCGAACGACGGGCAGTCGAAGCGAGTGCGGGTGCTTCTTCTGGATTCCCTTGCGGGAATTTTCTCCAGGGCCATCATCGGATTTGCCACGGTCGCTGTAAGAAGCCGGATGGTTGCCCTGATTATTGCCTCCAGCGTCACCATGGGGGCTGCCTATTTCAGCTACGAGTTTCTGCCCAAGCTCGAATATCTGCCGGAGGGCAACCGGAATCTGCTGTTCGGCATTGTCATACCGCCGCCGGGCTACAACCTTGAGACCACCACCGGAA
>VYGS01000045.1 GCA_009841725.1 Gammaproteobacteria bacterium
GTGTGAGCCTCCTAATGCGGGTGTCGGATCGGGATCAGCCGAAACGGCCCGTGATGTATCCTTCCGTCAGCCGATGGGAAGGATTGGTGAAGATGATGTCGGTGGGTCCGACCTCGATCAGCTTGCCGAGGTGGAAGTACGCGGTACGCTGCGAAACGCGCGCGGCCTGCTGCATCGAATGGGTCACGATACAGATTGAATACTGTTCGCTCAACTCGTCGATCAGCTCCTCGATCTTGGCCGTGGCGATCGGATCGAGCGCGGAGCACGGTTCGTCCATCAGGATGATTTCCGGGCTGATCGCAATGGCCCGGGCAATGCACAGGCGTTGCTGCTGTCCGCCGGAAAGACCGGTTCCCGGCTGATCCAGCCGGTCGGAGACCTCGTCCCACAGTCCCGCCCTCTTCAGCGCGTTCTCGACGATTCCGTCAAGCTCGGGCTTGTTGCGCGACAGGCCATGCAGATTGACGCCGTAGGCGACATTGTCATACACCGATTTGGGAAACGGATTCGGCTTCTGGAAAACCATTCCAACCCGGGCCCGAAGCAGCACCACGTCCATGTTCCGGCTGTAGATGTCCTCGCCCTCGAGGCGGATTTCGCCGTCGATCCGGCAGATGTCAATCGTGTCGTTCATCCGGTTCAGGCATCTCAGAAAGGTCGATTTTCCGCACCCGGAAGGTCCGATCATGGCCAGGACCTCGTTCTTGCCGACATCCAGCGACACGTTGAAGATCGCCTGCTTGTTCCCGTAGTACACGTTGACGTTTTTCGTGGTCATCGCGGCATTGAGCACAGTGACCTCGCCGACCGTCTTGTAGTCGGGGTCGTTCAGGGGATCATCGGAAATGTCCCGTGAAATCGCTTCGGGATCGGTGTTGGTCGCTGCCTGATTCATGAGGATGCTCGAGTCGATTGAATGGATTCTAGCCTGTCTTGCGCCTACCAGCGCCTTTCGAACTTTTTCCGCAGAAGGACGATCAGCCCGTTCACCGCGACCAGGAACAGCAACAGGACCATGATCGCGGCCGAGGTCCGTTCCACGAATGCCCGCTCGGGGCTGTCGGCCCACAGGTAGATCTGCACCGGCAGCGCCGTCCCGGGATCCAGCGGTGAGCCGGGAATGTCGACGATGAAGGCGACCATCCCGATGACCAGGAGCGGCGCGCTTTCCCCCAGAGCCTGGGCCAGCCCGATGATGGTTCCGGTCAGCATGCCCGGCATCGCCAGCGGGAGCACATGATGAAGAACGGTCTGCACGGGGGACGCGCCGACGCCGAGCGCCGCTTCCCGGATGCTTGGGGGAACGGCGGCCAGGGCCGCACGGCTGCTGATGATGATCGTGGGCAGGGTCATCAGCGCCAGCACCATTCCCCCCACCAGAGGGATGGATCTCGGCAGGTTGAAGAAGTTGAGGAAGATCGCAAGGCCGAGCAGTCCGAAAATGATCGACGGCACCGCGGCAAGGTTGTTGATGTTGACCTCGATCAGGTCCGTGAAGCGGTTCCTGCTGGCGAATTCCTGAAGATAGATGGCGGCCGCCACGCCGATCGGAAACGCGAGGAGCATGGTGACGAGAATGGCGAACAGGGAGCCCATCACCGCACCGAGGATTCCGGCCTGCTCAGGCTCTCTTGAATCCCCGTTGGTGAAAAACAGGATGTTGAATTTCCTCTCGACACGGTCCTGTGCTTTCAGTGCCTCGATCCATGCGATCGACCGGTCTTTCAGGCGGCGGTTCTTTTCCGGCACGGCAGGGTCGATCCGGCCCTTCATGTAAACATCGACCTCGTCGTCGGCCAGCATCCAGAACGTGGTGGTCCGGCCGATCAGCTCCGGGTTCTCGGCGACTTCCTTGCGCAGGTCGTACTGGGCTCCGCTGCTGACAAGCTTGTAGAGATTGGACTTGTCCCGCCGCTTGGTCACCTCCGGGAAATGCTCCCGCAACGACCGCTTGATGATCCCGAGGTAATCGGCGCGGGCAATCGACTCGGCGGTGGCGTCGCCGTCGAAGTCGGAGTCCGCCAGCGTGATGTCGAGTGCAATATAGGTTTGCAGAAACGCGGTGTAGCCGTTCACAAACGTGGTCCCGAGGAGGAACACCAGGAACGCGACGCCGCAGATGATGGCGCTCAGTCCGTATATCCTGAAGCGCCTCTCGGCGTTGTACCGGCGGGCGAGTCCCTGCTTGATGATCTCGGTCTGCTTCATGCTCATTCGTACTGCTCCTTGTACTTTCTCACCACCTGAAGGGCGATGACGTTGAGGATGAGGGTAATCACGAACAGCACCAGCCCCAGGGCGAACGCGGCCAGGGTCTTGGGGCTGTCGAACTCCTGATCCCCGATCAGCAGGGTCACGATCTGTACGGTGACCGTGGTGACGGACTCGAACGGATTCGCGGTCAGGTTGGCGGCCAGTCCCGCGGCCATGACCACGTTCATGGTCTCGCCGATCGCCCGCGAGACGGCCAGCAGGATGCTGCCGACGATGCCGGGCTACGCCGCCGGAAGAATGACTCGGCGAACGGTTTCCGAGCGGGTGGCGCCCAGTCCGTACGAACCGTCCCTGAGCGATTGCGGCACGGCGTTGATGACATCATCGGAAAGCGAGGACACGAACGGAAGAATCATGATGCCCATGACCAGGCCGGCCGCCAGGGCGCTTTCACTGGAGACGCTCATTCCCAGCGCTTCCAGGTTGTTGCGAATCAGGGGGGCAACGGTCAGGGCGGCGAAGAAGCCGTATACGACGGTCGGAATGCCCGCGAGGATTTCAAGCGTGGGCTTGGCGACGGTCCGGATTCGCCTGTTGGCGTATTCGGACAGGTAGATCGCCGACATGAGTCCGAACGGCACGGCAACGACCATCGCGACAATCGTGATCAGGAACGTGCCGGCAAAAAGCGGCACGGCACCGAAAGCGCCGGAAGATCCGACCTGGTCTTCCCGGATGGCCGTCTGGGGCGACCATTCCAGGCCGAACAGGAAATCGGTGATCGGAACGACCCGGAAAAACCGGATCGACTCGAACAGGACCGACAGGACAATGCCGACGGTGGTGAAGATGGCCAGGCACGAACAGGCGATGAGAAACGCCTTGATCACCCGCTCGACATGGTTGCGCAGCACGCGGTTCCTTTTGGCGAGGCTGAGCGCGATCAGCATGCAGACCGGTGCAAGAATGAAAAGGACGAAAAGTATCGAGAGGATGGTCATGTTCGTTTCGTGTCGCGGCGGCGCTCAAATGGCTGTTCCCGGTGGCCGGTGAGTCGTCCCGGCCGGTTTCCCCCGGGGATACCGAAAAATCGACATTTCGCGGTTGTCAGCCAGACGATTGGCCCGGTCACATTGCCATGGGATTGAGGGCCCTGGCGTCGGCGCCGAACTTGGCGCGCTCCTCGTCCGGCATCGGAATCAGGCCCTTGTCCGTCAGGTAGCCCTCGTCGCCCCAGGCCGCCTCATCGGTAAAGGCGTTCAGGAATTCCCGGATGCCCGGAACCACGCCGACGTGGGCTTTCTTCGCATAGAAGTAGAGCGGTCGGGATACCGGGTAGGAACCGTCCGCGATGTTTTCGAATTCGGGAGCGGCTCCGTCGATCAGCGAACCCTGGATCACGTCGGAATTCTGGTCAAGAAAGCTGAAGCCGAATACGCCGAAGGCCTTCGGGTTTTCGCGGAGCTTCTGGACGATCAGGTTGTCGTTTTCACCGGATTCGATGTAGGTCCCGTCTTCACGGACGGAATGGCAGGCGGCCTTGTAGGCGTTCTTGTCGGCCTTTTTCATCGCCTTGACCCAGTCGAAGGTCTTGCATCCGCCTTCAAGAGCCAGCTCGGCAAACGCGTCGCGGGTGCCGGAGGTCGGAGGCGGACCGAGCACCTCGATCTCGACATCGGGCAACTCGACGTTCACGTCCTTCCAGGTCATGTAGGGGTTTGGAACCAGGGACTCGCCGCCATCGGGATTCGGGACGTGCTTGGCCAGGGCCAGGAAGAGGTCCCGCCGCGTGATCGAAAGCTGTTCGCTCTGGTTGTAGTTTCCAAGAACGATGCCGTCATAGCCGACCTTGACCTCGATGATGTCGGTGACGCCGTTCGCCTGGCATTTTTCGAACTCGGAGGGCTTGATCCTGCGCGAGGCATTGGTAATATCGGGATGATTCTCGCCGACGCCGGCACAGAAGAGTTTCATGCCGCCGCCCGAGCCGGTGGATTCGATGATGGGAGTCTTGAAATCGGTGGTCTTGCCGAATGTTTCGGCAACAACCGTCGCGAAGGGATAGACCGTGGAAGACCCGACGATCTGGATGTAGTCCCGCGCGGCGTTGGCGGCACCGGCAACGGCGATGGCCGAGGACAGCAGTGCAAGTTTTGCAATTTTGTGCATCAGTACTTTCCAGATGTGGATGGCATGGAAGTCATTTCGGTCCATTTTCGTTTCGATTTGTTACGGGCATGTTTGGAACGTGTTACAGATTTGTTATGGCGGCACGGCCGGACGGTGTCATGACTCTGTCTGGCGGGCATTGCGAGGCGGGCGGTTGAATCGGAGCCCGAGCGGCGGAGAATCGGAATGAACGACAAGGCGAACAGGGTACGGGAGCTCGACTTCTGGCGAGATTCGGTGACTCCCCGGCCGGTTGAGGGAGGGATGACGAATGCGAACTTCATCGTCCGTGACCGGGGCCGGGACTACTTCGTCCGGGTGGGAGAGGACATGCCCGTTCACGGAATCGTCCGCTCGCACGAGACGGCGGCAAACAAGGCGGCCTCCGCAGCCGGCATTTCCCCGCGGGTCGTGCATGCCCGTGCGGGCATCCTGGTGCTGGAATTCATCAGTGGCCGAACCTTGACCGAAAAGGATGTCCGGCGGGACGACTGTCTCGACCGGATACTGCCGCTGATCCGGTCGTGCCACCGCGATGTTCCGCGGTATTTCAGGGGCGCCGCGCTGATGTTCTGGGTCTTTCAGGTGATCCGGGATTACGCCGCCACCTTGCGTGAGGGCAAAAGCCGCATGGTTCCCGAATTGCCTTTACTGACAGCCCAGGCGGACGCTCTGGAGCGGGCGGTGGGCCAGGTGGACATCGTGTTCGGGCATAATGATCTCTTGGCCGCGAATTTCATTGACGACGGGGAGCGCCTGTGGCTGGTCGATTTCGACTATGCGGGATTCAACAGCCCGCTGTTCGATCTCGGCGGGCTGGCCTCGAACAACTCCCTGGACCCGTCCCAGGAAATCCGGCTGCTTGAATGCTATTTCGAGGAAGCCGTGTCCGAGGAGCGCTGGATTTCCTACCAGGCCATGAAATGCGCATCTCTGCTGCGCGAGAGCATGTGGAGCATGGTGTCGGAATTGCACTCCGAGATCGATTTCGACTATCGGGCGTATACCGAAGAGAATCTCTCGAGGTACGAGTCCGCCATGAAGCGGTTCCTGGATTTGAAATCGCCCTGACCCGGGGACAGGCAAAAAGCTCGGGAATTCCCGATACGGTTCCTCCTCGCTCTCGTCGCCCAATATCCGCGCTACGTGATTGCGGACTCCCGGTTTTTCGCTCCGTCGTAGAGAACCTCGTTGAGGTTGACAAGCATTTCGCGGTGGAAGGCCAGGCTGTCGTCGTCGAACAGGGCCTTGGGCTTCGGAATGTCCCGAAAGTGCCGGAATTCGTCGGTTCCCCTGACCAGCATCGCGTAATCGGTTTCCGACTTGGTCTGGCGGATGGATGTCGACAGATAGGTGATCACGAGTCCCAGGCGCGGATGGTCGGAATGATTCGGGCCGGAACAGTGCAGGAGGTGGCCGTGGTGGAGAGAAGCCTGCCCGGGCTCCAGCTCAACCCGGACGCTCTCGGATTCGTCGAAATCGATCACCGCCCGCTGGCCCCGGGTCAGCAGGTTTTCCTGATCGACGATATCCTCGTGCGGCAATTGTCCGTGCCGATGCGACCCGGGAAGAAAGCGCATGCATCCGTTTTCTTCATTGACGGGGCTGAAGGCCAGCCATACCGATACCTGCCGATCACTGCTAAGGCCCCAGTATGTCAGATCCTGATGCCACGAGACAAAGGAGGCCGAATGGGCCGGCTTGACGAAAATGCCGGTCGACCACACGAGAATGTCCGGTCCGACGATTTGTTCGACCGCGTCGAGGATCGCGGGAGTCCGGATGATCTCGTTGACGTGCGGAGAGAATACGTGCAGGTTGTTGATCTGGCCGCGATTGCCCAATCTTGACGCGTGATCGCTGTCCAGAATCTCCTGCAGCCGCTCCCGATATACGCCGACTTCCTGATCGTCGAGCGCGTCAAGAGGAAAGTAGTAACCGTCACGCTCGAAGTCGCATGAGAACCTGTCCGGGATCATCCTGCACACCCCCATGGTGAAAGTGATTGCGAGAGGATTCTGACACCTCTTTCGCATGATCGCAACAGATTTTTCGCCGATTGCGATTGTCGTTCGCGGTCAATGGCCAGCGGGTGCCGGCCTTCGTCCGGCGGACATCGGATCGCGGGGATCTCCGCATGAACGGAAACCGCGTGCGGTCGTCATCCGAACAGAAGGTTCGTGTGCTGGTTGTTCGGTTGGATGCGTTGGGCGGGGAAGATCACGGTGAAAACGCTGCCCTTTCCGGGGATGCTCTTTATCCGGAGTTTCGCCTCATGCCGGTTGACGATGTGATGAACGATGGCCAGTCCAAGCCCGGTGCCTCCCGTATCCCTCGAACGCGCCGTGTCGATCCGGTAGAAGCGTTCGGTGATCCGCGGTATTTCCTCCTTGTCGATGCCGATGCCCGTGTCGGCGACGGACAGCGTGCTCTGGGCGGACTTGACCGCCCACTTGATGGTGATCTTCCCCCCTGACGGCGTGTAGTGGATCGCGTTGCTGACCAGATTGGACAGCAGGCTTTCGATTTCCGCCCGGTTTCCCAGAAGATCGTGGCTCGAATTGATATGGGTGTTGATCGAATGGGATTTCTTGCCGCTCAGGATCTTCGCATTGTGCGACACGGACCTGACCAGCTGGGTCATGTCGAGGGTTTCGTGCATGTTCGACGTATCGGGATTCTCGAGACGCGACAGCATCATCATGTCCTCGATGATCTGTTTGATGCGGTGGGTCTGCTCGTGCATTTGCCGGATGGCACGTTTCCACTCGGACGAAATGCCGGACTGTTTCTTTTCCAGCATCATCTCGAGATAGCCGTAGAGAATGCTGACAGGGGTACGCAGTTCGTGGGACGCGTTGGCGATGAAATCGCGCCGGATCGTCTCGAGCGCCCTGACTTGCGTGATGTCGCGGGCCTGCAGCAGATATTGCCTGTGCTTGTACGGGAGAAACCGCAATCTGAGAGTGTTGTTCGGATTTTCGGGCGAGGAGCACTCGAGCGAATCCGGATAACCCCGGCCGGCGATGAACCGATTGATGTCCTTTGAGTCGATCAGCCGGGTCACATCGGTGTGGGCGTGCTCGGAGGCCGAGAATCCGAACCACTTTTCGGCGATCTTGTTTCCCCAGACGAGATTGAGGTCGAAATCCAGGATCACGATGGCGTCGGGCAGCCACGAAACGCTGTCATGGAAGTCCTCGAGTGCGTCCGACGTCCCGGCATCGTCCGTGGCGGACGATGCCGCGGGCTCGTCCGGCTCCTGCGAGGGGGGTTCGGCATCATCGGATTGTGCGACCGTCCTCGGCCGGTTGCGCTCATGGCGTCCATAAAGATAGGCGCCACCGGCAATGATGGCGATGCTGACGATAAGGATGAAGTGATCGACGAATAACATGAAGAGCCCGACTCAGGAGGTCGAGAGCCGGTATCCAACGCCTCTTACGGTCTTGATCAGCTTGTGGTGATTGTGTTTCTCCAGCACCGATCTCAGCCGTCGGATGTAGACGTCGACAGTCCG
>VYGS01000051.1 GCA_009841725.1 Gammaproteobacteria bacterium
CGAAGACAGGCGTGCTGATAGACGGCACGTACCTTGGAAGCACGGGACATGCGCCTTAGATCATGACGTGCGAATACGACGGCACGCGTTGCGCCTGGCGGCGTCTCGAACAGCGGTGGAGGCAACTGCGCCAACTCGACAGCTTGCATCACCTTGTCAATACCGCTGCCGCGTTCTTCGCAAATTCCGACGCGACGCATAAATGCCGCCATCGCTTCGTTTCGGGTTCGGGGAGGGGCATCAATGAACCGGGCAGGTTCGACCAATGACTCCCCCGGATTGGTAATTTCGATTCGATCCGAAAAAATCTCCACCATCGGCCCAGCACCTGTTACCGAAAGATCCTGATGAATCAGCATGTTCGCGACAAGTTCACGAATAGCCAGCGAGGGATACATCGGCTCGTCTTCACGAATGGCGTCCCGGATCACCTCTCGTGTTGGAAGCAAGGCTTCGATGTAGTCAATCAGCTGTTCGAATTCAACTGCGTATCCGCGATGGAATTCTCGCTCGCGCGTGGTTTCTAGTTTGTGTTTTCCGGGGTACTGAATCACCCGAACTGCTTTTCGTTGCAGATTGGGGAAATCCCGCAGGTCGTGCGCAAGCAGGATTGCGCCCAAGTTCGTGATACTCCATTTCTCCGGCGCAGAATAATGGAGCATTCCGTCCATGTGCAACCCACTTGCTGCCATCTGTGAATCTTGCACATTGGGGAGTCGCAGGAGCTTGAAATAGGATTGTGCATCCAGTGCGTTTACAGCTTCCCCGGTACTCATGCTCATGATGCCGCTGATTTCGCGCTTTTCAAACGGAACCTGATCAAAGGATCTCCACAAGGCGCGCTCCCTTTCGGGTGCCTGACGCAGGGGCCGCGTCACCGAGCCGACCCGAATGTAATCGATACCCTCGAATCGTACCGGGATGTTCCGAGCTCTCTCGATTTCTGCTACGACGATTCTGACTCCATCCACATCGATCTTATGGAAACTGAAATTGATTCTCGGTTCCAGCAAGCGCAACAGCCAGTTCTCCAACGGTTCATTGCCCTTTTTTGCGGAGTGTGGGTCGAAATTCGTTCCTGCGAGCTTGCCGGTGCCGTCCTCGACCCCCCATATCAGATAACCGAATGGCTGTTCGTTCAATGCCGCAGAGTTCGCGAGTGCCGAGATGTATTGACCAATATCCTTCGGATTGACGAAGTCCAGCTTGAATTCAACCCATTCCGATTCGCCGCCTGCGCGCGCAAGGGCGCGAATAAGCGTGGCATAATCTTTCGTGGGCGGTGGAGGATTCACGGGTTTGCTTCCTTTCTGATGCTAAATCCGGCTTTGGGAGCATTCGATTCAGATTGCATTATATCGGTAATGGATGCGGCTGCGCCCACATTCGGCAGAGTCTTGGCTGTCTCGCGAACATCGGATTTGCCCGTGACAACATCGTCGATCAGGCGGGTGCGGTATTTGTGGAGGAGTGAAATTTCTCTTCAAACTTGCAATTCTGCCTTATTCAATGAAGATCCACATTAACCACTTGTTCTTGCCTCGATGGGGTTGCCGTACATTCTGGAAAGATGGGTCGGTTAGCCTGCTCGAATCAAATTGATTCAGGAGATTATTCAGGCCCAGTACAAAATTGATTGCGATTTATTTTAATCGAACTTTTCTGCCCGACACTACGCAAGGACGGTCAGCGCCACCAGTGCCGTCGCCTCGGCCACTTCCACCTGGGCGCCGTAGACATCGCCGGTATAGCCTCCGATTTTTCGTGCGACAAACAGCCACACCAGCGCACAGCCAACTACAGCACCCAGCATGGCCACGATCAGAGACGACGGAGAGGCCACCAGCAGGATCAAAAGGGTTGCCCCGCCATAGAGCAGCAGGTCCCTGTGCCGGATATTGCCCTGCAAGTCCGTCCCGAGGCCCTCATGCCGGACGTACGGCATCTGCATGATTGTGAGCGACAGGGAAAGACGGGCCAGCGCGGCGGCAAACAGGGGTGCCAATAGTCCAGAGTGGGAAAACAGCCATGTCAGGCACGCCCACTTGATCAGCAACACCGTGACCACGGTGACGACCGCTCCGGTGCCGACACGGCTGTCCTTCATGATATCCAGCATGCGCTGCCTGTCGAAACCGCCCATGACCGAGTCGCCGCAGTCGGCCAGCCCATCGAGGTGCAGGGCTCCGGTGACGGCCACCCAGGCCGCCAGCGCCAGCGAGGCACCGACAGCAGCCGGAACACCCGGCCAAATCATCATGATTCCCCCGACGCAGGACACCGTCAGCCCGATGATCAGGCCGGCTACACCGTACCAGCTGACAGCCGGGCCGGACAGTTCGGGCTCATGCCGGAACCCGGATCCCACGGGAAATCGGGTCAAAAATCCGATGGCCTGCCTGAATTCCTCGATCATGTTCCCGACGAGTTGTGCACGTCCAACTGGAACCAGTCCGCAAAATCGGCATGATGATAGACGCTGATCCGGCTGTGGCAGGCATAGGGAACACTGAACAGGGACAGCGACGACGGCTTGAGATCGAACGTACTGCAGAAGATCGCCCGCATCACTCCCGCATGGGCAAACAGAAGAATCCTCTTGCCCCGATGCGCCTTGATGACTTCGCTCATCGCTTCGTGCACGCGACTCAGGAAGCTCCCGTAGCTTTCCCCGCCATGCGGAGCGGAAATTTCCGGATTGCCGATCCATTGCTGCCATTGTCCGGGGAACCGTTCGTTGATCTGCTGGAACGACAAGGCCTCCCAGGCGCCGAAGTCCACTTCCGCAAATCCGTGGTGTTCCCGGCACTCGATTCCCGTCGACTCGCCGAAATGATGCGCAAACTGCGAACAACGCTTCCGGGGGGAAGTGAGCACCACGTCCCAATCGTGTCCCAGATCGGTGAGAGTCCGGCACTGCCGGGCCAGTTGTTGCCAGCCCGTTTCAGAAAGGGCCGGGTCGGTGACGCCGCAGATCACATGGCCCAACTCGTGCTCTCCATGTCGGATCACATCGAACCGGGTGTAGCTCCGGCCATCATCCATCCGATACCCCGGCCTCGGCAAACGTCGCCATCCGGTTGTGAAGCGCACAGGCCGAGTCAAGCAGGCCATGGGCCACGGCCGCACCGCTTCCCTCTCCGAGCCTCATGCCCAGATCAAGCAACGGCTCGGCATCCAACGCTTCCAGCACCCTGCGATGGCCGGGCTCCGCCGAGGCATGCGAAAACAGCATCCAGGCCCGCACATCGGGATTCAGTCGGCAGGCTACCAGCGCGGCGACGCTGGATATGAACCCGTCGACCAGTATCGTCGCGCCGGTCATCGCGGCGCGCAGGTAGAATCCGCTCAACGCGGCAATCTCATATCCTCCCAGTTCGGCCAGGATGCGCAGCGGGTCGTCCTGCTCTCCCAGCCTTGCCAGCGCCGCCTCGACCACCGACTGTTTTCGCGAAATCCCGTCGGGACCCAAACCGGTACCCGGTCCGACCAACTCCGAGACATCGGCAACACGCAATGCGGACGCCAGAGCCGAGGCGGATGTCGTGTTCGCGATCCCCATCTCTCCTCCGATGACGACCCTCGCATACGACAGCCATTCGTCCATGACATCCCGGCCCAGGGACAGGGCATGGCGACATTCCTTTTCGGTCATTGCGCTCTCGTGCACGAGATTTCTCGTCCCGTGCCCGACCGGACGATTGATCACCGGCTCCGGATAGCCGTCCCGGTGCAGGGTTCCGGCATCGACGACGCACAACCGTGCTTCGGTCTTTTCCGCGAGCACACTGATCGCAGCGCCCCCGTTCAGGAAATTGAGAACCATCTGAGCGGTCACCTCCTGAGGAAAGGCGCTGACCCCTTCCGCCGCAACGCCGTGATCTGCGGCGAACACGGCAATGCCCAGGGGAATGGCCTGCGGTCGGTCCGATCCTTGCATGGCGGCCATCTCGACCGCAATCGACTCGAGTCTGCCCAGAGACCCCGAAGGCTTCGTCAGGGACGTCTGCCTTGCCATCGCGGCATCCCTGAAATGCCCGTCCGGCTGCGGGATCGTCGCTTGGAACCAGTTCCTATCCTTCATCAGAGCCCTTGATCATGTTGGGAATGCCGCACACCATCTGGACCACGGTGTCGGCTCTTGCCGCAATAGCCTGGTGAAGTCGTCCGCTCTCGTCAACGAATTCCCTCGCCAGTCGATGCTCCGGCATGATCCCCATACCGGTTTCGTTGGACACCAGCCACAACGACCCCTTCATGTTCTCGAGCGACGCGAAGAAGCGCTTGCACTCGGCATGCCAGCCCTCCCGGTCGCCGCTGCACAGCCAGTTCGACACCCACAAGGTCAGGCAGTCGACCACGCCCGCTTCCTGCGCATTCAGCCCGGACAATATTTCGGACAGGTAAAACGGTTCCTCGACGAGCTTCCATCGGTCTTCCCGCCCTTCACGATGCCGGGCGATTCTCTCGGCCATCTCCTCGTCACCGGCCGTGGCCGTGGCGATGTAGACCGGGATACCGCCCGACTGCAGCGCACGCCGCTCTGCATAGGCGCTCTTTCCGCTTCGGGCACCGCCCACAACCAGTTCGATCATCGGATGCCCGGCCTGACAGATCAGCCGGATGGCGGCGATTCGAGCACTTCCACCTCGACCGACATCTCTCCGGCGTGCATGAACATCAGCTTCAGATCGAAGCTCTGCCCCGCTTCCAGGGGTTCCACCAGTCCCATCAGCATGATGTGGAGGGCGCCCGGAGCCAGTTCCAGAGAGCCATCGGCCGGCACTTCAAACGAATGATGATGGTGCATTTTCATTTGCCCGTCTTCATGCGAAGTCGCATGCAACTCGATTTTCCTCGCGACATCGGCTTCGGCGCCCATTAGCATGTCGGCTTTCGGTCCGCTGTTCTCCACGACGAGATAGACGGCACCGTTGCTGGAGGACGGAGGCGGCGACAGGCTCCAAGCGGAGGAAACGGACAGATCGTGAGCACCGGCTTCAATGCCCAGCAGGGCAAGTCCCAAGCCCAGCAACGCGTTCTTTGATTTCATCATGGCTTCATGTTGAGAATCGATAAAGACCAAACTGATGCCACCGACTGCCAGGCACCATTTCAGACCAGAAATGGAGACTCTCGCTAATCGGTCGCCTTTTCCTGCCCACCGACACGCCGATTCTCCAGAACCGGAAAACCCGAATGAACACGATTCGAATCTCGTGAACATCATCTGCCAGGGATCCGAATGAGAGGATGAATTCCCGTCGGTCCGGCAATCCGTGCAGTCACAGGCGAGACAGCATTATACAGGAAGCCGATGGGCTCGATTTCAAGCTCGAACGATCTCCAATCTTCCCGATGATTGAAAATAGCGGTTTGATCCAGCCAGGGGCTTCCCACGCTAATTTTTCTTGACTGGAGTGTACGACGGAATCTGCCTCTCGCACGTGTGATGTCCGGAAACAGTGCCCCCAATTGCACGCTGAATCCTGAAAATCACTGATATCCCGCCAAATTGACAAAACATGTCGGCCACCAACAGCCTCCAGGCACCAGAAAACACCAGCGATAGATAGCGTGGGAAACTCCTGTGATCCAGCGATACCGCAGATCGGCATGTGCTATACTTTTTTGCAACTCTTGGACGGATTCCGGTCACGTCCATACGGGCCTGAATTTTATTGCCGAAACGGAGCTATCGAAAATGGAGAATTATTTTTTCATGTATTTGGCTTTGGCGGTGGCGATTATCTGCACAATCATATCGCCGGGTGAAACAATCAAAACAGAGGTCAGGCTAAAGAAGACGATCGAAGATCTGGTGAAGCGGGTCTCCCGCCTTGAGAAGGCGGAAAGCGAACCGGAATCCGAGCCGGCTTCGGATTCCCGGCCTTCGGCAGAAAACGAAATCCGCCAACACGTCTGGGGCGGCCGGCAGTCGATTGATGCGTTCATGCAGCATCCCGAACGTAATCGCAGCACCCATTCATGAGACAAACTGTCGACTGGTATTTCGATTTCATTTCACCGTTTGCCTACTTTCAGCATCGGACGCTCGTCGCCGATCATCCCGACATCGAGATTCGCTATCACCCCGTCCTGCTGGGCGCGCTGTTTGTCCGAAACGAACACAAGGGGCCGGCGGAAATTCCCTCCAAGCGCATCATGACCTACCGGTTTTGCGCCTGGTACGCCGCCCGGCACGGCATTCCCCTGCGCTTTCCGGATGTCCATCCCTACCGGCCGGTCAACGTACTGAGACTCGCCCTGGCCGCCGGAGTCAATGCCGATACCGTGTCGCGGATTTTCGAGTACATCTGGGTGGAAGGAAAAAGTCCAGACCGTCCCGAACGCCTTGAGGAGTTGTCGGCGCGTCTGGGGGTCGCCGACTGCATGTCGGCAATCGGCAATCAGGACATCAAGGACCGATTGAGACAGAACACCGAGCGTGCAATCGAGTTGGGCGCGTTCGGCGTTCCCACCGCCGTCGTCGACGGAAAGCTTTTCTGGGGACACGACCAGACCCCGATGCTGATCGAATACCTCGACAATCGGGGCCTGTTCGAAAGCGGGGAGTACAAGCGCCTCGAGAGCATCCGGGACGGCCTGACGGGATAATCCCGGGACCGTCCGGGCGCCCTGCCGACGGCTTGCGGAACTATTCGATGAACCGGGTAAAGACGGAGACCTCTTCGCGCGCCGTCCGATAGTTGTTGACCGGGTCCGAGGTGTCTTCGTATCCGAGAGCGAGTCCGCAGATCAGCACGTGATCCTCCCCGTAGCCGAGTTCGCGCTTGACAATGTCCGGGTATTCGCCCAGCGCCGCCTGCGGACAGGTCGCAAGACCGTGATCCATGGCTGCCAGCATGATCGACTGCAGAAAAATCCCGTAGTCGAGATAGGATCCGGTTTCCATGTACCGGTCCATGAAGAACAGCATCATCACCGGAGCGTCGAAGGCGCGGTAATTGGCCGCCCACTGGGATTGCCGTCTCTCGGTGTCCTCCCTGCCGATTTTCAGGGCGCCGTACAGCGCCTTGCCACATTCGATTCTTCTTCTCTTGAACGGTTCCTTCCAGTCCACCGGATAGTAGTTGTATTCCATCCTGCCCCGGATCCCCTGCCGGTAGGCCGACTCGACCCTGTCGCCAAGCGACTTCTTCCGCTCCCCGGTGACGACCACCACTTCCCAGGGCTGGGCATTGGTCCCCGACGCCGCCCAGCGGGCCGTGTCGAGAATGGCTTCGACGGCTTTCGGGTCGACTTCCCGGTCGAGAAACTTTCTTACGGATTTGCGATTGCGGATGGCTTCACTGACATTCATAGATTTGACCCGAACGGTCCGACACGAAACGGAATCGCGATTCCGCTATGCGATTTCCCTGAGTTTGCGACGGATGATCTTGCCGGTCGTGGTCAGCGGAAATTCTTCGATAAACGCGATTTCCCGAGGATATTCGTGTGCTGACAGGCGTGTTCTCACCCATTCCTTGAGTTCCCTGACGAGGGGTTCCGATTCGTCGTAGCCGTCGTTCAGCCTGACAAACGCCTTGACGATTTCCGTCCTCAGCGGATCGGGCTTGCCGACCACGGCGCAGATGGCCACGGCCGGATGACCGAGCAGGCAGTTTTCAATCTCCCCGGGACCGATGCGGTACCCCGCCGAGGTGATGACGTCGTCGTCCCGGCTGACGAAGCGGATTGCGCCGCTTTCGACAAACATGCCGGTGTCTCCCGTCAAC
>VYGS01000134.1:0-23967 GCA_009841725.1 Gammaproteobacteria bacterium
GGTCCAGCCCTTCTCCGGTCACTGCGGACACCCTGACATGTTCCGGGATTCCGTTTCCGTTAAAGCGGATTTCCGGAGATTGGCCAGTCACGTCGATCTTGTTGTAGACGTTGATGACAGGCATCTCGTCCGCACCGATTTCCTTGAGCACATTGCGAACATGAATTCGGGTCTCCTGGCTGTCCGGAGCCGAAATATCCGTGACCAGCAACAGGCAGGCCGAGTTTGACACTTCCTCGAGTGTGGAGTGAAACGCGGCGATCAGACTGTGCGGCAAATCCCGGACAAATCCGACGGTATCCGACAGGACCACGGTACCCGCCTTCGGCAGGTCCAGACGACGCATCGTCGGATCCAGCGTGGCAAACAGGCGGTCGTCGCTGAGAGTTTCGGCACCGGTCAGGGCATTGAACAGCGTGGATTTTCCGGCATTGGTGTATCCCACGAGCGATATCGTCGGAACCGGAGCCTTCTGCCTTGCCTTTCTTCGCAGTTTTCGCTGGGATTCGACCCGTTCCAGCCGACCGGCCAGGGTTCGGATCCGCTGCCCGATCAGCCGGCGATCGGTTTCCAATTGCGACTCACCCGGTCCTCGCAATCCGATACCGCCCTTCTGACGTTCAAGATGAGACCATCCTCGCACCAGTCGGGTTGAAAGATGCCTCAACTGGGCCAGCTCGACCTGAAGCTTTCCCTCCATGGATGTCGCCCGCTGCGCAAAGATGCTCAGGATCAGCCCCGATCTGTCCAGAACCCGGCATTGGATCCGGGTCTCGACATTGCGTTCCTGAACAGGGCTGATGGGATGATCGAAAATGACCAGCGTCGCTCCGAAATGCTGAACCAGATCGGCCAGCTCCTCGGTCTTTCCCTTGCCGATGTAGGCCGATGCGGTGGGGCGCGCTCTCACGGCAACCATGCGCGCACACACTTCGGCACCCGCCGAGGCAGCGAGTTCGCTCAACTCGTCCAGTACATGCGAACCCGCCAGAGCCGCATGCGCAACCTGACAGACGAGAATGGTTTTTTCCCGCCCATCGGGGTCGGCACGAAGCTTTTCGGTCGCAACGAACAGTATCGGAATCCTCGAAATGAAATATTCCCGGTCGGGAAGGTGTCGGATGCCTTCAGACAGGCATGAGAGCGTATTCGACGACAGCCACGATCAGGAATCAGCGATCGCCCCGTCAGTACGAGGCATTGTCCTCGGTCGGCATGACCTTGACCGGTCGTACGGGAACAATGGTCGAAATGGCATGCTTGTAGATAATCTGATTCACCGAATTCCGAAGAAGAATGACATATTGGTCATAGGAATCAATCTGTCCCTGAAGCTTGATTCCGTTAACCAGGAAGATCGAAACAGGGATGCGCTCCTTTCTCAGGATATTGAGAAATGGATCCTGCAGTGCTGTCCCCTTAGTATTTTGCATTGTGATTCACCCGTCGCTTAACATTTTGGTTTAACTCGTTTAAACGATTTTAAACGATTTGTCATTGCAGTAACGAACAATTGCCGAACAGCCGAATGCCTGACGACCCGCATGGTTCGTATCTGCTTTCTTGCACTTCATTCAATGAGATCATTTTCTTAATCCTATAATGAGATCGAAAGAACCGATTTCAAGGCGCACAATCGGCTGATCCGGCCCGTTAAATCAACCAGCGCCGGACAAAAGGGGGAGCTTCTTCTGGATTGACGGGATGGACCGATTCATCCGCAAGTATCAGGTGGGTTGACGAGACCCGCCGCTTGCATTCCCGACTCCGAGAGATACTCCAGGATCGTTCTGTGCGAATCCGGACAGGTCGCATCGACCCAGATCACATTGGATTGATTTCGCAGCCATGTCAGTTGCCGCTTTGCCAGTTGGCGGGTCGCCGCGATCCCCTTGTTGAACAGATCGTCACGCGACAATCGACCCTGCAGAAACCCGATGACTTGCCGATATCCGACACTGCGCATCGATGCCAGGGATTCTGGACGTTGCAGATGCCGGACCAGTTGTTCGACCTCCCCGACCAGCCCTTTCTCCAGCATATCCGAGAAGCGCGTCTCAATGCGCCGATGCAGAATCGGACGAGGGCGATACAACGCGATCTTGGCGATCGGAAATCCGATGCCCCGGGGGCGGGATTTCGCCATGACCGCTGATGGCGGCTGCCCCGTTATCCTGAGGATTTCCAGCGCCCGCTTCAGCCGCTGGGTATCCCCGACATCGATTGCCGCGGCAACGACCGGATCCGCCTTGCCCAACATTCCATGCAGAAATTTCGCGCCCTTTTCATCATAGTCCCGGTCGATTCGGGCACGAACCGACGCATCCGCCCCGGGCAGGCGGGAGATCCCGTTTTCGAGTACGGAAAAATAGAACATGGTGCCTCCCGCCAGCAAGGGAATCCTGCCTTTCGCCGAGATCGAGCGAATCAGGGACAACGCGTCATTCCGAAATTGTCCGGCGGAATAACTTTCGGTAACATCCCGAATGTCGATCAGATGATGGGGGATGCGTTTTCGACATTCCCTGTCCGGTTTCGCGGTACCGATATCCATGCCTCGATAGACCTGCCCCGAATCGACGCTGATCAACTCGAAGTCAAGGCTGCCGTACAACCGCTCGACGATGGAGGACTTCCCCACCGCCGTAGGACCCATCAAGAAAACCGCTGCCGGAACTCTATCTGCCACGCATGAACCATTTGTCGATGTCCGGCAATGTCATGCTCATCCAGGTCGGCCTGCCATGATTGCATTGACCCGACCGTTCGACCGACTCAATCTGCCTGAGCAGCGCGTTCATTTCCTCGATCTCCATCTTTCTGTTCGCGCGCACAGAGCCGTGGCACGCTATGCTCGACAACACTTCGTTCATCGCATCCCTGGGCCGGTCAGTGTTTCCATACTCCTTGAGATCGGAAGCGGTGTCCCGGATCAATGTCTCGATGTCGCCTGTCTTCAGCAAATCCGGTACCGCTCGAATGACCACCTGATCCTCGCCGAAAGCTTCGATCTCAAACCCGATCCGGCTCAACTGCTCCCGGTAGGATTCAAGACAGCGGACTTCTGCAGATGACATGTTGAGCCTGATCGGCACGAGCAAGGGCTGGCTGTCGATCGTATCAAGGGATTCGACCTCCGATTTCAGGGCTTCATAGGTGATACGCTCGTGCGCGGCGTGCATGTCGACCACGATCATCCCGTCGGCGTTTTCAGCCAGAATATAGATGCCCTTGAGCTGGGCCACCGCAAATCCGAGCGGAGGAATATCCTGACTCTCGTCCGCTGCAGCGACTTCGTGGACCCGGTCAAGGCCGGCATCCCACATTCCGGATGTCAGTCTGCCGGCGGCCGACTGTCCCCCAATCGACATCCTGAGTCGACGTTGTGACGGACCCGGGCTGTAGTTCGGCCGAAAAACGCCGGCTTCCGCCGCGGTCATGACCGGCAGCGCCACCGCCCCCTCCTCCGGCGAGATCTCCGCTATCGATCGATTCAGCGTCCTGTATATGAAATCGTAAACGGCACGGCTTTCCCTGAACCGCACTTCGCTTTTTGCAGGATGAACATTCACGTCCACGAGTTTCGGATCCAGTCTCAAGAAGAGCACGAATGCCGGATGCCGGCCGTGATACAGCACATCGCTGTAGGCCCGCTTTACGGCGTGAGACACCAGATGGTCATTGACAGGTCGGCCGTTGACGAAGAAGTATTGCAGATCGCGCTGGCTTCTCGAGAAAGTCGGCAATCCCATCCATCCTTCCAGGGCGTAGGCATCCACCGAATGCTCGACATACAGGGATTGGACGGTGAACGGTTGTCCGCAGATCTTCTCAAGACGACTGGACATCCCGGCGATGTCCCGGGCAGAAGGAAGATGGAACACCGTTTTTCCATCTCGCATGAATTCGATGCCTACCCCGGGATTTCCGAGTGCGACCTTGCGCACCACGGCATCGCAGTGATTGAATTCGGTCTGCTCGGTACGCAGGAACTTGCGCCGGGCCGGAGTATTGAAGAACAGGTCCTCGATTGTCACGGTCGTGCCCGTCTCATGGGCGACCGGCCTGATCTCGCCGATCGGCTCACCCCCTTGTGCCCGGTATTCGAACCCGGTGCGCTCATCCGATACTCTCGTCTGCAGGGTCAGTCTCGACACTGCGGCGATACTCGGCAATGCCTCTCCCCTGAAGCCCATGGTGGAAAGGTTGAACAAGTCTTCCGCCGAGTTGAGCTTGCTGGTGGCGTGCCGGGAAACCGCCAGGCCAATCTGCTCCGGCCGGATGCCGCATCCGTTGTCGCTGACCGAAACGCGTTTCTGGCCGCCCCGGTCAACGTGAATGCGAATCTCTGTTGCTCCGGCATCCAGACTGTTCTCCAATAGCTCCTTGAGCAGCGATGCGGGGCGTTCGACCACTTCCCCCGCAGCAATCTGATTGACCAGGCTGTCATCCAGGAGGCGGATTTTTCCGGGAGAGTGTTCTTGCATGCTCATTGCCCGGAAATTATATACCTTCTCCCGCTCCGGCATGATCATCCGGCCAGAAATTCCAGACGCTCTTTCGAATTGATCCCGGGGAGAATCCGATCCGGCAGAGTAACCGACAGGAAAGCGCCCGCCTGTCAGTACTTGTAGGCATACATGCTCTGATTCTTGCGAAGATACCGCTTGATGCCCTCGACAATCGCCGAAGCAATCTTCACCTGATGCGATTTGCTCCGCAGGAGTTTTTCCTCTTTGGGATTGGTGATGTAAGCCGTCTCAACCAGAATCGAGGGAATATCGGGCGACTTGAGAACGGCAAAACCGGCCTGTTCCACCCGCTCGCTGTGGACCTTGCCGATCTTCTTCAACTCGTCCAGCACTTCCCTTCCGAAGCTGATGCTTTCGCTGACAGTCTTGGTCATGGACAGATCGAGGAGAACCTCGGCCAGCAAATCGTCCTTGTCCGCTATGCTCACGCCGCCTGCGAGATCGGAAGAATTTTCCTTGTCCGCCAGCCATCTTGCGGTCTCACTGGTCGCACCCCTTTGCGACAGGGCATACACCGAGGCGCCCTGGGCCCTCACATTCTTGTGACCGTCTGCATGCACTGACACGAACAGGTCTGCATCGAGTCTTCGGGCCATGACGATACGCCGCCTCAGACCAATGTAGTAATCGCCTGTCCGGGTCATTTCGGCGCGCATGCCGGGCTCCTTGTCGATCATCCTCTTCAATCTGGTAGCAATCTGCAGAACGATCACCTTTTCGTATACATTCTTGCCGACCGCTCCGGGATCTTCTCCTCCGTGGCCCGCATCGATCACCACGACGATATCGCCACGCCGTTCCGGCTTTCCGCCCGGACTCGAAGAGCTCTCGGGGGCCGCTTCAGGCTCGGGAAGCCGGTTCTTGTCGTAAAAATCAATCACAAGACGATACTTGTACTTGTCGAAAGGCTTAAGCAACTGTTTTTCATACCGAATCGGTTTCGAGATATCGAAAACCACGCGAAGCATGTTCGGCCTCGGGTTGCCCGAGCGCATCTTCCCGACATAAGGGCCAAGCCTGTCAGGAGTCGGAATCGGCCTTCTCAATACGGCGTGCTGCAGATCGACAACCAGGCGGTCGGGGCCGGACAGGGTGTACACCTGATACTGGGGCTCGCTGTCTATGTCGAATACAAAACGGGAACGCTCCGGAGCATGCCACATGCGAATATCCTCGACCACGGCCGATTCGGCGCCGACCGAAACGGTCGCCGCAACCAGTGCGGACAGCAGCTTGAAGGCTCGAAAGACGGTCACTGGCCCGTACCCGGATCGATCTCGACCTCTCGGCCCGGTTCGAGAATCCTGATACGAATTGTCATGGAGGGAGAGGGCAGATTTGCCTCGCCTTTCTCCGGCCATTCGATAAGGCATGCCGCGTGACCGTCCAGAAGGTCCCGGAAGCCCAGGTTCTCAAGCTCATCGTCACGACTCAATCGATAAAGATCAAGATGATAAACATCGAATTCCCGCCCCGGATAGGGCTCGATCAGGGTATAGGTCGGGCTGACCACGGTCCGGTCGTACCCCAGGCCTGACAGAATACCCCGCACAAGGGTGGTTTTCCCCGAGCCCAGCTCGCCGACCAGAAATACAATGCTGCCGGATTCAACCCGACTCGACAACTTCTCGCCGAATTTCAGCATGGACGATTCGTCAGGAATGAAATGGGGTGACATGGTTATTTTTCGCTGGATCGGAAACCTCAATCGGGCTATTCGGATCAGTACCGGATTATACCCGTTGACATCCTGAAACGGGCTCCATCCGGATAATCGGGGTGCCCTGTCGTCCAGAGCACGACTTCCGGGACGGCAAACCGGAAATGCCTCCTCATTCAATCTGCCAAAATCTCTCCCGCGCATCCTCCTGCGGCCATCAATTCCCCCCTCCCGGTTCATCGTTGCCCTTGCAGGAGATTCGCTTGGCTCTGCGCTGCCCGGGAGCGGTCCCGAACCTAGATCGGGGAGTGAATCCCGCGCATGACCTCCGGTAGCGTATCAATCACGTCGGACGCGACAAGAGAGGCGGAGCACAATGTCTCGACGGCAAGGTCTGCAGAGGCGGAATGCAGCCAGACTCCGGTCTCCGCCGCCATTTGAGGCGCATGTCCTCCTGCAAGCAGGGCCCCGATGATCCCGCTTAGCACATCGCCCATGCCTGCCGTCGCCATTCCCGGATTGCCCCGGTCACAGATCCGCACCGAGCCGGCCGACGAGGTCACGACGGTGCCGGAGCCTTTCAGGACGCAAATGCCGCCATAGGTTTTCGCGATTTCGACGGCAGCTTCGATTCGGTTGCGCTGTATGTCCGAACTGGTGCAATCCAGCAATTTTGCCGCCTCGCCGGGATGCGGCGTCAAGACCCAGTTGTCCCGTCTGTCCCGATGCAACGGTTTCGACAAGATACGCAATGCATCCGCATCGACCACAACCGGTCCATTGAATTTCTTCATGTCGTAAAACGATCCGAGTGCCCGCACCCCTCCACCGAATCCCGGTCCGATAACCAGCGCATTGCATCGCTCGAACAGGAGCCTCATCCTCTTCCCTTTGTCAATGTCCGCACTCATGAGTTCCGGACAATGGATCGCCAGTATGTCGGCATGTGTTCGGATGCTCGCGACGGTGACCAGTCCGCAACCCGCTCTCAACGCTGCTCGTCCGGCCAACAAGACTGCTCCGAGCATCCCCCTTGATCCTCCCAGAATTGCCAAATCGCCATAATCACGCTTGTGGGTGTTTCGTTTGCGCGGCACCGGTGCAAACGGCGGTATTGTGTCTGCCGTGGGCTCCATGGTTGAAAATACCTCTTCCGGGACATCCAGCGATTCACAGATCACCCGGCCGCAGCAGTCCCTCCCATCAGCCGTGTAGCAACCCACTTTCCGGGCGATAAACGTCACGGTCAGCGATGCCTCGATACAGGGAGCGTGGGCAAAACCCGTATCGCTGTCAAGTCCGGACGGAACATCCAGTGCGACAATCGGGCATCCGCCGCCGTTGGCTGCCCTGATCATGTCCGCGACGATGCCAGAGGGCGAGCGATTGATCCCTGTGCCGAGCATCGCATCAACGATCAGGTTCGCATCAACCGGCAAACTGCCGTCGAACCGCTCGGCGATTCCGCCTTGAGCCCGGTACTTGTCGTACATGGACAATGCGGTGTCGGTATTCGGCTTTTCGCTGAAAAGCACCCGCACGCTTGCCCCCGCGTTTCGGGCGCACTCGGCCACGACATAGCCGTCTCCGCCGTTGTTCCCGGAACCGCACAGCACCACAATGTTCAGACGGTCCGGAAAGCTTTTCGAGATCCGCTGAAATGCCCGTCTGCCCGCCCTTTCCATCAGGATGCCGCCGGGCATATCGTGTTCCTCGATGGCAATCCGGTCCAGCTCACGGGCCTGTTCGGCACTGTAAAGATTCACCGATTTCATAACAATAATATAATGATATCAGTTTAATAAAACATATATTTCATGTCCTGATTGAGTCCAGAGCTGCTAGCTTGTGCGCCCATCCGTCCAGCTTGCCCCGTGTTCTTCATCTCTGGCCTCCTTGAGGGAATCCAGATATGCGTTGACGATCGACGACTCGTAGACCACTCCGACGAGCTTCCTTCGATCAAGCGTCTCCACCACCGGAAGGCTTTCTCCGGCAAATTCCTTGATCCGCTCCATCGCCGTCCAGATCGACGTGTCGGGAGTAAACACGACCCGGCCCTTGCAATAATCTTCGCATTTCAATGAAGACAGGTCCAATCCGTTCTGGTCCTGGCGACCAATCTCCAGAAGGGACAAGGTGCCCAAGTAGGCGTTTTCGCCGTCGATCACGTAGAGCTCACTGTGGTTTGAATCCAGCGCAGCGCGCTTCGCCTGGGCGAGACTGGCACCACCAGGAACCGCCGTGAATTCCTTCGAAATCCATGGCGCGATATCCCTCACGCCCATGATCACCTTGTCCCGGCCCATGCTGAGATCGAAGTTCTGCTGCTCAAGCTGGACATCGAACGTCGATCTTCCGATCAACCGGTATCCAATCAGGTTCGCGAATACCGCGCTGACCATGGCCGCCACGGCCAGATCGTAATTTCGCGTCAACTCGAAAATAATCAGAATAGCGGTCAACGGAGAGCCCATGACCGGTCCCACCAGCGCCACCATGCCGCACACCATGTAGGGCGTTGCAGACGAATAATGCGACCCCATCACGGCCGCACTGACTATCGAGATCAAGGCTCCGAACACGATGCCGCACAGAAGAGACGGACTGAATACGCTTCCCGCCATGCCGAAACCGAAACACAAGGCGGTCAGGACAAGTTTCATGACCAATATGAGCAGCAGTTCACCGCCGGGATAGCCGGTTCCGACCAGAACCCTTTGCATCACCGGCTCACCGACGCCCAGTATTTCGGGCAGCCATAATCCGGACAGGCCCATGACGGCTCCCGCAATCGCCGGTTTCATCCAGGACGGGGTCCGAAGTCTTCTCGACACGTCGGTGAAATACAGCATCATCCGTACAAATCCCGTGGCCACCAGCGCTCCGGCAATACCGATCAGCGCAAAGACCAGGAATTCTTCCGGATTGATCGACCCCACTTCGGCAATGACGAAAACCTGGTGGCGATCGAATACATGGTTGGCAACCAGATATCCGACCACCGATGCAACAGCAACCGGCGCAAACAGCTTCAGCGAAAAATGACGGAGAATCACCTCGTGGGCGAAAACCAGCCCCGCGATGGGTGCGTTGAACACGGTAGAAATCGCCGCGGCGACACCGCATCCGATACCCATGTTCGCGGTAAATCCGAATGCCCGTCCCGACTTCTCCATGACCAGACCCAGAGTCGCTCCGATATGGGATACCGGCCCGTACTGCCCCATCGAGGCACCACTGCCCAGTGTGACCAGTGCGGCAACTGCGGTCTTGAAGGCGTGCATGAAGGAGGCCTGAAACACCATCGACTGGGACATCCTGATTGTTTGGACCAGGCTCTGGGCCCTGCCCTCGGGCAAGTCTCTCAATATCAGCCCGACCGCCAATCCTCCCGCGGCCGGAACCAGGAGAAACAGGCAAAGCTCAAGAAAGGAGTCTGCTCCCTTCTCTCGTGCCCAAAGCGAAACCAGCAGGATGTCATTCATCCAGACCACGAGCGAAACAAACGCGATGGAAGCGACCGAAGACACGGCGCCAACGATCACCTCGATCAGGATGATCGCGCTCGTGTTTCGGATCAATCGACTGCTCACAGGCCTATCCAGACAATCCCGCCAAGCCTTTCGATACTTCGGTCAAGGCTGATCGCATCTCGGTCACATTTCAGATATAGCGGGCTGGAGCAGCCCCGAATCCTGCCGGAAAGACGCCAGGGAAATCGGGTACAGGCGTAAACCAACGGTGCGATGTGCCAAACTGGTCATCCGCCGATTATATTTGGAAAGTGCCACTTGAACATACTTGGCCAAGTGGCCGTATCGGGGGTGAGGGCCAACTGTGATCATCGGCCCAACTTGGAG
Source organism: Gammaproteobacteria bacterium (assembly GCA_009841725.1). GTDB lineage: Bacteria > Pseudomonadota > Gammaproteobacteria > Arenicellales > Poriferihabitantaceae > Poriferihabitans. The sequence continues at coordinate 10,056 of VYGS01000134.1, forward strand.
TAATTTTCGATATTTATCTTAAGATTGAAACATTTTTCGATTCCAGTGAGGGTTTTTCGACAAAAATAGTGACTATTTTTCGATTTTATTGTTATATTATGAATTTAATTCGATATACGTGAGAGGCTTTCGATTCATGCGCCTAGAACTGGAAACAGGAATGAGTTTCCAAGACGCGTTGGTTCCCAAAGGAACCCAACTCGCAGGTTGGGCGGCGCTTGTCCAGACACTCGGCATCCGCGCCCCGGTCAGGCAGCCAAGCTGTGTTTCGGAAAGGCATGTCGGGGGCAGCCAGCGCGAGGAAGGTGGATTCCGTGTCTTTGACAAGCGCTACCAGCTTGGCAACCAGCTTGCCGCCCATCTGACCTTTGCCCTGCGGCACGAAAATATCGACCTGCTGATATTAAAGCGCGCATTTGACGCGGTACCCAAGGCAGCTCTGGAAGAGTTTGTCAGGGCCACTCCGACGGGTACACACGCACGGCGCGCCTGGTTCTACTATGAATTTCTGACCGGACAGACGCTTGATGTGGATGATGCGCCCAATGTCACCGCCGTCGATGCTCTGGACACCAGGGCCTACTTCACGGGAAAGGCGCGGCTTTCGAGACGTCACAAGGTTCGGGACAACCTGCTCGGCAAGGGTGACTGGTGTCCTGTCATACGCAGAACGGAGCGACTTGAATCCTTCGCCGCATTGGAACTGGCAGAACGCGCCGCGAAAACGGTCGGCCGTACAGGTCAGCGCACTGCGGCACGTGCCGCCAGTTTTCTGCTGTTGGCCGACAGCCGCGCGAGTTTTGAGATCGAAGACGAACGCGCACCGCGTAACCGTCTGGAGCGGTGGGGCAAGGCGGTGCTTCAAACCGGCAAAAACGAACTCACGCTGGAAGAAATCATCCACCTTCACACGGTGCTGATCGAAGATAGGCGTTTTGTCTTCCCGGGTCTGCGCCCGGATGGTGTTTTCCTGGGTGAGCGGGATTATCGCAATGATCCTTTGCCAGAATTTATCGGTGCGCGCCCGGATGATCTGGATGCATTGTGTGCTGGAATGCTGGCTGCCAATCATCGCATGCGGAAAGATGGACTGGATCCCGTTTTGCAGGCTGCTGCGACAGCCTTCGGATTCATCCATGTCCACCCTTTTCAGGATGGGAACGGTCGTCTTCACCGTTGCCTCATCCATCATGTCCTGGGGGAACGCAAGTATACGCCATCGGGCATGGTGTTCCCGGTGTCATCGGTCATACTGGACAGGATCGATGACTATCGCAGAACGCTACGATCCCATTCCGCGCCTTTGATGGATTTCATCGAATGGCGTCCGACGCCTGAGCAAAATGTCGAGGTGCTGAATGATACCGCTGACCTGTACCGGTTTTTCGATTGCACAGAAGCGGCGGAGTTTCTCTACGCCTGTGTCCAACGCACAGTGGAGCATGATCTACCCAAGGAAATCGATTATCTCCGTCGGCATGATGAAGCCATGGACGGGATCATGGAGATGTTGGACATGCCGGATCGGCTGGCTCAGAACCTGATCCTGTTCATTCGTCAGAATGGCGGCACGTTATCGAAACGGAAACGTGAAAAGGATTTTTCTGCTCTGGCAGATGACGAAGTGCAAGGACTGGAAAGCATTGTTCGGAATGTCTTCGAAGGCTTCGATGACATATGCCGCAGTTGAACACATTGAAGCGATAAAAGGGTCTGTAAGCCGCAACGGACACCCTGTTGCGAACTCCTCCCTAAAATGCTATCACTCGATTACTTACACGGTAACATTGATCCCGCTTCGCTTTTCGATCCGACTGACATCAAGGAGAAATCTCGGATCGACCAATCCGTCGCGGGTATGGATGACATTGAAATCGCCTGATTGGACGCGGTCCCCAAAAAACAGATAGACCGTGTCTGGATCACATTGATTGGATGTCCATGCCAAACCTTCTACATTCGAAAATTGCAGATGGATGGCCTCGGCCCATTGGACGGTACCGGCATAGAGTTTTGGCGATGTAGCGATGAGTTGGTTGCGTGTAATGTGCCAGCGCCTGAGATCCGGTTCGCGCAAAGAGACAAGCATCAGGTCGCGGCCTACCTCAAGTCGCCCTTGTGCGCTATCCTCTATTTTCCTCCTGGGAACCCGCTTGTGTTTGGCTTTGGCTGGCACGTCATGGAAGATCGTTTCAAAGACGGCGGCCTCGAAGGTTTCACCGGCGTAGAGTGAGGGCACACATTGTCCGTTCCCATCTTTGATCAGAGCAAAACGGGTCGGATTGCCTTTGCACGGATTAAAACTGTTCGCCTGGAAATTACGGGAATGGATGCGTTCCAATACTGTGCCCTTTTTCAAGATTACAGTATTGGGTGCGCTGAGCGAATTGTCCGGTTTTCTTATGGTCATCGACGCTTAGCCAATGGTTGGTTCGGCTAAACGTTTTGCCGCCATGACCACGTCGTCGACTTGGTCGAGACAGTCTTGCGGTTCTTCCCCGTCCAACCAACCATTGCCGCTCTCAAACCAGAATGCGACCTGCCAAGGTGTGAACGCGTCGGCGATCTCGGCGAGGATTTTTCGGATGACGGGTCGAGGCTGGCCGTCTTCAAACTGAAAGGCCGGATAGAAATTGATCCCGCCCTTGCGGACAGCAAAGATTTTCTTCTCTCGTTTCCAGCGCGAAGCCGGTTCGCTTTTATTGCGTGGATTGAGGCCAGATTGTTCGCGCACCTGCGAAGCGGTCAAGAGCGTGGTATCCGCCAAATATGCCGCCCGCATTTTCGCATTTTCGAGATCAAGTTCAGGGTCTGCACCCGCGGACGGCATATCATAAACGATGATTTCGAGGAGCTTCTCGATATTATGTTCCTGAACAGCAGCGGTACGAGCCTCAACTACAGCAGGCAATCGCGACAACGTATGGACAAGCGTGGCCTTCCGCGCTGGTGGAGTGCCGACCAGCATCCAAGCCCTATCCATCTTGTCGATGGGTCCGATGGCGGCTTCGATTTTCCGACGCAACACCGCGGGCAACTTGGCGATCTCTAACGGAGTCAAGTCAATTTGTGACAGGGTTTCCGACATGGTGAGCTTCAATTGATAGGTGTGATATTCATGATAAAATAAAATATAACTAATATCATGATATTTTGCAAGATTAAAAATATAGCGTTGTAAAATAATTGCTTCTCATTGAGGATCAGATCGGCCAATGGCGGATCAGGTGGTACTGGCTGGTTTCTTCATTACCAAGGCAATCTGGAATCTGCATACAGCCCCGAGTCTCATTGATCGAATTCTGGCGGGCCCGGTCTTGCGTGGACTGTGCACATGGAGCCGACTTCAAGAGATGCCAAGCGAGGCGATGTTTTGCGGGCCTTTTCCTGTTCACCGAGATCGCCCTGCCAGTATGGATGCACAAGGTCCTCATTCATCAGTCCGAAATCGGGATTCGGGTCGCCGCAAATCGCGTATGATAGATCCATGAATGGCATCGACATGAACCGACTGACCCGGCAAATCAGGCAGTGGGGCACAAAGTTGGGCTTCAGCCAGATCGGGATATCGGACATTGGCCTGGAACAGGCCGAGAGTCGACTCGAGACTTGGCTAGCCAGTCATTATCATGGCGAAATGAGCTACATGTCGCGTCACGGCACGCGACGAACCCGTCCTGCCGAGCTTGTGGAAGGGACCGTTCGGGTCATTACCGCGCGGATGAACTACATGCCCGAGCCGATGTCCGACAGCGAAGCGGCGCTCACTGATCCGGAAACCGCTTACATTTCGCGCTATGCACTGGGACGGGACTATCACAAGATCATGCGTTCAAGGCTCAGGAAGCTCGCCCTTCGCATCGAAAGGCTGACCGGTCCGTTCGGATACCGGGTGTTTTGCGACAGTGCGCCGGTCATGGAGAAGCCGCTGGCCGAAAAGGCCGGCCTGGGCTGGCTGGGCAAGCACACGAACCTGATCAATCGGCATGAGGGCTCCTGGTTCTTTCTCGGCGAACTGTATACCGACATCCCCCTGCCGACCGATACTCCGACAGGCTCCCATTGCGGCAGCTGCCGCGCCTGCATCGACGTGTGTCCGACCGGAGCGATCGTCGCGCCCTATGTCCTGGATGCCCGCCGCTGCATCTCCTATCACACGATCGAGCTTCACGGATCGATTCCCGTCGAGTTCAGGAAACAAATCGGCAACCGGATCTACGGGTGTGACGACTGCCAGCTGGCTTGTCCGTGGAATCGATACGCCCAGGTCACGAAAGATCCCGACTTCGCCCCCCGGCATGGACTGAACGACGCCCGGCTGATCGACCTGTTCGGCTGGACCGAAGAAGCTTTCCTGCAGAAGACGGAAGGTTCGGCAATCCGGCGCATCGGATACCAGAGATGGCTTCGAAATATTGCCGTGGCCCTTGGCAATGCCCCCACATCAAAGCCCGTCATCCGGGCCTTGAAAAAGAGGCTTGAGGGAGCTTCCGACCTGGTCAGGGAGCACATTGCATGGGCCCTTGACCAGCATGACCGCGGCCGATGAAGGAAATCGGCATCCTTCAGGCAACATCACGAAGGGTGCAAGAAGACAGATCAGGACGCGGCAGGGGCCCTTTCGAGAAGCATCGATTTCTCCTTCCGTCGTCCCGCCCGGCTATCGGGACAGCGGGGCATTGATAAACACCCTCCGATAGTACTTGAGCTCCTCGATGGACTCCATGATGTCGTCGTACGCCTTGTGAGTGTTGTGCTTCTTGAAACCGCCGATCAGTTCCGGCCTCCAGCGCTGAACCAGCTCGTTCACGGAACTCACATCCAGGTTGCGATAATGCAGAAATTGCTCAAGCTCCGGCATGTACCTGAAAAGAAACCGCCGATCCTGGCAAACCGAATTGCCGCACAGGGGCGACTGGTTGGGCGGCACGTACTGTTTCAGAAACTCGAGCGTTTCGCTTTCCGCCTGCTGCTCATCAATCCCGGATTCACGCACTCTAGCAACCAGGCCGCTTCGGGTGTGGGTACGGGTATTCCATTCGTCCATTTCCATGAGCCGAGTCAATGACTGCTTCACCGCCAGAACCGGCCCTTCGGCGAGAATATTGAGATCGGCATCGGTCACGATGCTGGCGATTTCAAGAATTCGATCCCTGTCCGGGGACAGCCCGGTCATTTCCATGTCTATCCAGACCAGGTTATGAGGATGCATACACTTTCCGTCTTGTCAGCGTTTGGCAAAAAAGTACTGATAGGCTGCCGCGCAAAGAGAAATCGCCGCAGTCTCCGTACGGAGGATTTGATCAGAAAGGCGTAATTTTAATACTTTTTCACTGTCCAATAATTGTTTTTCCGCACTGCTGAATCCCCCTTCCGGACCCACGATCAGGATCATTTCCTCAAGACGGGCCCAATCCGCGCAGTCGTCCACGCCCGCACAGTCGCCCTGCGGATCTCCGACAACCAGAACACGACTGCGTTTCGCGACAAGCTCCCCGCTCGCATCCAGCAGGTGTTCAAGGGTGCGGGCATTCCGGATGGCGGGCATATGGGTCTGTCGGCACTGCTTCATCGACTCGAGAATCACTTTCCGCCAGCGATGGCTCATGCGGTCGCTGTATTGAACCGCGCTGCGATCGCATTCGAGCGGTATGTAATCGTTCATTCCCAGCTGGACCGCCATGCCGAGCATGACCGACTGGCGATCACCCTTGGGAATCGCGCTGGCAAGGACCAGACGAGGAGACGGCATCGGGTTGACGACCGTCTCCTCGATCATGACTGTCAGGGAATCGCACCGGGGAGAGCGATCTTCGATTCTTGCAAGGGCGACCTTGCCCTTGCCGTCCGTGAGATACAGACTTTCACCGACAGCAAGCCGCCTCGACTTGCAGGCATGAAGCGCCTCGGGACCGACCATTACCTGGAGTGATCCGGGATCCGGAATCGGATCCTGGAAAAACAGGGAATCGTCAATTTCCATTGGCCGGTCCCGAGTAATAGATGTCATAACGGACCTGCTTGCTCCGGATTTCGCCAACCTTCCCTTCCCGAATTGCGGGCGCGTGATGCGGACGTTTCACCACGATCCGACGGCCGGCCCGGCTCATTGCCGCATCCAGCATGGCTCCTGACGACAGGTCGACCCCGCCGTTGTCGACTATTTCCCTGAGCAGGGCAATGCCCTTGGGAGAGGCGGCATCACGCTGCCGGGGAGGATACATCGGATCCATGTACACCACATCGGCATCAATGTGCTCGGCGCGCATCATCTGCGCACTGTCCCCCAACCTGAGCGTCAGCCGCTTGTGGATAGCCGGAATTCGGCAACGCCCGATGGCGTGGCGGCATAACACGTACACCAGGGGGTTGCACTCGAAGGCGATCGTGCTGCAACCCGAAACCGCAATGCGCGAAGCATCCACACACCAGCCTCCCGTCATGTCGATGACCGTTCCGAATTTTCTCCCGATCGCCCTCAACAGGGGATCCGCTCCCCTGGCAGTACGGCCCGGTACAATCTTCGGAACGATCGGCTTGCGGTTATCCGCAGGAAACTCAAGCTGAAGTCGGCTTCCGGACACGCGAAGAAGATACCGGCTGTGGATTCTCCCGCGACTTGCCTGCGATTCGAAAAATACGGGAGCTCCAAGTATCTCTGCCAGGAATCGCGCATAGTCCATTCCGGCTGTGTCGGATACGACTGTAATTCGATTTGCAGGAGCGGCCATAAATCCGGAACCTATGGTGCTAGAATACCGCCTGCAGATTTGGCACTATCATCAATCAATCCATCAGGGTACGGCATGGGTTTTCTTTCAGGAAAAAAAGCGCTGATTTGCGGGGTCGCCAACCAGAGATCCATTGCATGGGGCATCGCACAGGCCATGCATCGAGAAGGAGCCGATCTCGCGTTTTCATATCCCAACGACAAACTCAAATCCAGGGTGGAAGATCTTGCGGCCCAGGTGGCATCCGACATTGTCCTGCCCTGCGACGTCTCGAGCGATGACGAGATCAACTCGCTGTTTCGGAATCTGGGACAATGTTGGGACGGCCTTGACATTCTCGTTCACTGTATCGCCTTTGCCAACAGGGAAGAGCTCGACGGCTCATATCTGGACACGGTCACGCGAGAGGGGTTCGCACTGGCCCATGACGTCAGCTCCTACAGTTTTGCGGGAATGGGGAAAGCGGCTCTGCCGCTGATGGAGGGCCGCAATGGCGCCATGCTCACGCTGAGTTATCTCGGTGCGGTACGCTCGATGCCGAATTACAATGTCATGGGACTCGCCAAAGCCAGTCTGGAGGCAAACGTGCGCTATATGGCCCAATCCCTCGGAAACCGGAGCATCCGGGTCAACGCGATCTCGGCCGGGCCGATACGAACACTGGCCGCTTCGGGGATAAAGAACTTCAAGGCGATGCTCGGGCATTTCGAGACGATCGCGCCGCTTGGCCGGGCCGTCACCATCGACGAGGTCGGGAATACCGCCGCATTTTTGTGCTCCGATCTTGCATCGGGCATTACCGGAGAGATCACCTACGTGGACGCCGGCTTCAGCACCGTCTGCCTGAGCGACCGCCTGCTTGGAAAGACATCCTGATTCCGCCTTTCCGGCATGAGTGCCGGGTCGCGCACAAACCGTTTCCGGAACACGGCCGTTTCCGCAGACAGCCACGGAACCGGTCATCCATTCAGACCCGGAGTTTCAGGTTGTCCAGTTTATCCGACGACGGAATGCCCTCCTCCGACCATCCCCTGATCCGATAGTATTCGGGAATCATTGCATCCAGTTCGCACACCCCACCCTTGTTGAATCCTTCCGGGACGGGGTCCTTGAGAATTCGTGGAGGCAGGGTGTCGTCCGCCCTCGTGAGGCCGGCTTTCAAGTTGAACAGCTTTTCCAGGTTCCAGATTCTTTCGCCTGTTTGCCGAAGCCGGTCGACATCCCATCCCCCGGGCAGGTCGGCATCGACCATGGCGGCGTAATCCTCGTATCCCCATGTGCCCGTAGTGAAGAGGCACAGGCCGGTCGAATCGACCATGGCGATGAAGTCCTGCGTCCTGACGCAGGCCTCGGCTTTGCCCTCCGTGCCGGGGGCCTGAAAGTCTTCCTCAAACGTGTCATGCTTCAGATGGCAGGCCCCCCGGTTGCTGGTCGCATATCCCAGCCCCATGCCCTGCATGGAGCGACCGTCGTATCCCGCAAATTCCTGGCCCTTCGAAACCATTGCCAGCTCCGGCCGGCCATACTTCTCGCACAGCAATCTGGATCCCAGGCCCAGATCCCTGCCGAATCCTTCATGCTTTCCGGTCTTCTCCGACATGACCACGAGAGCCTCGGCACTGCCAAAGCTAAGATCGATTCCGTCGGTCTGCTCCTTGGTAATCACGCCCAGTTCGTACAATTCCATCGCCGCCGCCAGAGTCACACCGAACGATATGGGATCCATGCCATGCTCGTTCATCATGTATCCTGCGAATGTCAGCGCATCGAGATCGTCGATACCGACAACGGGGCCAAAAGCAAAGGCCGTTTCATATTCCAGTCCGCCCGAGGCGATCCAGTACTCGGGCCGATCCTTTACGCTGAAGTGATTCGGGTCGATATGGGCGATGCGTCCACATCCGATGGTGCATCCGAAGCAGGCCGCGTTGCGGATCAGGTTGGTGTGCCCGTTCCGGTTCTTTTTCGTCACCGATTCATGATCGATGCTGGCTGCACCTTCAAACGTCACATCCTGAAAGTTGCGGGTTGGAAGCCCCCCGAACTCCTGCATGCTGTCGAGCATTGCATGCGTACCATAGCGCATGAGCCCACGACGATTTCCACTGCCATGCAGAACACCGTTGGCCTTTCGGATCTCGGCCATGAACCGCTCAGGATTCTCGTTGCAAACCCCGAGGCTTCCCCGGGCCGCGATCGCCTTGAGATTCTTGCTCCCCATGACCGCCCCGACACCGGATCTTCCTGCAGCGCGATGCAGGTCGTTGACGACACAGGCGTAGCGCACACCCTGCTCTCCGGATACGCCGATCGCGGCAACTTTCATTTCCGGTTCCTGGTGCTTCTTGCGAATCCATTCATCGGCATGCCACACGCTCTGTCCCCAGATTTCGTCTGCCGGCAGGAGTTCGGCACGATTGTTGGTAATGTTCAGATAAACCGGCCGCTCCGATCTGCCGGTGATCACCAGCAGATCAAAACCCGCATATTTCATCTCGGCGCCGAATTTCCCGCCTGAGTTGGAGCAGGCCACTGCGCCGGTCAAGGGGCCTTTCGTGACCACAACGTAGCGGCCACTGGTCGATGCCATGGTTCCCCCCAACGGACCGTTCGCAAAGATCAACACGTTATCCGGCCCCAGAGGATCCGCCTGGGGATCCATTTCTTCATACAGATACCGGGTTGCAAGCCCTCGACCACCAAGGTAGTCATGAGCCCATTCCATGTTCAGGGGTTCAGTTGAAACCATGCCCCGTGTCAGGTCCACACGCAAAAGGTTTTTCTGCCAGCTCATCGTTGTTCCCGTCGAATGGTTAAGAAGTCAGCACGAATTACGCAAAGTATTGTACGACAATCCCGTTTCATGTAAAGAAAAGAGCATACTCGAGACAGGATGCGGATGTCGCCCCGCCCGCGCTATCCGATCCGGAACAGTTCGCCATTGCTCCGGACATGAAAGGATGAAGCGTCGTCGTCCCACTTCCCGGGGCCGGGAGAGGCCAGCTCCGCGAGGCTGTAGTAGACCGCCCGGGTCAGCTTCGCTCGCAAGCCGTTCCTCACCAGCACTGTCGGCAGTACCGTGCCGGCTTCGGGATTGAGCTCAACGGTCAGGGGATGCTCTCTGTCGACCCGTACGACATCGTCCATGTTGGTGCGAAAATGAATGCACAACCCGTCCCCCTGTCCCTCGGTCTGGATATCGACGGCGAGGAATGGACATTCCTCGACACGAACCCGGTACCTGATCTTCGGAGTGATGAGAAAATATTCCGCATCCTCCATGCGCAGCAAAGAGGCGAAAAGCTTGACCATGCGCCTTCGTGCAATCTCCGATCCCCGGTAATACCATTTGCCGGAACGGTCAATGTAAAGGCCGATGTCATCCGTTTGCGCGGGCGACCACTGATGAATCGGCCACCGCCTGAGCGGTTCCAGCTGCTCGAACAGCGAATCCGGCTTTGCTTCCGCCTCCACACTCGGCTACCAACAGCTAGGCCGGGCCGTGCATGCTTAGCGCATTGCTGACAATCTGGGCCGTTATGTCGACAGTATTGATGACTTCCTCGTACTGCATGCGCGTGGGCCCGATCACCCCCAAAACTCCGACCGTCTGGTTATCGAGCTTGTAGGGCGCTGAGATCAAACTGCAATCACGAAGCGGTTCGACACCGGATTCCTCTCCAATGAAGATCGTGATCCCTGATTCCGATATGCTGTTTTGGAGCAGGTCGAACAGGATTTTCTTGGTCCTGAAGGTTTCAAACAGTTCCTTCAGCCGGTCGGCTTCGGCAAAATCCGAAATCGACAGCAGGTTGCTCTCGCCGCTGATCAGAACATGTTCCGATACGGTGTCGTCCTGCTCGAACAGCTGACCGGCCATCCTGACCGCGGTTTCCATCTCCTTTTGCATTTTTCTGCGATCCTTCTTCATCAGTTTCAACAGTTCGCGACGCACCAGCGACAGACTTTTCGCACTGTACTTCTCGTTGAAGAAGTTAGCCGCCTCGACCAGTTCGGAGTTGCTGTATTCCCTGTCGGTCGACAGCACCTTGTTCTGGACCTGCCCGTCCTTGGTGACCAGGATCGCCAGAACCCGCTTTTGCGACAGCTTGAGAAACTCGATCTGTCGAATGCACGCCTTGTCGAAGTCCGGGGTCGAGAGGATGCCCGCGAACGAGGTAATCTGGGACAGCATTTCTGTGGCACTTGCGAGAATGCTGGCCGGATCGGCAACCCCCTCGAATCGTCCGGAAAATTTCTGGATGGACCGCTCATCGACCGGGCCGGACTTGAGTAGCCGGTTTATGAAGAAACGATAGCCCTTGACCGTCGGAATCCGCCCGGAAGAGGTATGGGGCGACTTGATCAGTCCGCATTCCTCAAGATCGGCCATGACATTTCGTATCGATGCCGAACTGAGTACCAAAGACGGATGTCTTGACAGGGTCCTCGAGCCGACCGGAACACCCTCGTCGATGTAGTGCCGGACCAGCCTGTCAAGAACGAATTTCGCCCTGTCGCTCAATGCGATTTGATCAATTCCCGTCATGAAACGCGCTTCAAGCCCATGCACCCGATAAGATTGACCCGACTGACCCATGCCGTCCGGTCAATCCAGTCTTTTCCCGGATTATACATCCTTGTTTCGGATGTCGTTTCAGTGCTGCCCAAGCGGTGATGGCGATCACTCTCGGCGCACCGGTCTCCGGGAATTTCCTCACAGCCCAGATTCGGATTTTCCGATTCGATTTCACTCGTCATTTCACAATCCTGAACATGCCCGATTCGTCTGGAACCGGCATTCTTGCACCCCGAATTCTTGAATGTATAATAGCCCTTCAAGCCGCATATATCGCCGTGCATATCAAAAATATAGGCCTTTTCGGGAAATTCAATGACAGCAGCGTCGCAGACGCCGTCAATCAGGTCAGGAAATTTCTCGAGGACAATGGTCTCGCGGTCTATCTTGGACACACCACATCCTCCCAGATCAAGGGAATGCGTCTGGAGGATGAAAACGTCTCTCCGGACAAGTTGCTCGATCTTGCGATCGTGGTCGGGGGCGACGGGACAATGCTGAGCGTAGCCCGAGAATTGTCGGGATACGGCGTTCCGGCTGTCGGAATCAATCTGGGCAGGCTGGGATTTCTCACGGACATCCCGATTTCCGGTTTTGAAACGGCCCTGGGACCCATTCTGCAAGGCGCCTACCACATCGAGCAGCGGACCCTGCTCAAGTGCCGGGTAATGAGAGCCGGAAAGGAGATCCTCTCCAGCACCGCGCTGAATGACATTGTCCTGTCCAAGGGCAACATGGGCCGCCTGATCGAATTTCGGATTCATGTGAACGATCATTATGTCGCCAAGCCGAGGGGCGATGGCCTGATCCTGTCCACGCCGACCGGGTCGACCGCGTACGCGCTGTCGGCGGGCGGACCGATCATCTATCCGGACTTGCCGGTTATCTGCCTCTCGCCGATCTGTCCGCACACCTTGAGCAACCGCCCGATCCTGCTGTCCGAGACGGACAAGATCCGGATTTCCGAAATAGAGCCGAACGAATTCCCTCCCAACCTCGCCGTCGACGGTGTCATGCTGCTGCAGCTTACCGGATCGGAAATCATCGACATCTCCATGGCGAAACGCAAATTGAAGCTGGTCAAGTCCACCGGATTCAACTATTTCGAAACACTCTACAACAAGCTCGGTTGGCACGGCTAGAATGATCGACTGGCTTGAAATCCGCCAGTTTGCCATCGCGGAGCGCCTGGAAATCGAATTCGAGGCGAGCTTTACCACCGTCACGGGGGAAACCGGTTCCGGAAAATCCCTCATCGTTGACGCGATCAATGTTCTTCTGGGAGATCGTTCCGAAGCTTCTCGAATTCGCTACGGACAGGATTCGGCAGAACTCCAGGCGGGATTCACGCTGGCCGAGGGCCATCCCGCGCTTGAGTGGCTTCGTGAGCGCGGCATGGACGACAGTACCGACTGCATTGTCAGAAGGGTTCTTCGCAGAGGCCGATCAAGCCGGGGATTCATCAACAGTCACGCGGCTACGGCTTCCCAACTCAAGGAGCTCGGAGGATTTCTCGTCGACATTCACGGCCAGCACGAACATCTTTCCCTCCTGAAAAGAAGTGTTCAGAGAGACCTGCTCGATGCGGCAGCCGGCAATGCGGAAATCATGGCCGATGTCGCCAAGCGCCATGACGCGGTACGGGATCTTCAGCGGCAAATCCAGGAACTTCGGGATCGAAGCCAGGCTGGAGAGGAGCGCCTGGAAATCCTCAATTTTCAACTGGAGGAACTCGACCGCCTGGCCCCGAAACCCGGCGAATGGGAAGAATTGGAGGCTCGGCATCGCCGGGCCAACCATCAGATGGAACTGGTTTCCGCGGCATCCGAGAATCACGATCAGCTGTACGGCGAAACTTCAAACGGGGTCAACAGCACCCTGCTCAGGCACATCAACCGGCTCGACCCTCTGGTCGAATATGCGCCGGAGCTGGCGGAGATCCGGAAAATGTTGATGGAAGCGCAAATCAATATCGAGGAATCCGCCAAGCAGCTTGTCCCGGTCTTCGATGACAGTGAACTGGATCCTGAAGCCCTCCGGGCTCTCGAGGACAGGCTGTCGCAATATCACGGCCTTGCCAGAAAGCACAGGATTCAGCCCGACCAGCTTGCAGAGCACATGCAGCGCCTGCAGATGGAGCTCGATGGCATGAAGAGCCCCCAGACTGAAATGAAACGACTTCAAAGGGAACTGGACGAAGGGATCGCCCGCTACCGCGGGCTTTGCAGGACAGTCAGCAAAAATCGGTGCAAGGCAGCCCGTCCCCTCCAGGAAGACATTTCGGATATAATCCATCGACTTGGCATGCAGGGGGGATGCTTCGAGATCGCCTTGATACCGGAGGAAGGCGACGGGCTGACGCGCCATGGCGCTGAATCGGTCGAGTTTCGGGCTTCGGGCAATCCCGGAATGCCTGCACAACCCCTGAACAGGACGATTTCCGGCGGAGAGTTGTCCAGAATCTCCCTTGCAATCCAGGTCGTGCTTGCGAGGCAATCGCGGGCACCGACCATGATTTTTGATGAGGTTGATACCGGAATCGGGGGCGAGGTTGCAAATACTGTCGGACAGAAGCTCCGTCAACTCGGAGAGAAGGGCCAGG